>NZ_QQRR01000002.1:600000-900000 GCF_003439925.1 Haloprofundus halophilus
CCAGTTTAGTAGAATTTATCACCGAGTAGCCGTTTATCGTCATACGTGACCCGACAGAAAGCCGATTACCTCTGGGTGGTGGTGTTCGCAGTGCTCGTCGTCTTCGCCGTGCCGTGGTTCCTCTGGGGGGACAGCCGCGTCGTCGCCGGGTTGCCGCTGTGGCTCTGGTGGCACGTCGGTTGGATGGGCGTCGCGAGCGTCGCGTTCTACGCGTTCACCCGCGGCGCGTGGGACCGCGGCATGGGGGTGACCCGTGGTTAGTTCGCTCGCGGTCCAACTGGGCGTCATCGGCGCGTACCTCGTCGTCGCACTCGCGGTCGGACTGGTCGCGTACCGACTCACCGACCGCGCGGCGGAGGACTACTACCTCGCCAGTCGCTCGCTCGGCACCGTCGTCCTCCTCTTTACGACGTTCGCGACGCTGCTCTCGGCCTTCACGTTCTTCGGCGGCCCGAACCTCGCGTACGCGGCGGGCCCCGAGTGGATTCTCGTGATGGGGTTGATGGACGGCATCCTCTTCGCCATCCTCTGGTACGTGCTGGGCTACAAGCAGTGGCTCGTCGGACGCGCCCGCGGCTACGTGACGCTCGGAGAGATGCTCGGCGACCGCTTCGGGTCGACCGGACTCCGGGCGCTGGTCGCCGGCATCAGCCTCTTCTGGCTGTTCCCATACATCATGCTCCAGCAGATGGGCGCGGGCGAGGCCATCGTCGGCCTCACGGGGGGCGCGATACCGTACTGGGCGGGCGCGGCGCTCATCACCGTCTTCATGGTAGTGTACGTCGCCGCCGCCGGGCTCCGCGGCGTCGCGTGGACCGACACGGTGCAGGGCATCTTCATGCTCGGCATCGTCTGGGTCGCCGTCGGCTGGGTGCTCGTCGCCGTCGACGGCCCGGCGACCGCCTACGCCGGGTTCGACGCGGACGAACTCGCGCTCGGCGGTGGCCTCTACACGCCGCAGTACATCGTCTCGACGGCGGTCACCATCGCCTTCGGCGTGGCGATGTTCCCGCAGATCAACCAGCGGTTCTTCGTCGCCAAATCCGGCCGCGTGCTGAAGCGGTCGTTCGCGCTGTGGCCGATTCTGGTCGTGCTCCTCTTCGTGCCGGCGTTCATGCTCGGCACCTGGGCGGCGGGGCTCGGCGTCGAGGTGCCCGAGGGCGCGAACGTCATCCCCGTGCTGCTCAACCAGTACACGCCCGTCTGGTTCGCCGCGCTCGTCGTCGCGGGCGCGATGGCGGCGATGATGTCCTCCTCGGATTCGATGCTGCTCTCGGGGTCGTCGTACCTCACGCGCGACCTCTACCGACCGCTCGTCGACCCGGACGCCAGCGAGGCGAAGGAGGGGTGGGTCGCCCGCGTCGGCGTCGCCGTCTTCGCCGTCGGCACGTTCGTCGCCAGTCTGTTCCGGCCGGGGTCGCTCATCGACGTCGGCGACCTCGCGTTCAGCGGGTTCGCCCAACTCGCGCTTCCCGTGCTGGTTTCTCTGTACTGGGCGAAGACGACCCGAGACGGGATGTACGCCGGCGTTCTCGGGAGTCAGGCGTTCTACGTGCTCCACTCGCTCGGTCCGCTCCCGGCGACATACTTCGGGTGGGACGCCGCGCTGTACGGGATGGTTCTGGGTCTCGCGCTCACTGTCGGCGTCTCCGCGGTCACCTCGCCAGCACCCGACGAGAAGCGGGCGACGTTCACCGACGGACTGAGCGCGGACTGAGCGAGTCCTCTCCCCGTTCGGCCTCGAACGCCTCCGAAGCATACAATTTCTGCCGCTCCTAAGCCGAGGTATGAACGACCCCGGGCTCCAGTCACTCGTGGACCAGTCGACGCTCCGAAGCCGCATTGGCCGCGGTGACCTCCCCGACTGGGCCGTCTCGCACTACGAGACGTTCCGGAAGACGATGCTCGACGACCGGGACGACGAGCCGTTCCCGTGTTACTTCGGCATCGAGTCCGAGCGACAGGGCGACGCTCTCTACACGTTCGTCCCCTCGACGACGCATCCCGACGCCCTCCTCCGGTTCCGGGATACGCTGCTCGAGTACGTCGAGGAGTTCGAGGGATTCTCCGAGCGCGCCTCGCTCGTCGCGTTCTTCAAACCGCCCGGAGAAGAGCTCACCGAGGCGGAGTACCACGAACAGCTCTGGCACGTTCTGCAGTTTCTGCACGTCCACGACCCCGAGCCGTGGCCCGAGGCGATTCCGACCGACCCCGACGACCCCCACTGGGAGTTCTCCTTCGGCGGCGAACCGATGTTCCCGACGACGCGTGCCCCCTTTTACGAGAGGCGGATGAGTCGCTACTGCCCGCTCGGCCTCGAAATCACCTTCCAACCCCGGAAGGTATTCGCGGGCATCACCGCCGACACCGAGGCCGGCCAACAGGCCCGCGAAGTCATCAAACGGCGTATCGAGGCGTACGACGGTGTCTGCCCGCACGCCGACATCGGCGACTGGGGCGTCGACGGCGACCGCGAGTGGCACCAGTACATGCTCTCGGCGGACCCCGATCAAGCGCCTGACGAGTGCCCGATGACCGTCAGTCGCACCCACCCGAAGGTCGACCCCGAACTGCTGAAACCGAGGGTGAAAGCGTGACGCCGGCGGCCGAGTTCTCGCTGCCCGAAGACGCGGTTTTGCTCCTCGTCGACCTTCAGACGGGGTTCGACGACCCGGCGTGGGGCGATCGAAACAACCCCGACGCCGAGTCGTACGCGGCGGACCTGCTCTCGGCGTGGCGCGAACGCGGAATGCCCGTCGTCCACGTCCGCCACCGGTCGAAGGAGGACGACTCGCCGCTTCGCCCGGACCGACCCGGGTTCGCGTACCAGGCCGAGACCGCACCCGGAGCGGGAGAACAGACGTTCGAGAAGACGGTCAACAGCGCGTTCGTCGGCACCGACTTGGAGAACTGGCTCCGCGAGCGCGAGTACGACACCATCGTCGTCGTCGGCCTCACGACCGACCACTGCGTCTCGACGACGACACGGATGGCCGAGAACCTCGGCTTCTCGCCCGTCCTCGTCTCGGACGCGACGGCGACGTTCGACCGCGAAGGCCCGGACGGCGAGTACTACGACGCCGAGGAGATGCACCGAACCGCGCTGGCGCACCTTCACGGCGAGTTCGCCCGAATCGTCGACACCGACGAACTGCTGGCCTCGCTCGACTGAGAACTCCGGCCGCCTCCCGAACCGCATCCGTTTAACCGCCGTCCGTCCAACTGAGAGCCATGCAGACGCACATCGTGCCGGTCGGCTTCGACTACGACCGGCTCATCGCGCCCCTCATCCGGGACCAGTTAGACGTCGACCGGGTGATTCTCCTCGAGGGCGCGGTCGGCAGCGAGGCCAACGTCGAGTACTCGCGACGGCTCTCGGGGAAACTCGAAAAGGACTTCCAGAACCTGCTCGGCGCGACGACCGAACGCCTCGTTCTCGCGGACGTCTACGACTACGACGCCGCCTTCGAGCAGGCGTACGACCTCATCAACGCCGAACTGGACCGCGGAATCGACGGCGGCGACGGCGGCGACGCAGTCACCGCCGACGGACCCGACAACTCCGCCGGCTCCGACCCCGGCGAGGTGTGGGTGAACGTCAGCGCGATGCCGCGTCCCGTCTCCTTCGCGTTCGCCACCGCCGCCCACTCCATCATGGTCGAGCGGCAGGACGACAGAGAGCGCATCCACACCTACTACACCGCCCCCGAGAAGTATCTGGAGACGGAGTTGGCGGAGGAGCTCCGCGCCAACCGGGAACTGCTCTCGGACCTGCTCGCGGACGGAGGCGTCGACGAGGACCGTCTCCGCGAGCGCCTCGACGCCGCGTCGGAACTGCTGTCGGAGTTCGACGAGCGCGGAACGACTATCGGCGCGAAGCGCATCGGCGAGCGCCACATCGTCGAACTGCCGGTGGCGTCGTTCTCGAACGTCAAGCCGTTCGAGGAGCTCATCCTCTTCACGCTCGGCGAACACGGCGTCTTCGAGTCCGTCTCCGAACTCGCCGAGACGCTGGCGGGCGAACTCGACGAGGAGTACACCGACAGTTTCCGCTCGAAAGTCATCTACAACGTCGACCGCCTCGGCCCCGGCGGGAAGGGGTACATCGAGCGCGACGAGCGCGGGAAATCCCACCGGACGCGGCTCTCGCGCATCGGCGAACTGTGGGTTCGCGCTCACACCGGCGAGGAGTCCGGCGCCGAACCGTAGCTACGGCTCCTCGACCGTCCCGAACCCGCGTGCCGGTTCGACGCCGTCGAGCGGACTCGTCGGAGCCGCCGCCGGCACCTCCGGGTCGTTGTACTCGCCGGGGGCGACGTCGTTCGGGCCGTCCGGGTAGAACAGCGAGGCGAGTTGCTGAATCTGCGGGCGGCCGACATCCAACTCGAACTGGCCGCCGCCGTACAACGAGATGTCGCGCTCCTCGGCGTATTCGATGGTTTCGAGCAAGGATTCGAGGGTGCCGAACCGCGAGGGCTTGACGTTGAGCCACCGCGGTTCGAACGGGAGCGACTCGACGCTCTCGACGCCGGTTATCGGCGCGTCCCACGAGAGCCGACCCGTCTCTCTTCCGAGCATCGCCTCCGTCTCGCCGGTGACGGCCGGGTCCTCGACGACGGCGTCGGGAAAGCCCGAGAAGACGCGCTCGTACAGGTCGGGGTCGGCGTCCTGGTCGACGGTCGTCCCGCTGTAGTACCCCTTCAGGTCGAGGATTCGCACCGCGTCGGTCTCGGCGAGGTCGGAGACGAGTTCGTCGCCCCAGTCGCTCGTCGGGTCGAGTTTGAACTCCGAGTCGGGATAGGCCGCGAGCAGTTCGTCGACCCGTCGGCTGCTCGGCCCCGCCTCGCCGTCGAGGCGCGTACTCACGACGAACCGGACCGGGTCGTACTCCCGGTCCAGCGCCTCGCCGAGCGTCGTCCCCGCTTGTTTGAGCGCGAGGTCCAACGCGGCGCTCTCGACGGCCCACCGCCGGTAGTGGTCGCCCGTCTCGCGTTCGGGAGGCTTCGTCGGGAAGAGGTCGACGTCGTCGAGCATCGCCGAGAACTCCGAGAGCGTGTACTCGCCCGTGAAATCGAACGGCGGTGCGTCCGCGAGCGCGTCGTGGTCTTCGGCGTCGTACGTCACGTCCTCGCCGCGTCCCGTCTCGCCGTCGCCGAGCAGCGCGAACACGGTGGTCGCGCGGGTGAACCCGCTGGACGTCGCCCGTTCGCGCCGGGACCGGGAGGTGTCGGAGACGATGAGCGGGAGGTCCGCGAGTCGGTCGTAGAGCGTCATGGCGACAGTTGGGTCGCCGCTCGGTTAACTCTGTGGCGCGCTATCGTCGGCTACCGACCGCCCAGCGCGCCGACCTCGAACTTCTTGATTCGGGTCGACAGCGCGAGGAACGTCGCGGTGAGCGTCAGCGTCACCGCGCCCGCCGCGGCGAGCTGGAGCGCCGTCACGTCGCCGTAGACGGCGGTGAAGTCTGCGAACGGGAGATTCGTATGATGGGGGTCGCCGACGACGGGGACGAAGTAATCCACGACGTCGTTGAAGCCGTACCAGAGCGCGGCGACGGCGACGGCACCGACCGGAAAGTCCGAGTATCGGTGGACGAGAAACGCCTGGACGACCATCGCGAGGTGGCTGAAGAACAGAAAGAGGTACATCGGAACCGCGGTGTACGCGAGGAAGCCGTCGGCGAAGACGACGAGCGTGAACGGCGTCCAGAATCCGAGCTTCCAGCAGCCGAAGAAGGCGAGCGCGTTCAGATACTCGTTGGTGCGGCCGACTTTCCACAGCGCGAGCGACAGCGCGATGAACAGCGTCGCCACCGGGCTGTCGGGGACGAACGGCCACATCACGACCGGCGTCTCCGCGAACTGGAAACGGTAGTACCAGAACCCGAACGCCGTTCCGACGAGGTTGACGGCGACGACGAGCCACGCGAGGTTCAGACCGAAGTTCTCCAACCACCGGGGGAGGGGGGCGAGCCAGCGCGGAAGCCCCTCCGACGACGGGAGTCCGTCGCCGCCGAACAGTTCGCGGGCGTCGCGCGCGAGAGACATGTCCGTGGGTTAGATGGAGTCGTCAAAGGCGTAGCGGTCTCCCGCCGGGCCGACGGGAACTCCTTCGCTCGTTCTCACCGCCGCAAACCACCTCGTCCTGGACCGCCAACTGAGAAGTAGATTCACGAATGCGTGAACTCCGCAATCTGAAAGGATTCCATCCGGACGACCTCACCCGGCGCCAACGACTCGTTCTCGGCTACGGAGTCGGCCTCGTCTCGGTCATAGTCGTGTTTACGCTCCTGTACTACTGGGGGATGCGGACGCTCGAAGGTCGCCCGCGTTCCATCTTTCAGGCGCTCAACACAGTCATCGAGACGATGACGACGACCGGCTACGGCGCGGACTCCCCGTGGGAAACCCCGGCGATGAACGTCTTCGTCGCCGCGATGCAGGTCACCGGCGTCGTCATCGGCTTCGTCACGCTGCGGGTGCTCGTCATCCCGCTGTTCGAGCGAGCGCCGCTGAACCTCGACGACCGACTCTCGGTCAAGAGGGACCACGTGGTCGTCGCCGAGTACCAGCGCGACACCGAGGTACTGTTGGACGAACTCGAAGAACTCGACGTCGACTACGTGCTCGTCGAGTCAGATCAGGAGGAAGCGAAACGGCTCTCCGACGACGGCTACCAGGCGATACACGGCGACCCCGAGGACCGCGAAGACCTCGAACGCGCCACCATCGAGGAGGCGTCGATGCTCATCACCGACGCCGGAAACCGCACCGCCAGCATCGTCTTGACTGCGCTCGAGGCGAACGAGGACCTCCGGGTGATAAGCTTCACCGACTCGACGCGTCGCAAGGCCGCGTTCGCCGAGATCGGCGTCGACCGCAGCGTCGCGCCGCACGCGCTCATCGGCCGACGGCTGGCCGAGAAGGCGACGACGCCCGTCACCGTCGACAGCGGCGTCGGCGACACGTCGGTGACGATTCGGGAGGTGCTCGTCCGCCGCGGCAGTTCGCTTCACGGCGTCCGGATACGCGACTCGCCGCTCGCCACCCATCCGGACCTCACGCTGGTCGCGGGATGGTTCGACGGCGAACTGCGCGTCTCACCGTCGGCCGACGCTCGACTGACCGCTAACACCGTGCTCGTCGTCGCCGGCCCCGAGGGGACGCTCGACGAGGTGGCGAGCGAAGTCGCCGGCATCCGAACGCCGCAGGACTCCGCACGCGAGCGGGTCGTGGTCGCGGGACTCGGCGAGGGCGGTACCGCCGCCGTCGAGGCGCTGCCCGAGCAGGTCTCGGTGACGACCGTCGACGAATCGCCGGACGCCGACCCCGACGTCGTCGGCGACGTGACCGAACCGCAGACGCTCCGCGAAGCCGACGTCGACGACGCCTCGGCGCTCATCGTCACCGTGAACGACGACGCCGACGCGCTCCTGACCACCGCGATGGCTCGCGCGCTGGCCCCGGACGTCGAGATACTCGTTCGGGTGACGGACACCGAGAAGACGGGGCCGGCGTTCAGGGCCGGAGCCGACTACGTGCTCTCGATTCAACAGCTCTGCGCCAGGCTCGTGGCGGCGGAGGTCCACGGCGAACGGGTGATGGACCCCGTCGGCCAGATTCGGCTCGTCCGGGCGGACGCGTCGGCGTTCGCGGGCGAGTCGCTGCGGGACGCCCGCCGCGACGCGGACCGGGAGTGGACGGTGGTGGCCGTCGCTCGCAACGGCGGCGTTCACACCGCCGAAGAGACGGTCGTCGAGTCGGGCGACGAGATGTTCGTCGCCGGGAGCGACGAGGCCATACAGGAGTTCGAGCGAACGGTCGACACGGGGTGACGCGGTCGGCGGTCGACGCGACCCTACGGCGCGCTCGCGGCGCTTTTCGCCGGAAGGACACCGATAAGTGAGCCCACTCCTACGTCCGCGTATGGCCGAGGAGACAGACCTCAACGAACTCAAGCGCGGCACCGACCTCGTCAAGCGAGGCTTCGCACAGATGCAGAAAGGCGGCGTCATCATGGACGTCGTCACGCGCGAACAGGCCCGTATCGCCGAGGACGCCGGTGCCGTCGCCGTGATGGCGCTCGAAGCGGTCCCGGCCGACATCCGAAAGCGCGGCGGCGTCGCGCGGATGCCCGACCCGGCGAACGTCACCGAGATAATCGACGAGGTCTCCATCCCGGTGATGGGGAAGGCCCGCATCGGCCACCACACCGAGGCGCAGATTCTCGAGGCGCTCGGCGTCGACATGATAGACGAGTCCGAGGTGCTGACGCCCGCCGACGACGAGTACCACATCGACAAGCGCGAGTTCACCTCGCCGTTCGTCTGCGGCGCACGCAACCTCGGGGAGGCGCTCCGCCGCATCGACGAGGGCGCGGCGATGATTCGAACGAAGGGCGAGGCCGGCACTGGCGACGTCAACCAGGCCGTCCAGCACCAGCGCACCATCAAGGGCTCCATCCGCGAACTCGTCGGCAAGAACTTCGAGGAGCGCGAGAAGTGGGCCCGCGAGCACGAAGCGCCCGCGGACCTCGTCCACGAGACCGCGGAGATGGGGCGCCTTCCCGTCGTCAACTTCGCCGCCGGCGGCATCGCCACCCCCGCGGACGCGGCGCTGATGATGCACCACGGCTGCGACGGTATCTTCGTCGGGTCCGGTATCTTCGGCGCGGAGAACCCCGAAGCGATGGGCGAAGCCATCGTCGAGGCTGTCAACAACTGGGACGACCCGGAACGCCTCGCCGACATCTCGACCGACGTCGGCCGCGGGATGAAGGGCCAGTCGAACAGCGAGATGGCCGACGAGGAGAAACTGCAGGGTCGCGGCGTCTGAGCGTCAATCTGAGGATATCGGCGAAGACAGCGCCGGCGACGCTCAGTCGTCGCCGAGGCTCACGGTCACGGGGCCGTCGAACGACAGCAGCACTTCTTGGGTCGCGTCGCCGAACAGCGCTTTCCCCGTCGGCGAGCGTCGCCGCCCCGCCAGAAAGAGGTGGTCGCAGTCGAGTTCGTCGGCGATGCCGAGGATTCGGTCCGCGCGGCGGCCGACCGCACCGACCGTCTCGTACTCGATGGCGATACCGTCGAGCGCCTCGCTCGCGACGTTCTCGGCGAGGGCCTCGGCGTCACTACGGGCGTCGCTGAGCGAGTACGCCGACCCCGGCGCACCGGCGTCGACGGTCGACTGGCGCGTGTCGTCGTACGCCGACTGGGCGGTGACCGCCAGCAGCACGAGTTCGGCGTCGACGCCGGCGGCGAGTTCACCGGCCTCGCGGACGAGTCGTTTCGAGCGCTCGGAGTCGGTGACGGCGACGAGTGCACGTTTCATTAATCGTGAATTACGGGAGCTGCACAAAAACGTTCCGGCGGGAGAGACGGTTCCGCGCCTCGCTCCGTGACCCGCGAGCCCCGACCCACGCGACCCCGTCAGAGCACCGTCGCGCCGCGACCGATTTCGGTCTGGTACGCCCGGGCGTCGACGCCCGCATCGCCGAACGACTCGACCATCGCGGCGGCGACGCGCCTGCGTTCGTCGCGGCGACAGACGGCGAGAACCGACGGGCCCGCGCCGCTGACGGTGACCCCCGTCGCGCCCGCTCGGAGCGCGGCGTCGCGCACGTCGTCGTAGCCGGTAATGAGCGCCGCGCGGGCGGGTGTGACGACCGGGTCGTCCATCCCGCGGCCGACGAGTTCGGGGTCGCTCCGGCACATCCCGACGGCGAGCGTCGACGCGTTGCCGACCGTCGAGACGAGTTCGTCGAGCGTCGTCGACTCGGGGAGGACGCCGCGGGCGTCGCGCGTCGAGACGGCGATGTCGGGGAGGCAGGCGACCAGCGGGACGTCGGCGTCGACGCTCGTCACGCCGTCGTCGGTGGCGACGGTGAAGCCGCCGAGCAGCGCGGGCGCGACGTTGTCGGCGTGGGCCTCGCCGGAGACGACCGCCTCGCCCTTCGCGGCGACGGAGACGAGCTCCTCGCGGCTGCGACCGCGGTCGTACAGTTCGTTGAGCGCCAGCGCCGCCGCGGCCGCGCTCGCCGCCGACGACCCCAGCCCCGAGGAGGGGCGCACGCCCTTGTCTATCCGTATGTGCGCGGGGGCGTCGAGCGCCTCGGCGACGGCTCCGACCGTGTTCTTCTTCGGGTTCTCGGGGATGTACCGGCTGCCGGTGCCGGTCACGTCGATGGTCGTCTCGGCGGCGCGTTCGACGCGGACGACGTCCGCCGGCCGACCGAGCGCGACGCCGAAAACGTCGAAGCCGCTGCCGAGGTTCGCACTGGTCGCGGGCGCGCGCACGGTTATCATGGCCTGCGGTATCCGGAGTCGAGAGAAAAAGGTGGCGAAGCGCGGAGCACCGGCCGCCCGCTCGCGGTTCGACCGTCGCTCACTCGCTGGCGGTCACGTACAGCATCGGACCGACGACCAACAGCGCGATGCCGAGAAACAGGTAGTGCACCGGCACGAGGTCGGTCGGCGTGAGCGCGAAGACGAGGCCGAACACGATGAAGTTGATTCCCAGAACCCGGCGCGACCCCAGCGGTAGCGCCCCGAGGGTCAACACGACGAAGCCGAGCAGAAGCGCCTGCCCCACGTTGTAATTGAGCAGGAAACTGTCGATGATCTGCAGGAGCATCCTTACCCGTAAGTGACCCGGAACTGGGCATTAAAGTTCCGTTCTACCGCTCGCCGCGCTCGCGCTCCGAGCGCTCGCGTTCGGAGGGGCCGGTGATGTCCAGCGGTCGAATCCAGCCGTACCAGAGCACGAACACCATCGCCCCGTAGCCGACCGCGAAGACGACTCTCCCGACGCCGTTGTAGCCGAGATTGCCCAACACCCATCGGACGACGCCGGTTCCGACGATGCCGGTGAACAGAATCAGTATCAGAAGCAAGTTGTCGTACGTGATGAGTTCGTCGTCGCTGTCGGCCATACCCACGGTTGGGTCTCGGCGCCCCTGAATCACTCGGTTTCGGGGGCGCGTTCCCGACTCGGCCGCTACCCCAACCGCTCCCGTGAGCGCCGGTCGCACGCCACCAGGAAGGCTTTGTACGCCGACTCCGACGCCATCGCATGGATTACCGACCGCTACCGGAGGCGCATCGCGACGCCGTCCGGCGAACGCTCCAGTACGCGTTCCGCCCCGAGGCGGGGCCGGAACTCGACGACGACCCGCCGGAGCGCCCAGACAGTTACTCGCCTCGGGCGGTGTACGCCGACGCCGACGCGGGGACGCCCGACGACGCGCTCGACGCCGACGACATCCGCGCCGTCTGCGGCTGGTACAACTTCTCGATGTTGATTCGGGGTTCGACCCGTCGCGTCGGCGGCCTCGCCGCCGTCGCCTCGCCGCCGGAGACGCGCCGACAGGGCCACATCGGGTGGATGCTCGACGCGTTCCTCGGCGAACTCCGCGACGAAGACGTTCCGTTCTCCGCGCTCTGGCCGTTCGAGTACGCCTTCTACGTGCGGTTCGGTTGGGCGACGACGAACACCTACCAGCGAACGACCGTGCCGCCGGGCGAACTCTCCTCGGTCGTCGCCGACGCTGGCGACGCGGCCGACGCTGACAACGCAGACGACGCCGACGCTGATAACGCGGACGACGCGGCCGACGCGAGCGGTCGATTCCGCCGCATCGACGTCGAGGCGTACGAAACCGTCGACGCCGTCCACCGCGAGGCGGCGACGGAGACGCTCGCGCTCAGACGGACCGAGGGCTGGTGGCGACACCGCATCTTCGACCGCTGGGGAACCGAACCGTACGTCTACGGGTGGGAGAACGCCGACGGCGACCTTCGGGGGTATCTCGTCTACACGGTCGAGAGAGACGACGCCGAGAACGAGAAGACGATGGCGGTCCGCGAACTCGTCGGCGTCGACGCCGACGCCGAGCGCCACCTGCTTCGGTTCTGCCGCGACCACGACTCGCAGGTCGACCGCGTCCGACTCGACGGACCGCTCGGCGGCGACCTGCTGTTCCGCCTCTCGGACCCCCGGGCGGCGACGGTCGAACGCCGTCCGGGACCGATGGTCCGCGTCGTCGACGTGGTCGACGCCGTCGAGTCGACGCCCGTTCCGGAGCACGAAACCGGCGCGGTCGTCCTCTCCGTCGTCGACGACCGCTGCGCGTGGAACGACGACACCTTCGAGCTACGCGCCGACGGGTCCGGGGTCACCTGCGAGCGAACCGACGCCGCCCCCTCGCTCCGTCTCGGTATCGGCGCGCTCTCGCAGATTCTCGTTGGGGCGCGCTCCGCGCCGCAGTTGCGAGACGACGGCCGACTCGAACTGCCCGACGGCGTCACCGACGCCGACGCGATGGAGGCGGGAGGGTCGACGGAGGCGGCGGAGGCGGTCGCGACGCTCGATAGTCTCTATCCGACGGAAAACGTGTTCCTGCACGAGTTCTTCTGACTCGGCGCGCTCGGGTTCTTCGACTCCGCTCAGGTCTCGACGGTGTACCCCTGCTCGCGCAGGATGTCCGGCACTCGCTCCTTGTGGTTCCCCTGCAACTCGATGACGCCGTCCTCGACGGTGCCGCCGCAGGCGAGTTTCCGCTTCAGCGTCGAGGCGAGTTCCTTCAGGTCCGTGTCGCCCTCGAACCCATCGACGAGCGTGACGGGTTTGCCGTAGCGCCGCGTGTCCACGGAGACGGTGAGCACCTGCTGGGTGCGCGCGAGGTCGTCGTCGATGCCGAGTTCGTCCGGGAGTCCGGAGATCGAACCGAGGTCTTTGTCCTTTGCCACAGTGTGTGTAGGCTGCCGCGCCTGAAGGCTCTGTTGTCAGGTGGCGAAGAGTATGCACAACCGACGACGGTGTGGCGAACGTTTTTGACTGAATGCGAATAATTCTGCCGTAGATGTCTGTTGGTGAGGACGAAGAGTCCGAGCGTGCTGCGCTACTCACCGAACTGCAAGAGTTTGCGCGGGAGATAGGTGAGACACCGACTCGGACGCGATTCAACGAAGAAGGTCCTCGGTCGTCGTCGCCGTACTACCGCGTCTTCGGGTCGTGGAACGACGCGCTCGAAGCGGCCGGACTGACGACGAACCACGAGAACGAGGTGTCCGAGGAGCGGCTGATTCGCGCGCTGCGAGAGTTGGACGATGAACTGGACCGACTCCCGAGATTCGAGGATATGGAGGAACGAGGAGAGTTTTCGGGACACACGTATCTCCGACGGTTCGGGTCGTGGAGCGACGTAAAAGAAGCGGCTGGCTTGGAGAGTGAACGGCGAACGAGTCGGCGGATTTCGAGAGAGGAGTTGCGAGACGAGTTGGTTCGACTGGCGGAGGAGTTGGGAAAACCGCCGACACAGGAGGAGATGAACGAACTGGGGTCGTTTTCGCAGCGGCCGTACTATCGTGTTTTCGATTCGTGGTCAAGTGCACTGCGGGCTGTTGGCTTCGAACCAAATCATCAGAACGGCTACGAGGTGTCGACACTGGTAGCGGAACTACAGACGCTTGCTGACGGATTGGGGTATCCGCCGACGGTAGAACAGATGGACGAGCATGGCCGGTTCTCTGCTCAGCCGTATCTCACCACATTTGGGTCGTGGTCTGCTGCCTGGGATGCTGCTGGGCTTCAGAAACGAGACGGTAACCCAGCGGGACGAGTATCTAGAGATGACTTGCTTAAGGAGCTAAACCACCTTTCAAACGAGTTGGAACGTGTACCAAGGCGAGGGGATGCTATCGCACACGGCCGGTGGTCACATACACCGTTCGTCAGGGAGTTTGGCTCATGGAGTCGAGCACTCAATGCCGCTGGCTTCGAACCTCCGCGTGAAATAGACGGAGATGGGACTGTCACCTACTACGGGCCGCGGTGGTACGCGCAACGCCGTCGAACATTGGAACGTGACGGATACGAATGCCAACGATGTGGGATGAGCGATGAAGAGCATCGGGACACGCAAACTGGTGGACTCCATGTCCACCACAAAACGAAATTTAGGATGTTCGATGAGCCATCAGAAGCCAATCGGTTAGAAAATCTGATTTCTCTTTGTCGAGATTGCCATACCGAAGCAGAGCGAGAGTTGTAGTCTCTGTTTATGCGTAGCTCAAGGTACAAAAATAACGGAAAGTAGAGTCTATTTGTTGAGTCTACGGTGCAGTGGATTCGGCGATGATGGTCGTGGAACCGCCGGACGGGTTCTCCCAAACAACCGTAACCTTATCTCCGGGACTCAATCCGCTAACCGTAGTAAGAGTCTCACCACTGCTAACTCGTGTGTCGCTGTACGTTACCGTTTCCTCTCCACCGTCAACAATGATTGAGAGTTCATCGGTGTTGACAGTTGCTCCCCCAGCGTGCGAAATCGTGACTTCCGAACCGTCATTGTTGTAATTGAAGTCAAAACTCGCCTGTGGCGCATTGTTACCAACCTGATCCCCCAGTCCGAGGACGAACGTGCCGATGACAGCCGCGAGAATAACCGTAATCGCCACCATAAGTATAACACCTATGACAGGACTGACCGCACGTTCGTCGTTAAACAATTTCTTAATGTTCATGATTGTCTCGAACACACCGTCTGAGTAGAGGCACTGTACCCCGCCATGCGGGGGACCCGTGTGCCCCGGGCGGTGACACCCTGCCCGGATACGTTCTGTCTCATTGGTGTGTCTTGTTCATCCGAATGAACCCATCCCATATAAATTTAGGGCTTGAATACTGTAGTCATAAACACAGTCATCGAAAGTTACCATCGGCTGTTGAGCGCTCTACATCCAGAATTTCGGAACAACGCGTCGGTTTCGTTTCGCCGAACTGACGGAACGTGAGTTCGAGCGCGGACGGCGAGTAGAGGTCGCCTACCGCGTCGAGCGCGCCGCTCGGTTCAGTCGTCGCGCGGTTCGCGTTCCTGCGCTTTCGCTCGCTCGACGCCGCGTTCGACGGCGTAGCGCAGTTGCGACGCGGTGAAGCCGCCGAGGTAGTCGTGGTCCCGGATGAGATGGTACTCGTAGTCGGCGGGCGTCACACCGATAAACACCGTGTCGCAGCCGCAGACCTCGCAGTCCGGGATGTGGACGTCCGAGCGGGCGTCCGCCGGGTCGTAAAACGACGGCGAGTCGCTCATCGGTCCCCTCCCGTAGGCCGCTTCGTCGCGTCGGTTCCCCCCGTCTCTACTCGTGCGCTCCGCAGGTGTCTCATGCAGTTTCTGTCGTTCATCGGAAGGTGGCTGTAGTAGGTCTTTTGTTCTGAACTGTCCGCTCGTCGGTCACAGAACCGCCGCTCCGCGCGGCAGCCACTCGCGCTCCGTGCATCTGGCGACCGAACTCTCGGTGACCAGTGTCGGCTCTTCGACGTCGTCGTCGAAGCGGTCCGGGTCGGCCTCGACGAGTTCCAGTCCGGAGGTGAACGTCGACCCGCGGCGTCCGAAAACGCTCACGATTCCTCCGGCGCGTCGCTCGTCGTCCGGCGTCTCCCGGGGGTCGGGGAACCGGTCGCGGATCGCCTGCGCGCTCGCCGCGAGGTGTTCGGCCGCCTGTTTCTGCGACCAGCGGCTCTCGCCGTGGTAGATGTCGGCGTACGACTCGTCCGGACAGACCGCCGAGTGCTCGGGAGACTCGTACTGAATCGTGTTCTCGACTACCTGTCCGTGGACGAACCGCGCGTTGATCGTACAGCAGCGCGGATACCGGAGGACGACCGGAAAGAAGGTCAGATTCGAGACGGAGTACAGCTGCTGGAGCCGCCACAACGCCTCGGAGAGATACCCCGCGAGCGCCGCCCGCCCGTCGGACCGCTCGCCTTCGAGGTACGCGTGAGCGACCGACTCGTACTCGTCGCCGACGAACCGTTCGAGCGTGGTCTCGTAGCTGGTTTTGATGCGCTCGAACTGCTGGTCGCACGCCTCGTGAACCGACGCCCGCGGGTCGGCGACCATCTCGGCTTTCCGTTCGAGTCCCTCCGCGACTCGCCACATGTTGCGGTGGAACTCCAGTTCGGCCTCGACGCTCGGCATCGGGAGACGAATCGCTCGTCCGTGGAACAGGCTGGTCCGCTCGGGGGGAGTCGCGTCGAGATGCCGCATCGTCGTCCTCGCTCGTCAGTCCGGCGGTATCAACCTGTCCATTATCCTGACCCCCGGCGTGGTTGGCGAACGTCGTCGGTGCTCCCGGCTACGGCTGCACGAGCGAGTACAGAACCGACGCTACCCCCGTTTCCCCTCTTTCCTCCTCTTTCCCCTCCGCTATCGTCGACCGTTCGGTCACCGCCGTCGACGCTCAGTTCTCCGCTCCCCTCGTCCGCGAACCGGCGACACGTTCCGGAGAACGCAGGCTTATCGAGGGTTTTGTCGTGTGTGAGCTATGAGCAAGCAAACGGCGTTCGACTGGGTCGACGAGAACGAACCGCGCCTCGTCGACGTCGCGGAACGTATCTGGGAGACGCCCGAACTCGGGCTTCACGAGGAGCAGTCGGCGGCGACGCTCGTCGAGTTCCTCGAAGGTGAGGGGTTCGAGGTCGAACGCGGCGTCGCCGGGATGCCGACGGCGTTCGTCGCCGCCTACGGCGAGGGCGGACCAAGAGTCGGCATCCTCGGCGAGTACGACGCGCTCCCGGGGCTCTCACAGAAGGTCGAAGCCGAACGCGACCCCGTCGAGGAGGGCGGCCCCGGCCACGGGTGCGGCCACAACCTCTTCGGCACCGCCGGGGCGGGCGCGGCCGTCGCAGTGAAGGAAGCCATCGACGAGTCGGGACTCCCCGGGACCGTCGTCTTCTACGGCTGCCCGGCCGAGGAGACGCTGGTCGGGAAGACGTACATGGCCCGCGCGGGCGTCTTCGACGACCTCGACGCGGCGCTGACGTGGCACCCGGGCGACCTCAGCACGCCGCGGATGGCTTCGTCGAACGCGCTCGACTCCGTCATGTTCACCTTCGAGGGCGAGGCGGCGCACGCGGGCGGGTCGCCGGACTCGGGTCGGAGCGCGCTCGACGCGGTCGAACTGATGAACACCGGCGTCGAGTACATGCGCGAACACATCTCCGACGACGCGCGGATGCACTACGTCATCACGGACGGGGGAGAAGCCCCGAACGTCGTCCCCGCGGAGGCGACGGTGTGGCACTACGTCCGCGCGCCGGACCGCGAGGAGGTCGAGCGCAACACCGAGTGGCTCCGCGACATCGCCGAGGCGGCGGCGCTGATGACGCAGACCGAGGTCACCGAACGGTTCCTCACGGGCTGTTACGACTACCGCGCCAACGACGTCGTCTCCGACGTCATCTGGCGGAACATGCAGGCTGTCGGCCCGATTCCGTACGACGACGCCGACTACGAGTTCGCCGCCGAGCTCAAGGCGACCGTCCCCGACGACCGAATCGAGTCGGGGCTCTCGACCGTCCCCGACGAACTGTACGACGAGATACGCGAGAAGTCGCTACATCCCGAACCCGTGGAGCCGTTCGACCGCGACCACCAGACCCACGGCTCGACGGAAGTCGCCGACGTGAGTTGGATCACGCCGACCGGCCAGTTCACGGCGGCGACGTGGCCCGTCGGCGCGCCCGGCCACTCCTGGCAGGTCGTCGCCGCCAACGGCGACTTCGGGCTGAAGGGCGTCGCGTTCACGGCGAAAGTGCTCGCCGGGGCGACGTACGACCTGCTGACGAGTCCGGAGACGGTCGAAGCGGCGCGCGAGGAGTTCGAGACGGAGATCGGCGGCGACGCCTACGAGACGCCGCTTCCGGAGGACGTCGAACCCCCGTTCGACGTGACGACGTAGGCTCGCGTCTCGATACCGTGTTTTAACTCGCCCAACGCTGTTCTCTCGGTAGACAACCCATGAAGAGCGCCACACTGACCGACACCCGGACGCTGGAACTCAGAGACGGACAGCGACCGACTCCGGGGTCGGACGAACTGCTCGTCGCGGTCAACGCCTGCGGCGTTTGTGCGACCGACGTTCACATGTACAGCGGTTCGCTCTCCGTCGACTACCCGTTGGTTCCGGGTCACGAGTGCGCCGGTGAAATCGTCGCCGTTGGCGACGACGTCGGCGACGGCGGCGCCTTCACGGCGGGCGACCGCGTCGCCATCAACCCCTCCGTCCCGTGCCACGAGTGCCGGATGTGCAAATCCGGACGCGAGAACCTCTGCACCGACCTCACGTCGATAGGCGGGGCGGCGAAACACACCGTCGACGGGGCGTTCGCCGAGTACGTCTGTGCGCCGGCGGCGAACGTCGAACGTATCGGCGACCTCGACTACCGGACCGCGGCGTTCGCCGAGCCGTTGGGTTGTTGCATCAACGGTCTCGACCAGATCGATCTGACGAGCGGCGAGACGGTCGTCGTCGTCGGGGCCGGGGCTATCGGCTTGCTCCTCGTCGGACTGCTCCGGACGAGCGGTGCCGGAGCCGTCGTCGTCTCCGAACCAGTCGCCGAGCGCCGGGAGGCGGCCCTCGAACTCGGGGCGGACCACGCGGTCGACCCGACCGAGGGGGACCTCGAATCGACGGTCGACGACCTCGTCGGGCCGGTCGACGTCGTTATCGAAGCGGTCGGCGTCCCGGCCCTCGTCGAGCAGGCGCACGCGCTCACCGGACCCGGCGGGCGGACGCTCGTTTTCGGCGTCCCGCCCGAGGACGCGACGGTCGAACTTCCGGCGTTCGACCTGTTCTTCGAGGAGCGAGAAGTTATCGGGACGTACTCGCTCACGCCCGACACGTTCGCACGAGCGGTGAGGCTGCTCCAGACCGGCCGCGTCGACGTCGACGCGCTCGTCACCGACGAGTTCGGTCTCGACGAACTCGGAACGGCGTTCGACCAGATGGAGAACCGCGAGGGACTCAAGAAGATGGTGTACCCGCAGCGGTAGAACGGCCGAGACGGGTCGCACCCGTATCGTCGACGTGTCGTGGACGTACCGTGGACGCGTTACGGACGGTAGAACGGTCGCTATCGGGTGTGGGAACGAGATTAGTTGGCTGGGGAGTATGCGGCCCTTCGTCGCCAAAGGGATGGGCCAACGCGGATTTGAACCGCGGACCTCCCGGTTATCAGCCGAGCGCTCAACCTAACTGAGCTATTGGCCCAACTGAGCGCATTCAGTAGTTGCGCGGTGTTTTGTTTAAGGGTTTCTGTTTCGCCCAACGGCGGTAGGCCGTGGCACTGCCGTCTTTCGATTATCGGCGGTCTATTTTGCCGCCACTCGCCGGAGAATCAGTTCGACCGGTCGGTGCTCGCGTCGTCGTCGTCGAACCGATACGAGTTCGAGTCGACGTCGTACACGTCGTCTTCCTCGTCGGGGTACGGGAATCCGCCGGTCCAGACGCCGCCGGAGACGAAGCCGTCGGCCTGCTTATCGAGATACGGTTTCACGACGTAGCGCTTGATGACCGTGCGAATCGGGTACCGGGTCACCGGAATCGCCAGCAGGAACCCGATAACGTCGGTCACGAGACCGGGGGTGAGTAGGAACGCGCCCGCGGCGATGAGCAGGCCGCCGTCGAGCAGTTGGTTCGCCGGGAGTTCGCCGATCGCCAGTCGCTGTTGGATGCGCGCGAGCGTCGTCCGGCCCTCCGCGCGGACGAGCATCATCCCCACGAGTCCGGTGAGTACGACGAGTGCGACGGTCGGGAGATAGCCCAACTCGCCTGCGACGGGGACGAGCAACAGCGCGTCGCTCAGGGGGATGAGCAACAGCAGCACGATTATCCAGCGAGTCCGCATACCTCTCGCTATCAGTTCCGGCCTGATAGCCTTTGTGACGTGACCCTGTCGCGTGTTTTCGGCCGGTACCGACCCGTAGACGGCCACTCACGTCCGTCGAGCGAGTATCAGCGCCGCGCCGCCCTCGAAGTACGACTCGTCCCGTCTCACCCGCTCGAACCCCATCGAACGGTACAGCGCTCTCGCCGCCCCGTTCTCCGGTTCGACGGCGACGGTGACTCGGGTTTCGGCCCCGAGCGACGAGACCAGACGGGACAGCAGGGCGCTCGCTCGGCCCTCTCGGCGGCGGTCGGGCCGGACCGCGAGTTCGGCCACGTGAACCGACTCGCCGTACACGGCGAGAAGGTAGGCGACCGGTCGCCCGTCGGCGGTCGACACCAACACGTTCCCGGCGTCGACGGCCCAGTGAAGCAGTTCCGGGTTCGGTTCCGCCAGCGACGTCTGTATCGACGCGAGCGCGGGGTACTCCGCGGTTCGGGCCGGTCGAATCACGGTTACAGAAGCAGGAGCGCGGCGAGCGCGATGCTCACGACCGCACCCGAAAGCGTCGCCAGAAAGTTCACGGCCTGGTTGCCGACACGGTTCCCCTCGACCGTCGCCCCGAGGAGGCTGTCGACCGTCATCCCACCGACGCCGCCGAGCGTGACGATGACCGCGCCAACGAGCGGCGGAGCCAACGGTAACGTGAGCGCAGCGACGGCGGCGACGAGGACGGCCCCGAGGAGTCCGGCGAGTTCGCCCTGCCAGGTCACCGCGCCGTCGGTCCCCGGTTCGACCTCTCGGAGCGTGGTGATGAGTCGCGGCGTGTCGAACAGGCCGCCGACTTCGCTCGACAGCGTGTCGCTCATCGCCGTCGCCAGCGACCCGGCGAACGCGAACAGAAACAGCAACTCGACGCCCGCTTGCTCGGTCGCGGCGTAGCCGAGCACGGCCGCCATCGCGACGGCGGCGTTGCCGAGCACGTTCCCGCTTCCGCGCGCGCCGTCGTTCTCCTCGGCGACGCCGCGTCGGCGCTTGGACTCGTACTTGAACTTCGTCGAGAGCGCGCCGACGCCGAAGAACGTGATGAGGACGGCGAACCAGCCGAACCCGCCGAGAACGATAGTGAGGACGCCCAGAAGGATGCCGGTGAGCATCCCCGCGACCGACGCCGTGCCGAGCGCGTACGAGACGTAGCCGAGGACGACAGTCAGCGCGAGCGCGGCGGCGACCTCCAGCGGCGAGACGTCGATAGGGAGTTCGTGGAACAGCCACAGCAGCAGCCCGGTCGAGACGAGCACCAGCGGGTCGTCGTGTTTGAGCAGTACCTCGCGGAGCAGCGCGGCGACGAACACACCGACGGCCGCCAGAAACGTGAGTTTCGGAACCGTGAGCGCCTCGTTCGTCGCGGACACGACGAGCGCCTGTCCGCCGACGGCCGCCAGAAAGCCGGCGACAGTGAAACCCGCGACGGCGTGAAACGCCCCGTCGTTCCAGCGGGAGGCGAGCTGCTCGCCGAGGTTGCCGTAGGCGACGACGACGACGGCGGCGACGAACGCGCTGACGGGCAGCCGCGTCTCCGGAACCGTCGCCAGCACCGCCAGCGCCGCCGCGGCGAGCGCGAAACCCAGTAGGCCGGTCAGCCGGCCGTCCTGTCGGTCGCCCGGGCAGGCGAACAACTCGAAGAGACGGCCGTCCTCGCCGACGAACGCGGCGACGGCGGCGACGACGGCGAACGGAACCGCCGCTGCGATGCCGAGAACCGGCGTGGCGAACGCGAGGGACCCGACGGCGGCGAACCCGGCCGCCCGTCGGAGAGTCGAAGTCACACCACTCGGTATCCCCGATGACCACTTAACCCTCCCGACATCGCGGACTTTGCTCCGTCTCGGCTCGCCGGAGGCGACCGAATCAACTCTCGCGCGTTCGGCTCCCGGACGGGAGGGACGCCAGAGAGATGGGCTTTTGAGGTCCGGCGACGACTCTCGGACGTGGCCCTGTACGACACGTATCTCGCGCTTCGTCACCGCCGTTCGACGGCGGAGTCCCCCCGACACGTCGCCGTCGTCATCACCGAGCGCGACCTGTTGGAGAAAGGCGCGTACGAGACGCTCGAACGGTTCCTCGAGTGGGCGTTCGAGTACGGAGCCGAACGCGTCACCATCTCCGTGAGCGTGCTCGACCCAGCGGTCGTGGCGACGCTCGAACGCGAACTGCGCGGCGTGGACGCCCCCCGCTCGCTGGTCGTCCGCGGCCCCGACGACACCGAACGCGCCGACGCGCCCATCCAGGTGAGTATCGGCCTCGGCGGCAAACACGAGTTCGCCGAGGCGGTCCGCTCGCTCGCCCGCGAAGTCGAGGCGGGAGAACTCGACCCCGAGGACATCGACGAGGACGACATCGAGGGCCGTCTCGTCTTCCCCGACGAACCGGACCTGGTGCTCAAGACGGGCGCCGAACGGCTCTCGGACTTCATGATCTGGCAGTCGGTGTACTCGGAGCTGTACTTCACCGACGTGAACTGGCGGGACTTCCGCAAGCGCGACTACCTCCGCGCGGTGCTGGATTACCAGGACCGAAAGCGGCGGTTTGGACGCTGAGAAGCAGCGAAGCGCCCAAACGTCGCCGCGGCAGTGGTATCTTCTCGACCGTCTCAGTCGGCCGGTTCCGTCTCGTGGTTCGCCAGCGCCTCGTCTATCTCGGCGGCACCGGCGCTCGTCAGTTGGTCGCGGAGTCGTTTGGCGACGGTCTTGGCCTCCGCCAGTTCCACCTCGGCGAGCGACCGCACCAGCG
This sequence comes from Haloprofundus halophilus, assembly GCF_003439925.1. Lineage (NCBI taxonomy): Archaea > Methanobacteriati > Methanobacteriota > Halobacteria > Halobacteriales > Haloferacaceae > Haloprofundus > Haloprofundus halophilus. Next base: position 622,458 of record NZ_QQRR01000002.1, read on the forward strand.
CGACGGCCCGGTTGGTGCGGTGGCGCTGCCACGACGCCTCACGGGACTCGTACGTCCGGATACCGCGGAGGAAGTCGACCTTCGAGAACTCCGGCCAGTAGGGCGCACAGAAGAACACCGCCGCCTCGTTACCGTTGGCGTGCCACGGCAGGAAGTTCGAGGTTCGCTCGTCGCCGCCGGTTCGGATGATGAGGTCGACGTCGCGGACGGGCCGGCGGTAGAGGCGGCTCTCGACCGCTTCCACGTCGATGTCCTCCGGCGAGAGGTCGCCGGCGTCGACGTCGCGGGCGACGTCGCGGGCGGCCTCCAGCAGTTCGGCCCGGCCGCCGTACGCCAGCGCGATGTTCAGCGTGAACCGGTCGTAGCCGCGCGTCCGCCGTTCGGCGTACTCGACGGCGTCCCTCACCCGCTCGGGCAGCCGTTCGATAGCGCCGATGGCGCGGATGCACACCTCGTTGTCGTGGACGCGGTCGGCGTCGGCGAACTCGTACAGCTTCGCTTCGATGAGGTCGAACAGCGGTTCGCGCTCCTCGGGCGGCCGCGCGAAGTTCTCCGTCGAGAACGCGTACAGCGTCAGTTCGGCGATGCCGAGCTCCTGACACCAGTCGAGGACGCGCTCGGTGGTCTCTGCGCCCGCCTGGTGACCGTCCGGCGCGTCGTCGCCGTTCCGCCTTGCGTACCGGCGGTTACCGTCCTGGATGATGGCGACGTGCGTGGGTCCCTCGCCGACTTCACCGCGTAGCAACCGCTCGTATCCCGATGCGAACTCCTGGCGGACCCGCCGAAACATGTACGCATCGTCACGCTCGCACCACATGTGTCTTGTGCCCTGTTTCGCCGGCTTCGACCGCGCTACGCCGACACACAGCACGGTCGGCGCTGCACTCGCGCGCTGGCACTCGTCGGCGCTGCGCCCGCGCGCCGACGCTTGTCGACGACGCCATCGAGTCGCCCGCGCGAACCGTGAGGGGTTTATCCGGGCCCCCCGACGGTGTTGCCATGAGCGAGACGCTCGACGACGACCTCTACAAGCGGACGAAAGCGCTGCTGGAACCGGGCGAGATTCAACTCAACGGCGTCATCGTCCACACCGACCTCTCCGGACAGGAGGACCTGGAGATGCACGAACTCACCGTCGACCTGAACGACGTCATCGCCGAGCACGCCGGGAAGGGCGAGGCGTACATCTACGCCGGCAACGACGACACCGACTTCGCCTCGAACCAGTTCCAGGGGCTGACCCTGGAGGACGACGAGTTCGTCTGGGAGTGCCAGCAACTGCTGCGAAACGGCGCGTTCAACCTCGTGTTCTACTACGAGGCCGACGCCGACCACGAGGCGATAATCGAGGAGATCGAGGAGATGGGCTACCGCGTGACCGGCGTCCGCGGCGACTGACCCGCGGTCGACACCCGACTCTCAGCGTTCGACGTCCGTGACGACGGTTTCCGCGAGCTCGCCGAGCGGCCGCTCGATGCGGTACTCGGGCGTCTCGACGACGATGGGCGAGGACTCGGTCACGTCGTAGAAGTGCAGCACGAGCTCGAAACTGCCGTCGTCGGCGATGGGCCCGGCCTCGCGCTGCTCGGACTGCTCGTGTCGCGCCCAGGCGTTCTTCCCGGCGAGCGACGCGTCGGTCCGGCCGCGAACCGTGTACGACGGCGGTTCCACGTCGACCTCGGCGCCCTGTAGCGGGTAGCCGCGGTCGCGCCACTCGAAGAACCCCTCGTCGAGCGCGAACACCTCCGTGTACCCCGAGTCGATGAGCGACGCGGCGCGCATCGACGAGAGGTGGTGCGGACAACCGCAGTAGGTGACGATGCGCTGGGATTCGTCCCACGCGCCCGTCGGGTCGTTCGCCCGGCCGTCGGGCGCGGGCGAGAGCACCGCCCCCTCGATGTGGGAGGCGTCGTACTGTCGCTGTCCGCGGGCGTCGGCGAACTTCGCCGACCCGTCCTGGAACCACTGGTGGACGTCTTCTATCGGCGCGAGCGGGACCTGCGCGTTCGACCCGTCGACGGTCAGGGTCTCGTAGCCGTTGGTGTTGTTGTCCGGCGTCCCGGACGACGACGAGTTCGAACAGCCGGCGAGTGCCGCTGCTCCGGCGGTACCGGCGGCTGCGAGGAACGTGCGACGCTGCATTTTCGGACGAAGATAACTATCGGACGGATAAAACCGTGTCGCCACGTCGGAGTCGCTCCCGTGGTTCGACCGTCGAACGCGTCCCGGCTTCGAGACGCTTATTCTTCCTCCGTTCGGAGTGTCGCTCATGAGACAGGCGGACGCGGACGCGACGCTGTCGGAACTCGACCGCGCCATCATCAACGCGTTTCAGGGCGGGTTTCCGGTCGTCGAACGTCCGTTCGACCCGGCGGCGGCCGCGCTGCGCGAACGCGGCGTCGACGTGACGGCGGACGAACTTCTCGCACGCGTGCAGACGCTCGACGAGGAGGGCGTCCTCACGCGCTTCGGCGCGCTCGTCAACGCCGAGAACATCGGCGGCGCGGCGACGCTCGTCGCCATGCACGCCCCGCCCGAGCGCTTCGAGGAAGTCGCGGAGTTGGTGAACGCCCACCGCGAAGTCGCGCACAACTACGAGCGCGAGCATCCGCACCTCAACATGTGGTTCGTCGTCAGCGTGGCCGATGAGAGCCGCGTCGACGAGGTGCTCGCGGAGATCGAGGCCGAGACGGGCCAGGAGACGTACAACCTGCCGAAGATGAACGAGTTCCGCGTCGAGGCCAAGTTCATGCTCGACGGGCCGGTTCCCGACGGCGACGTGGACCTCTCACACCTCGGCCCCGACGTGGAACCCTCGGGCAGGCCGACGCTCACGCCGGACGAGCGCGACCTGGTCGTCGAGATACAGGGTGGGCTCCCGATAACGGCGACGCCGTACGCCGACGTCGCCGACGCGATAGGCGCGGAGACCGAGTGGGTCGTCGAGACCGTCAAGCGGTTCGACCTGGAGGGGAAGGTCCGCCGCGTCGGCGTCATCCCGAACCACTACGCGCTCGGCTACACCGAGAACGGGATGACCGTCTGGAACGTCCCCGACGAGGTGGTCGAGACGGTCGGTCCCGCCGTCGCCTCGCTCGACTTCGTCACTCACTGCTACCGTCGCCCCCGCCACGAGGGCGTCTGGCCGTACAACTTCTTCGCGATGACCCACGGCCGGAGCGAGGAGGAGAGTCAGCGCCGCATCCAGGAGGTCCGCGAGACGATGAGCGAGTACTGGGAGGTCGGCGACGACGACTGGGACTCGCTGTTCTCGACGCGCATTCTGAAGAAGACCGGAATCAGGCTGGCCGAACGCGCGGAGGCGAACACCAGTGAGTGAGGAACTCGCGGAGGTCTTCACTCGGTACGCGGTGTGCCGAGTGGGCTCACGGGAGCGCGGCTACGCGAGATGATTCCGCTGTTTCACGACTTCGCGGACGAGACGGTGCTCGTCTTCGGCGGCGGCGCAGTCGGTGCGCGGAAGGCGCGACGCTTCGCCGACGAAGCCCGCGTCGTCGTCGTCAGCCCCGAGTTCGGAGGCGACGGCGGCGATGCCGACACCGACGAGTTCGGCGGCGCGGAACTGGTCCGCGCCGCTCCCGCCCCCGACGAGATCGTCGACTGGGTCGATCGGTTCGACCCGGCGCTCGTCGTCGCGGCGACGAACGACGAGACGGTGAACGAGGCGGTCGAGACGGCGGCGAAGGACGCCGGGGCGCTGGTCAACCGGACCGACCGCGCGGGAAGCCGCGACGCCCGCAGCGTCGTCGTCCCCGCGACCGTCGACGACGACCCCGTCACCGTCGCCATCTCGACGGGCGGACGGAGTCCGGCGCTCTCGAAACACCTCCGCGAGCGAATCGAGGCGGAACTCGACGGTGCGGGTGCGATGGCCGAACTGACCGGAGAGATTCGCGCGGGACTGAAAGCCGAGGGCGTCGACCCGACCGAGCGACGCGAGGCGGTTCGAGCGGTCGTCGGCTCGTCTCCCGTTTGGAAGGCTTTACGTACGGGCGAATCCAACGCCCGGAGAGAGGCCCAGCGCGTGATACGGAACAGAGGTGAGTCCCCGTGATGGAAGAAACCGGCGTCATCTCCGGCGTGAGCGTCTCGCACGTCAACGCGACCGTCGACGAGGTCGGAGCGGCCTGCCACGACGACGTCCGGGCGACCATCTCGGCCCTCCTCGACCGCGACGGCGTCGAAGAGGCGTACGTCCTCCAGACGTGCAACCGCGCGGAGGCGTACGTCGTCACCGAGCGACCCGCCCTCGGGGCGGCGGCGCTGGCCGACTTCGCCCCCGACGTCCGCGACGGTGCGGTCGTGACGCTCGACCACGAGGAGAGTCTGCGCCACCTCATGCGCGTCGCCGCCGGACTGGAGTCGCTCGTCCTCGGTGAGGATCAGATTCTCGGCCAACTCCGCCGCGCGGAGTCCGAGGCCCGCGCCGTCGACGCCGTCGGAACGATGCTCGAAGACGCCCTCCGCAAGGCGATTCACGTCGGCGAGCGCGCGCGCGCAGAGACGAAGATAAACGAGGGCGTGGTGTCGCTCGGCAGCGCCGCCGTCCGCCTCGCCGAGACCGAGACGGCCGTCGAGGGCTCGACGGCGCTCGTCGTCGGCGCGGGCGAGATGGGCGCGCTCGCGGCGCGAGCGCTCGATTCGGCGAACGTGGACCGACTGCTCGTCGCCAACCGGACCGTTCCCCACGCCGAACACATCGCGGCCGAAGTCGCCGCCGACGCGTCGGCCGTCGCGCTCGACGCCGCCGCCGCCGCCGCGGGCGAAGCCGACGTGGTCGTCACCGCGACCAGCAGCACCGACTACGTCCTCGACGCCGAAGCGCTCGCCGGGGCGGGCGAGACGGTGCTCATCGACATCGCCCAACCCCGCGACGTCGACCCCGCGGCCGACGAGCTCCCGGACGTGGTCGTCCGCGACATCGACGCCCTCGAAACCGTCACCGCCGAGACGCGCGAACGCCGCCGCTCGGAGACCGACGTGGTCGAGGCGATGATCGACGACGAGCTCGCGCGCCTGCTCGACGCGTACAAACGGAAGCGCGCCGACGACGCGATCAGCGCGATGTACGAGAGCGCCGAAGCGGTCAAACGCCGGGAGTTACAGACCGCGCTGTCGAAGCTCGACGCGCAGGGCGAGATGACCGACGAACAGCGAGAGACCGTCGAGGCGCTCGCGGACGCGCTCGTCGGCCAGCTGCTCGCCGCGCCGACGAAGTCGCTGCGCGACGCCGCCGCCGACGACGACTGGACGACCATCCAGACGGCGATGCAGCTGTTCGACCCCTCCTTCGGCGACCGCGACCGCGCGACCCCCGACGCGCCGGCGTTCGAGGCGAGCGAGGCGTCCGACGAGGAGGACGCACCGCCGCACGTCTTCGAGCAGTGCTCCGACGACTGACCGCTATTTTCGGTTCCGTCGACTGCGAACGCGGGTAAACGTTAACCAGCCGCCGGACGACTTCCAGCGCATGGCCGAACGACTGGACGACGACGAGATCGAGCGCCAACTACCCGACGGCTGGGAACGCGACGACGACGAAATCGTCCGCGTCTACGAGTTCGACGACTACCTCGCGGGCGTGCAGTTCGCCACGCAGGTCGCCGAAGTCGCCGACGAGGAGTTCCACCACCCGGAGATGATCGTTCGCTACGACGAGGTCGAAGTCCGCCTCACCAGCCACGAGGCCGGCGGCATCACCGACCAGGATATGCGCGTCGCCTCGCTGTTCGACGACGAGTACTGATGGACGCGGCGTACGTGTTCCGGGTTCGGTTCCGACTCGAGCCGTCGGCAGTCACGGCCGCGCCCGACGAGTTCGAGACGGTCGTCCGCAAACCCGCCTCCGCACCGGGCGACGACGACTGGCTGTTCTTCTTTCACAACTTGTGGCGCGGCGACGTCAACGACGACCGACACGCCCGCTCGCTCGCCGAGTCGTGGCTCTCGGTTCCCGTCGTCGACGTCAGCTTCAGCGAACTCGACACCGACGGGGCGTACCTCGACGCGCTGAAGCGCGAGATCGCCGCCGACCTCGGGCGATTCAACGCCGACAACGTGAGCGAAGTCCTGCACAAGTATCTCGGCAGTTCGATTCGCGTCCGGTGAGCGGCCGCCAACGACAGCACACGCCGTCGGTCATCGTTGCCGCCGTCGACCGTCGTTACCGCCGTTGACCGTCATTGTCGTCGTTGACCGTCGTTGCCGCCATCGACCGCCGTTGCCGCCTCGTTGCTGTCGGACTTCGGTTCGAACCGAACGTTCGAGAGGTGGTGACGCTCGCCGGAACCGTTTTATCCGCGAATCGGGTAGATAATCGTCTGATATGGGCACCGACGTCTACGACTTCTGGCTGTTCGACCTCGACGGAACGCTCATCGACGCCGACTGGGGGTACACGCGACGGACGTTCGACCGGGTCGGCGAGCGTCTCGGCCGGACGTTCTCCGACCGAGAAGCGGAGATTCTGTGGCACGGCCTCGGGGGTGCGCGCGACGCACAGCTCCGCGAGTGGGGCATCGACCCGGCGGAGTTTTGGCCCGCGTTCCACGCCGTCGAAGACCCGCAGGCCCGCGCGGAGGCGACGTACCTCCACCCGGACGCGGCGTTCGTCGCCGACCTCGACGCGCCGGTCGGACTGGTGACGCACTGTCAGCAGTTTCTCGCCGACCCGGTGCTGGAGCGACTCGACATCCGCGACTGGTTCGACGCCGTCGTCTGCTGTACCGACGACACCGGCTGGAAACCCGACCCCGGCCCGGTGACGCACGCGATGTCTGAACTCGGCGTCGGCGAGTCCGACCGCGGCGTCCTCGCCGGCGACGGCGCCAACGACGTGGGCGCGGCCTGGAACGCCGGCCTCGACGGGATTCACGTCGAGCGACACGACCCCGAGCGTCGCGGCCAGTGCGTGCTCGCCGACCGTCGCATCCGCTCGTTCGAGGAACTGTCGGGGAAGTAGACCGGCCCTGATTACTGCGGGCGGACGAGAACGCGCCCGTCGCAGAACAGCGCGAACACGAGGCCCCGGTACGAGAATCGGACGGACACCGACTCGTGGTGGCTCCCGTCGGCGGCGGGTCCGAGCAGCCCTTCGAGCGCGTCGGGGTCGACGGCTTCGAACAGCGGCGCGCCCTCCGTCGCGGCCACGCCGCTGTACGTCTCCAGTGCGGAGGCGATGGTCGTCACCAACTCCTGGGTTCCGTCCCAGTCGTGGTGTGCGAGTAGTTCCCAGCCGTCGTCGGCCAGGAGCAGCGACTCGTCGACGACGCGTTCGAGGCGTTCGAAACTCTCGACGCCGGCCTTCTGTACGTAGCCGCTCGCGTCGGTCCGCCGCGCTTCGTCGAGAATCGCGGCGTTGGACTTGCCCGAGAACAACACCAGCGGTAGCGACGCGTCCCTCTCGCGGACGACCGAGGCGAACAGCCGCCCGTCTGGAAGCGTCACCGAGTCGCTGACGACACAGTCGAACTCGCCGTCTTCGAGCAGCTCCAATCCCTCCTCACCGCTCTCCGCGTTCGTCAGTTCGAGCCGGTCTCCCTCCGGGTCGAGCAAACGGTTCGTGAGCTCCGTGACGTCCGGGTCGTCGTCGACGTGAAGAACCCTCGCCCTGTTTGACATAGCCCGCCTTTTCGGGAGTGAGCTGAAATACGTTTCTGCTATTCTCACTGTGTGAATAACTAACCTGTTTTGATATGTGAGGGTACGACGCGGAAAACTACCCCGCGACGCGCCCGTGGCTACGACATCTCGTAGCCGGAGAGAGCGTCCGTACGGTCGTCCGTTTCGTCGAGGACCGCTCGGAAGGCGTCGACGCTCGGCTTCCCCGTTCGCTCGGGGTTGGCGCGGACGCGAACGTCCTGCCACCCCAGCGAGACGAACCCGAGACCGAGTCGGTCGGCGGTCGTCCGCAACCCGACACCGGCGTCGGCGTCGCCGGCGAGCACGCGTCGGGCCGGGCTCTCGGAGGCCTTCACCGAACGGTCGAAGCCGTCGATCTCGGAGACGAGGTCGCGACGCGAGACGCCGCGTTCGTCGGCGAGGTCGGCGACCTGGTCGCCCAAACTGGCTCGGAGTCCGGAGTTCGAGTCCCGGTTGACGAACCGGAGGTCGTCGTCGACGAGCGACGAGACGCCGGTGACGCCCGCGGGGTTGCCGTCGGGGACGACGAGTCCCCACTCGCGTCGCCAGCCGCCGAGGTCGACGGAGTCGACGTCTCGGTCGTCCGGACCGGCGACGACGGCGACGTCCGGGACGCCGTCGCGGAGGCGTCGAAGCCCCTCCCGACTCCCGACCGGGAGATACCGCGGCGCGCCGAGGCGGTCGAGTAGACGGTTCAAAAGCGGGTCGTCCTCGCCGACGCCGAGAAGCGACGGCGGGCGCACGTCCGGCGAGAACAGCATCACGTCGACCGCCTCACCTTCGCCGAGATACTCGGTGTCGGGGTGGACTTCGACGATGCCGTCGGCCTCGACGAGGCTCGTCGTCGCGCCGCTACCTTTGTCGACGGGGTAGACGAGCGTCTCGCCGGCCTCGTCCTCCAACAGGCCGACCGGCATCAGTCGCATCCGCCCCTCGCCGTACCGCTCGCGGACGGCCATCTTCCCGCTCACCGTCGCCGTCTGCGGTTCCGGGACGCCCGCCGCGCGGCGAACCGCGGGCGCGACGAACGTCCGGAAGATGGTGAGCGCCGAGACGGGGTAGCCGGGGAGGCCGACGTAGGCGCTGTCGTCCAACCGCCCGACGAGCATCGGTTTCCCGGGTTTGACCGCGACGCCGTGGAGCAACAGTTCGCCCCTGTCCTCGATGACGCGGTAGATGACGTCGACCGCAGACGCCGAGGTCGACCCCGACGAGAGCACCAAATCGCACTCCTCGGAGGCCCGCAGGAGCAACCGCTCCATCTCGTCGTAGTCGTCGCCGGCGTGCGGGTAGAGCACGGCCTCGCCGCCGGCCTCCTCGACGCCCGCGGCGATGGTGTAGCTGTTCACGTCGTAAATCTGGCCGCGGGCGCTCTGCAGCGTCTCACCCGGTCGAACCAGTTCGTCGCCGGTCGAGACGATTCCCACTCGGGGACGGCCGCGGACGGGGACCTCGTCTCGACCGAGCGCCGACAGCAGACCGATTTCGCGCGGCGTCAGGAGCGTCCCCGGGCCGAGCGCCCGCGCGCCGGCGGCGATGTCCGCCCCGGCGAACATCACGCTGTCGCCGGGGGCGACGGCGGTTCGAATCTCGATCTCGTTCTCCCCCCGCTCCTCCGTCCGCTCGACGATGACGACGGCGTCCGCGCCCGGCGGCATCACGGCACCGGTCGATATCTCGGCGCAGGTCCCCGGTTCGACGGTCACGTCCGGTTCCGCGCCCGCGTGGACTTCGCCTACGAGTTCGAGCGTCTCGGGGTCGGCCTCGTCCGCGCCGAAGGTGTCCTTCGCGCGGACCGCGTAGCCGTCCATCGACGCCCGGTCGAAGCCGGGGACGTCGAGTTCGGCGTCGACGCGCGCTGCGAGTACACGTCCGCGCGCCTCCGCGAGCGGGACCGACTCCGGTTCGGGTTCGAGGTCTAAAGAGGCGATGGCGGCGTGGGCTTCCTCGGGCTCTGCGAGGTCGCGGAACTCCTTGCGTTCTGTCATGCGAGCTCACCTCGCAGGACAGAGCTCGGAAGTCGCAGCCCGCGCACCGAAGGGAGCAGGAACGTCTTCCGGTGTCCGCTCACGCCGACCACTCCCAGTTCTCGACGGCGACGGTCGCACCCGCTTCGAGCCCTTCGCGCTCCTCGGGGACGACGACCCAGCCGTCGGCGAGCGCGACGCTCGAGAGGATTCCCGACCCGCTGGCGCGCGTCGGCGTCGCTTCGAGGCCCTCCCCGTCGTCGCTCGTCTCCGTGCGGACGCGAGCGAACGTCCGAACACCGGGTTCGCTCGGAACCTTCCGAGCGAGCGTCGCCTCCCGGGTCGGGAAGGGGTCGTCGGGTAGGTGACCCGCGCGTTTGACCGCCGGGCGGAGGAACTGGACGGCGTTGATGACGCAGGCGACGGGGTAACCGGGGAGCATCACGACCGCCGTGCCGTCGACCGCACCGAGCGCGACGGGATGCCCGGGTTTCAGCGCGACGCCGTGGACGAACACCTCGCCGAGGTCGTCGACGACTTCGTACGTCAGGTCGCGTTCGCCGACCGACGAGCCGCCCGTGGTCACCACCACGTCGTGGTCGAGGTTCGACTCGACGGCCTCGCGGAGCGCGGCCTCGTCGTCGGTCACCACGTCGCGATAGCTGGCGTCGCCGCCCCACCGCTCGACGAGTTTCGAGACGGTGAGCCCGTTGGTCTCGACGACCTGTCCGGGTTCGGGGTCGCGCTGGACGAGCTCCTCGCCCGTCGGAATCACGGCGACCCGAGGCCGCTCGTACGTTTCGACTTCGCGGACGCCCACCGACTTCAGGAGGCCGAGGTCCGACGGTCGGAGTCGGTGGCCGGTGTCGTACAGCGACTGGCCCTCCGCGACGTCCTCGTCGGCGTCGCCGACGTTCTCGCCCTCCGCGAGGGCGTCGAACACCTCGACTTCGTCGCCGACCCGCTCGGTCTGTTCGACCATCACGACGGCGTCGGCACCGTCGGGCAGTTCGCTTCCGGTGTGGACGCGGACGGCCTCGCCGGGGTTCACGGGCGTCTCGTCGCTTTCGTCGCCCCCGTCGTCGGCTGCGACGAGTCGGAGGACGGTGGGTGAGCGCCCGGACGCGCCGAAAGTATCCTCGGCGCGGACCGCGTAGCCGTCCATCGCCGCGCGGTCGTAGCCGGGGACGTCGCGGGCGGCGGTGACCGTCTCGGCCAGCGCTCGGCCGTCGGCCGCTTCGAGCGCCAACCGCTCGGTTCGCTCGTGCGGGGAGACTGCCGCGAGCAGTCGCTCGCGGGCGTCGGCGACGCGCGTCCGGTCTTTGAATCCGGCGCGCCGCAGGTCGTCGTGGCTCATACGCCTCGTTGTAACCGGGGGGACAAAAGCCTCAACCTACGGGCGGTCGACGCGCCTCGCCCGCTCGTCGAGCGTCAGCGGCGAGCCAGCGCCGTTCGCCGCGTCCCCGGGGGTTCGACCGCCGGGTTTTTCGACCCCCGACCCGTAGCTACGTCCATGTCAGCGCTGCGCGACTCGTTGCGGGAACTGCCCAAAGCGGTGTTCGCCGACCTGTTGGAGAGCGACGAGGCGTACCTGCTCGTCGTCGATTTACCCGGCGTGACCGCCGAGACGGCTGACGTGCGATTCGAGGACGGTCGTATCGTCATCGAGGCCCGACGCGAGAAGAGCCTCCCACAGGAGTTCCGCTACCTCCGAGAGGACCGGTCGCTGTTCCTCGACGCGGAGCTCCCCCTCCCGCCGGACGCCTCGGGCGACGGTGCCGAGGCGTCGATGGACCGCGGCGTTCTCGAACTCCGCCTCCCCAAGCGGACGGCCGCTCCCGAGCGGTCGATTCCGATAACGGACGACTCCGCGGAGTAGGTGATCACACTGGTCAATCTGCGGGCATACTGGCGGTTCTTCGTCGTCTTTCGCCGATTCCTTCCGCTCATCGTCGCCTACACGAGAGACCGGAATCGGTTTCTCCTGTTCGGACGGTCACGGCAGGTCACAGCCGAGATGCAGGTCGAACGAGCGGAGGTGCTGCTCGACACGCTGTTGACGCTCGGGCCGACGTTCATCAAACTCGGACAACTGCTGTCGACGCGCCCGGACATCCTCCCGCCCGCCTACATCGACGTGCTGTCGAGTCTGCAGGACGACGTGCCGCCCGCGCCGTGGGAGGAGTCCCGGGTCGTCATCGAGGACGAACTCGGGCCCGTCGACGAGGCGTTCGACGCCTTCGAGCGCGACTCCATCAGCGGCGCGAGCCTCGGACAGGTGTATCTCGCCGAGTACGAGGGCGAACGCGTCGCCGTCAAGGTTCGCCGTCCGGGTATCGAAGCTCTGGTCGACGCCGACCTCCGGGTCATCAAGTGGTCGATTCCGCTCGTCTCGCGGTTCGTCGGCGAGGGTCAGGCGTTCTCGCTCGACAGCCTCGCCGACGAGTTCGCCAAGACGATTCGAGAGGAGATGGACTACGGCCGCGAACGCGACATGCTCGTCCAGATCCGTTCGAACTTCGAGGAGAACCGCGACATCGTCATCCCGCGGCCGATAGACGACGTCTCGGGTCCGCGCGTGCTCACGATGGAGTACGAGCCGGGCGTGAAGATAAGCGACGTCGAGCGGCTCGACGAGATGGGTATCGACCGCCACGAGTTGGCGGTCAAGCTCCAGGAGATCTACCTCCAGATGATAATCGAAGACGGCGTCTTCCACGCCGACCCCCATCCCGGAAACCTGGCCGTCGACGAGACGGGGTCGATCATCTTCTACGACTTCGGGATGAGCGGCACGGTCGACGCGTACATCCAGGACAAGATCGTCGAGTTCTACGTCGCCGTCGCCAACCAGGACATCGACGGTATCCTCGATTCGCTCGTCGAGATGGGGACCCTCTCGCCGGAGGCCGACCGCGAGGTGATGGCGAACGTGATGGAGCTGGCTATCGCCGACGTACGCGGCGAGAACATCGAACAGTACCGCGTCCAGCAGGTCATCCAGCAGGTCGAGGACACCATCTACGAGTTCCCGCTTCGTCTCCCCCAAAATATGGCGCTGGTGCTCCGGGTCGCCACCGTCGTCGAGGGCGTCTGCGTGACGCTCGACCCCGACTTCGACTTCATCGAGGTCGCGACCAACTACCTCTCGGAGACCGGCTATCGAGAGGAGACGGCCAAACAGCTGGTTCAGGACGCCGGGCGACAGCTGCAGCTGACCTCGGAGGCGCTCGTCACCGTCCCGCCGAAACTCGACCGCACGCTCGACCAACTCGAACGCGATAACGTCACCGTCAACGTCCGAATCGAGGACAAAAACGACGTGTTCGACCGCCTCTCCCGACGCATCGCCTACAGCCTCCTCTTCTCGGTCGGCTTGCTCTCGGCGTCGATTCTCTACTCGTTCGGCAACGACTGGCGTTTCGCCGCCGCCGCCCTCGGCATCACCCTGCCGGTAGGGTTCCTGTTGTACCGGTCGCTGCGCAAGCGTCGCAAGGGAATTCGCGCTCGGCCGCAGTTCACCCGGCAGAGTATGCGCGAACGGCGCGGCGACTGAGACGAGTGTCGTCGCGACCGGTCCGGGTTGACGACCGAACCGTATCGTCGCGGCCGGTCCGGGTTCACGACCGAACCGTATCGTCGCGACCGGTCCGGGTTCGCGGCCGAACTGTGTCACGCGTTATCGTCGCCAAACCGCCTCTCGCGGCGAAGATACCCGTCCTCACGATTCGTTTCCAAACCGTTTATACCGGCGCCTCGGTAACTCCGTGGTATGGCGAAACAGCAGAAACAGGTTCGCGAACTGCAGGAAGGCAGCTACGTCATGATGGACGGCGCCCCCTGTAAAATCAACCACTACAGCACCGCCAAGCCCGGTAAGCACGGCAGTGCGAAAGCCCGCGTCGAGGGCCGCGGCGTCTTCGACGGGAAGAAACGCAGTCTCAGCCAGCCTGTCGACGCGAAGGTCTGGGTCCCGATCATCGACCGGAAACAGGGTCAGGTCGTCTCCGTCACCGGCGACGACGCGCAGGTGATGGACCTCGACACCTACGAGACGTTCACGATGCGCATCCCCGACGGCGAGGACTTCTCGCCGGAGAGCGAAATCGAGTACCTCGAGTACGAAGGCAACCGAAAGGTCGTGTGATGTTCCCCGGGGCGACCGCCGAACGCAGTGACGCGAACTTCGTCATCGTCGGTGCGCCCCTGGACATCTCCACGAGCTTTCAGCCAGGGGCCCGTTTCGGCCCCGACCGCATCAGGCGGTTCGCCGAAACGTTCGACGACTTCGACCGTCGAACCGACCAGTTCTTTTCGGACCTCTCGGTCCACGACGCGGGCGACCTCCACGCATGGAGCGACGTCGCCGAGTACGTCGAGTTCCTGAGCGGCGAACTCGGCGACGCGGTCCGCGACGGCGCCGTGCCGATCACCCTCGGCGGCGAGCACACCGTCACCGCCGCGGGCGTCCGCGCCGTCGACCCGGACGTGTTCGTCTGTCTCGACGCCCACCTCGACCTCAGAAGCGAGTACGCCGGCGACGAGTGGAGCCACGCCTGCGTCACCAGACGCGTCCTCGACACCGCCGACGAGGCGGTCATCCTCGGGGCGCGAACCGGCTCTCCCGAGGAGTGGGAGCGCGCAGAGAGCGACGACGTGACCGTCGTCGCACCCGAGGACGTCGCCGACTGGGAACCCGCGTTCGACGCCGACACCTCCGTCTACCTGAGCGTCGACATCGACGGCGCGGATCCCGGTTTCGCGCCCGGAACGGGGACGATGGAACCGTTCGGACTGACGCCGCGCGAGATGCGCGACGTGGTTCGAGCGGTGGCTCCGGCCACCGACGGCTTCGACGTAGTCGAAGTGAACGACCGAGACGACGGCCAAGCCGCGTCGCTCGCCGGAAAACTGCTCAGAGAGTTCGTCTACGAGCACGCGGTGACGAGCGAGTAGCCGTCGCTCGCCCGTCGGTCTGTAGAAACGCGAGCGACGCCGCCGTCTCAGCGGCGAAGCACGCGTCGCATCTTGCGCGTGATACTGCGTTTGGTTCGACGCGGTAATCGACGCCAGACGCGAAGCGCACTGCGGAACTTACTCATAGTAAGTCACCTCGTGTTTCGCTCGCAGTAGCGTGTTCGCGAGACAGTCGGATAATCGCGGTGGCTGCACTTGCAAGTCGGACGGTCGCCGTCGGAGTTGATCTCTATGGCCTCCGGATGCTATCCGATGCGACCTCGGAGTACGACTGCGGGCGGCGCTCTCGTAGCGAGGGATACAAGCGACCGGCCGTTCTCGGTTCCGGTATGCGCCTCTCGACGCTCACCGACCGACTCGACGAGATTCTTCGAACCGACGCGTACGCGGATATCGACGCGAGCGCGAACGGCCTCCAAGTCGGGCCCGAGGAAGCGGAGGTAACCCGCGCGGCCGTCGCCGTCGACGCCGCAGTCGCCACTGTCGACGCCGCTGCGGCGGCAGATGCGGACCTCCTTGTCACGCACCACGGACTCTCGTGGGGCGGCATCGAACGCGTAACGGGCGGACAGTACCGACGAATCGCACCGCTCGTCGACAACGACGTCGCGCTGTACGTCTCGCACCTGCCGCTGGACGGTCACCAGGAACTGGGCAACGCCGCCGGCGTCGCCGACGTACTCGGTCTCGTCGAGCGTGAACCGTTCGGCGCGCTCGGCCCCGAACACATCGGCCAGCGCGGGCGCACGAGCGACCCGCTGGACCCGACCGACGTGGCGACAGCGCTCGACGCCGAACTCGACACCGGCGGCCGCGGCGTGCAGGTGCTCGATTTCGGCCCCGAGGAGATCGAAGACGTCGCGGTCGTCACCGGCAGCGGCGTCGACTGGTTGGACGAAGCCGTCGACGCGGGCGTCGACGCGCTCGTGACGGGCGAAGGGAAACAGAAGGCGTACCACGAGGCTCGGGAAGCTGGAATCCACGTATTTCTCGCCGGACACTACGCGACGGAGACGTTCGGCGTGCGTGCGCTCTCGGAGCGACTCGACGAGTGGGGCGTCGAGACGACGTTCGTCGACCACCCGACCGGGCTCTGAGCATCGGCGTGTAGCGAACAGACGACGGAGAATCGAACGCGGCCGGGTCGTCGTACACCCGCGCTGCCCGGACCGCGTCGGCGTTCAGGTCACGCGGCGGAGTGGCCCCGTCTTCGGGGATAAACTCTCGCAGCGGAGACACACGTTCGCAGCGGACGAACGCGACGTCAGCCGTACGTCGAGGTCAGATACGACAGAATCTCGTCGACGAACTCCCCGTCGTAGGTCCAGAACCCGCGGAACAGTCCGTCTTCGACCTCCTCGGCGATGAGTCCGCAGGCGGCTTTCGTGTACGTACTCCCGTCGAAGACGACGAACCACGTCCGTCCGATCTCGGCGGTCGATTCGAGGTGAAACCGGACGCCGTCGACCGTCGTCGGCCCTCGGTCGCCGGCGACGTAGACGTGAACTTCGAGGTCGGTCTCGTCGACGAGTCGGGAGTAGACGGTCCGCTGCTTTCTGAGCGCATCCGCCGACTGGAACCCGCACCTGAGCGTTCCGTGCCCGACGCGCCACGCTCGCTCTTCGATTTCGCGCGACGCCGCGACCATCTGCCGTTTGTCGAAGGAGGCGAAGACGGCGTTGTCGAGAATCTCGAACAGCGGTCGGAAACTGCTCTCGGACTCGGCGGACCACGGCCGACGAATCGGCGGCGTCACGAGGTGCCGAAGTTCCTCCAGTCCGAGCGACCCCGCGAACCCGCTCTCGTCGCGGATGACGACGAACCCGGGCGGTCCGTCGGCCGGGAGCGGCCGCCGCTCGACGGTGACGTTGCGCGTCTCGAACTGCTCTACGGGAACCGACGCATCGGCGGCCGCGTAGACGATGAGCTGTTTACGCTCTGCGGCCACCGCGGAGATAAACTGTCTGAGTGTCATCTGTGCCTCCGGTCCGGGAAGCGACACCGGTAGCGTCGTCTCGGGCCGGCGCCGGCTACTTCGTCTCGTCGGAGTCGTCGGCCGCATCGCTACCGCCGTTCTGGTCGGAGTCCTCCGCCTCCGACGGCGTCGTTCGGTCCCCTGAGACGCTTCCCCCTTCGTGCGCCCGAGCGTACGTCAGGAGGTCGTACAGCGACGCGGGAAGCGAGTCGAGAACGAGCTCGTCGCTCTCGTCGTCGTACTCCACGTATCCGGCGGCTTCGAGTTTCGGAACGTGGACGTGTCGAAGCACCAGCATCACGTCGTCGCGCTCTTCCGGCGTGACGGGGCGCCAGTCGGCGGCGTTCGTCCACCCGGCGACGATGTCGGCGAGTTCCTCGAACGACAACTGCTGGAACTGCAGGAGCGCGTAGAGCACGAACCGGCGGTGCGTGTCCGAGAGCGTCGCAAACATCTCGTCGTCGACAGTCGTCGCTTCTCGGACGAGGGAGATGTCCGCGCTCCTGTGACTGTTGTCGACGTTCCCCACAGTCGTGGGTAGACGAAGCGCGTGTAAGTCCTTTTCGTGCGACTGGACGGAGATTCTTCGGTGATGACGTGCGAGGCGACGTCGAAGCCCACCGTTCGGCGTCGTCACCCGCTCCGACAGACCGCGTGCGTCAACAATCCCGGGTTGGGTGACCCGTGGAATCCTGCCTCGAACCTTTGAAACCGTCCCCCGACGCATCGAGGTGTATGAGCGACGACGGTCACGATCACAGCGACGACGAAGCCCACGACGACCACAGCGACAACGAAGCCCACGACGACCACGCCGAGTGGCACCCGCCGCACCGCGAGGAGTTCGACCCCGACCCCGTCGGTCACACCGAGGTCCGCGCCGGGATGACCGTCTCGGAACTCGTCGACGAGTACGGCAAGGCGGGCATCGGCGCGGCCGCGGTCCACGAAGCGGTCGACGTGTACGCCGAGATGCTGGTCGACGACGACTGTACGGTCTTTCTCTCGCTCGCGGGCGCGATGGTGCCGACGGGGATGCGAAAAGTCGTCTCCGACCTCGTCCGCGACGGCCACGTCGACGCGCTCGTGACGACGGGCGCGAACCTCACCCACGACTCCATCGAGGCCATCGGCGGGAAACACCACCACGGCGCGGAACACGCCGAGGGGAAGACGCCCCGCGAGCACGACGAGACGCTGCGCGACGAGGAGGTCGACCGAATCTACAACGTGTACCTGCCGCAGGAACACTTCGCGCTGTTCGAGTCGCACCTCCGCGCGGAGGTGTTCCCGCCGCTGGAGGAGGAGGGAAGCGTCGGCATCGAACGCCTCTGCCGTGAACTCGGCCGTGCGAACAGCGAGGTGAACGAGCGCGAGGGCATCGAGGAAGACGCCGGCGTCGCCGCTGCGGCCTACGAGTCGGACGTGCCTATCTACTGCCCGGCCGTGCAGGACTCCGTCTTCGGTCTGCAGGCGTGGATGTACTCGCAGACCTCCGACTTCACGCTCGACGCGCTGAAGGACATGACGCCGCTGACGGACCTCGCCTACCACGCCGACAAGGCGGGCTGCCTGCTCGTCGGCGGCGGCGTGCCGAAGAACTTCACGCTCCAGACGATGCTCGTCACGCCCGGCGCGTACGACTACGCGGTCCAGATTACGATGGACCCGGCGTCGACGGGCGGGCTCTCGGGGGCGACGCTGGACGAGGCACGCTCGTGGGGGAAGCTGACGAAGGAGGCGCGGAACGTCACCGTGCAGGGCGACGCGACGGTGTTCCTGCCGCTTCTCGTCGCGGCGGCGCGAGAGCGAATCGAAGGGTAGCGGTCCGAGATTCAACGGGCTTCGAAGACGCCCTGATGGTCATTTCCCGTCACTGATATCAAAGAACACATCACTGGACGGTGAGTTCACGGAGCGATGAAACGCCGCCGACTCCTCCAACTCACTGGCGGGTGTGCACTCGTCCCGTTCGCTGGCTGTTCGGCGCTATCGAGCGCTCCCGACAGCCCGCCTAATTCCGCGCGCGCGGTGAGCGTTGTCGAAGCCACCTGCGAAGATGCACCGAGCCACGTCACCCACGCGACGTTTCTTCCGAAAAAGCACGAAGTCGTCGTCACCGGGTCGATAGTCGGCCGCGCGCCGTGCGAATCGCTCGGGCTCCGTGTGTTGACGGCTGAGTCGTCAGAACACGCCGACGATGTCGGAATCCGGGTCGTTCCACAGGGAGATATCGACGGCTGTGAACCGTGCTCCGCGCGCCTCGATTACGTCGGAACCGTCACCTTCGACGCGGACGCCTACCCCACGTCGGTGGATTTGGCCCACATGGACAAGCCCACCGGACGGCCAGTCTACGGCGAATCGTTCGAGCGGCAGTCGTGACGCGACGCGGGTTCTGGTTTCCGCGTCTCTTCACGGCAGGAACGACGACGCGACGGTCGTACAGTCGTGGTATCCCTGCTCGTCGTACAGCTTCACGTGACCGCCCGTAACGTACAACCGGCCGTCGATGACGCCGTCGACGCAGCCGACCCGGGGCGTCCCCTCGTCCGGGAGCGAGGTGTCGAACTCGTCGGCCTCGGGGTCGTAGCGGTGACAGAACGACCGGAACGAGTCGACAGACAACGACTCGTCATTTTCTCGAAATAGTCCGTGTGAAAGATACAGTTGGTTGTCGACGACGGGGTCGTTCGTCGTCGCGTAGTGGCCCGGGATGGGCGTCGGGGCGGCTTCCTCCCACTCGTCGTCGATAGGGTCGTAGCGGAAGTTCGAGTCGGTCGACCCGGCGGTACTCTTGACGCCGCCGAGCGCGTGAATCTTGGTCCGGCCGTCGACGACGACGCGCGCTACAGTGGGCCAACGCTTGGCTTCGGGTATCTGTGCGAGGCTGTCGTCGACGACTTCCTCGGCTTCGGGGTCGAACGCCCACAGGCGATGTTCGTCGAACGACCAGTGGGTCGTCCCGCCGGTGCCGTGGTCCGTTGCGGTGTCCGACTCCGTATCTCCCGTCCCGCCGCCGACGCAGTAGATGTATCCGCTCTCGGGGTCGTAGACGCCGCCCATCGCCCACGTCGTGTACGGGCACCGAACGCCCGACTCGGCGGTGAGGTTTCGCCATCCGTCACCGGGTTCGTACACGAAGATGTCGTCCGTCGGGACGTTGTCGCCCTCCGCGGGAGTGAGCACGCCGCCGAAACTGAACACTCGGCCATTCGCGCTGACGCCGCAGGGTCCCCACACAGCTTTCGGCATGTCCTCGACGCGAGTCCACGCGCCGCTCCCTCCCTCGGCGGGGTCGTAGAGGAACGTTCGCGTTCGCGCGTTCAGTTCGACCCCGGAGTCGAAGCCGCCGAAGTATAGCAGTTTCCCGTCGACGACGCCACCGCCGGCGTCGCTCTGTTCGACGGGCACCGACGTCTCGGTACGCCACTTCGGCCCCGTCTCCGGCGGTGGTTCGGTTGACGTTTCGGTGGGTGTGGAGGTCTGCGTCGGCGTCTCCGTCGGGGTTTGTGTTGGCGTTGCGGTGGAGGTCGGTGTCGGAGTTTCGACCGGCGTCGACGTCTGCGTCGGCGTTTCCGCGGGGGTCTGCGACGGTGTCTCGGTCGGCGGTTCGGTCGTGGTCTCGGTCGGGGCCTCCGTGGACGTCTCGGTGGGGGTCGCCGTCTGCCCCGCGTTCTCCGTGGGCGGTTGTGTCGTCGGTTCGCTCGTCGTCTCGGTCTCTACTGTCGTTTCGGTCGGCGATTGCGCGGTCTCGGTCGACGGGTCGCCTCCCGACGACCCGTCCGACCCGCCTGCACTCGACGACCCGTCCGACCCGCCTGCGCTCGACGACCCGTCCGACCCACCGGCGTCGCTCGGCGCGTCCGACGGGTCGGCGGTTTCGGAGTCGCCGGCCCCGTCGGTGTCTGTCGATACCTGCGTTCCGACAGGTGTCGCCGTCGCCGTCGTCTCGAACAGTCCGGAACTCGTCGCCACCGTAGACGGAGGCGGTTCGGTTCCGGTCGTCTCCGGTCGTCCCGTCGTCTCGGTCGCCGACGCCTCGATAGTGCTGTCCGCTTCGCCCTCGTCGGGAGTGTCGCTGAGCGCCGCCGTCCCGAGACCGATTCCGACGGTCCCCGCTGCCAGCAGTGCTAACACACCACGTCTGGAACGGTTTCCGGGCGACTGCTCGTCCGCCGCGACCGACTCCTCACGCTCGTCGCCTCGGCCACCGTTCTCTCTCACATCTGACGGTTCGATTTCAAGAACGATATGAGTTTGTGCGAATCTCAACTGTCGCAACGCGCTGACGGTCGAGGCCGGACACTCCGGTCCGCCTGGGTTATCCGGCCCGTCTCACGGTTCGAACGAGGAGGAGACGCTCATACAGTCGTGGTACCCCTGCTGGTCGTAGCGTTTGACGTGACCCGCCACCGTATAGAGACGGCCGTCGATGACGGCGTCGACGCAGCCGACTCGGGGCGTTCCTTCGTCGGGCAACGAGGTATCGAACTCGTCGGCGACGGGGTCGTAGCGGTGACAGAACGACCGGAAGGAGTCGACAGACAACGATTCGCCGTTCTCGCGGAACAACCCGTGTGAGAGGTACAGTTGGTTGTCGATGACCGGATTGTCGGTCGTCGCGTAGTGTCCCGGAATGGGCGTCGGCGTCGCCGCTTCCCACTCGTCGTCGACCGGGTCGTAGCGGAAGTTCGAATCGGTCGACCCCGCGGTGCTCTTGACGCCGCCGAGGGCGTGAATCTTCGTTCGGCCGTCGACGACGACGCGGGCGACGGTCGGCCAGCGTTTCGCTTCGGGGAGCTGTGCGAGGCTGTCGTCGACGACTTCCTCGGCCTCGGGGTCGAACGTCCACAGTCGGTGTTCGTCGAACGACCAGTGAGTCGTCCCGCCGGTGCCGTGGTTCGTCGCCGTCTCGGCGTCGGTGTCGCCGGTTCCGCCGCCGACGCAGTAGACGAGTCGGCTTTCGGGGTCGTAGATGCCGCCCATCGCCCAGTTCGGGTAGGGACAGCGCACGCCCGACTCGGCGGTGAGGTTTCGCCACCCCTCCCCGGACTCGTAAACGAAGATATCGTCCGTCGGTTCGTTCTCGCCTTCGGCGGGGTTGGAGACGCCGCCGAAGCTGTACACGCGGTTCTCGACGGTGACGCCGCAGGGACCCCACACCGCCTTCGGCAGGTCCTCGACGCGCGTCCACGTTCCCTCGCCCGCTTCGGCGGGTTCGTACGTGAAGGTCTGAGCGACCGCGTTCGTATCGACCCCGGAGTCGAAGCCGCCGAAGTACAGCAGTCTCCCGTCGACGACGCCGCCCCCGGCGTCGCTGTGCGCCAGCGGGAGAGGGGTCTCGCTGCGCCACTGCGACGCCGGGCCCGTCGAGGTCTCGGTATCCGTCGTCGTCGGCGTCTCGGTTCCTTCCGGTGCGTCGGTCTCCGGCGGTGCGTCGGTCGCCGCCGTCTCGGTCCCCGACTCTGCTGGCGTCGCCGTCGTCGACGCGCCTGTCTCGGTCGACGTTTCACTCTCCGTGCCGGTCTCCGACCGAGTTTCGGTGTCGGTGGCCGCTCCGGTTCCCGACGACGTGTCGGACTCCGTCGACGTTTCCGCTCCCGTCGCGTCGTCGGTCGTCGGCGTGTCGGTCTGCGACGGCGTGTCGGTCGTCGGTGTGCCGGTCTCGGTGAGACCGGACGTCGTGGCCGTCGTCGCCGACGGCTCGTCCGTTCCGGTCGTCTCCGACGGTTCGTCCGATTCGGATGCAGAGGTGTTCTCGGAGCGCTCGTCGGTCCCCGCTCCGGGCGGTGAGTCTCCCTCGCCGTCGAACCGCTCGCTGAGGGCGGCTACGCCGAGGCCGGCTCCGACGGTTCCGGCCGCGAGCAACGCCAACAGACCCCGCCGAGAGCGACCCTTCGAGGACTGCTCGCCCTCCGACATCCCTGAATCGTGTTCGCCGACCCGGTCGTCGTTCTCTCCCATAGCGAACAGTACCGTTTCTGAAC
Source organism: Haloprofundus halophilus (assembly GCF_003439925.1). Classification (NCBI taxonomy): domain Archaea; kingdom Methanobacteriati; phylum Methanobacteriota; class Halobacteria; order Halobacteriales; family Haloferacaceae; genus Haloprofundus; species Haloprofundus halophilus. The sequence continues at coordinate 645,029 of NZ_QQRR01000002.1, forward strand.
CACTATGAAACTATCCGTATTTTAATCGACACACGCGTAATAAATTCTCTGAAAAGTGAATATCTCCACAGAGTTCACGACTCGACATCCCCTCGTCGCTCCGGAATCCGGTCGCGCGACGGATGCGCCTCGTCGCCACCGTACTCGGAATGCCTATACGTGCTTGGCCTCTCGAACGTGTATGAACTACGAGTCATCTCTCGACCGGGCGATGGACGCCACCGACTCGCGGACGACCGAGGACAAGCGACTGCGATTCCCCGACCCCGTCGGCGAGACCGACGGTGCGTTCACGCGCCTGACGAACCTCGGCGACATCGCCGACGCGCTCTCGCGGGACCCCGAACACCTCCACAGCGCGATTCAGCGTCAGTTCGCGACGAACGGCCAGTTCGACGGCCAGCGCGCCCGATACAACGGCTCGTTCAACGTCGCCGACTTCGACGCCGCCATCCGCGAGTACGCCGACGAGTTCGTCATCTGCTCGGAGTGCGGCCTGCCGGACACCGTCCTCCGGACCGAAGACGGCGTCGAGATGCTGCGCTGTGAGGCCTGCGGTGCGTTCCGGCCCGTCCAGAAGCGGACGTCCTCGCGCTCGCGCGACACGCCGACGCTCGAAGAGGGGAAAACGTACGAGTTCGAGATCACCGGCACCGGCCGGAAGGGCGACGGCGTCGCCGAAGTCGGCAAGTACACCGTCTTCGTCTCGGGCGCACAGGAGGGCCAGACGGTGCGGGCCTCCGTCTACAACATCAGCGGGTCGCTGGCGTTCGCCCGCCCCGTCTGAACCGCGTCGATTCGACCCGTTCGGTCGGTTCTTCGGTTTCGCCCTCTCACCGGTTCACCGACTACAGCGACCGCTCCGGATTCCCGTGTAGAAGCATGTCGGAGAACATCCGCTTGAACGCCGCCTCGTCGATGGCTTCGACGACCCGCGTCCGCGGTTCGCCGTCGGTGATACCGAGTTCGTCGACGAGGCTGTAGCCGCGGGTCATCCCCTCCCTCTCGTCGACGTCGACGAAGTACGTCTCCGCTTCGGTCACGAGCCCCGGATTCAGAAAGCAGGCGAGCGCCAGCGAGTCCGGTTGAGTGGTCGCGTCGACGCCGAGACGCTCCTTCGAGAACTCGCGGGCGTGGCGCGTGATGGTCGTGAAGAAGTCGGCGTAAGGCGTGTCGGCTTCCTCGAACGCCTCCAGTTCGTCGGCCTCGAACGACCCCTGTCGAATCGTCAACCCCCAGTCGACGAGGTTCACGTCGAGTTCGTGCATCACGATCTTCGCGGCGTCGGGGTCGACCCAGAAGTTGAACTCCGCGGAGGGGGTGTCGTTGCCGAGCGTGTTCACCGCCCCGCCCATCACCCACACCTCGTCGAGCAACTCGTTCAGCTCGGGTTCGCGGCGGACCGCCAGCGCGACGTTAGTCAGCGGGCCGATACAGGCGAGACTCACCTCGCCCGGCGACTCGCGCGCCGCTTCGACGATTCTGTCGACGGCGTGGCCGTCGGCGGAGGGGATTCCGGTGTCGGGGTAGAGTTCGCCGCCGAGACCGCCGTCGCCGTGGACGTGGTCGACGTGCTCGAACTCCTTGACGAGCGGCCGGCGCGACCCCTCGTACACCGGTACCTCGTCGGCGGCGTCAGCGAGGTCGAGGGTGTACTTGGCGTTCTCGACCTCGTAGTCGAACTCGACGTTTCCGGCGACGATGGTGAGCGCCTCCAGTTCGATAGAATCGGCCAGCGCGGCCATCAGGATGGCCTGCGTGTCGTCGCCCGCGGTGTCCGTGTCGACGATGAGTCGGCGTGCCATGTCGGCGAGTCGGTCGGTGGGACCTTAACGCTCCCGCGACATCGAGCGCTATGGACCCGGAGCTCGTCGACCGGCTGGCCGCCGAACTCGGCGCGGAACCAGTCGAACTGACCGAACTCGACGGAGGCATGATCGGCTCGGTGTCCCGCGTCGACCTCGACGACGGTCGGACCGTCGTCGCCAAGGTCGGCGACACCCCGCTCGACGTGGAGGCGTTCATGCTCCGCTATCTCGCCGAGGAGAGCGACCTCCCGGTTCCCGACGTCTCGTACGCCGACCCCGAGTTGCTGGTCCTCTCGCACGTCGACGCCGAGTCGGCGTTCTCGCCGGCGGCCGAACGCGACGCCGCCGAGCACCTCTGTCGTCTCCACGACGTGAGCGCCGACGCGTTCGGCTTCCCCCGAGACACGCTCACCGGCCCGGTGCGTCAACCGAACCCGTGGACCGACTCCTGGGCGGAGTTCTTCGGCGAACACAGGCTTCGGCACGTTGCCGACCTCGCCGTCGAGAAGGGAGCGCTCTCGGCGTCGCTGCGCGAGCGCGTCGGCGCGGTCGTCGACGACCTCGACTCGCTTCTGACCGAACCCGAGGGACCGTCGCTGATTCACGGCGACGTGTGGACGACGAACCTGCTCGCCTGCGACGGCGAGATTCGGGCGTTCCTCGACCCGGCGTGCTACTACGCACATCCGGAGGTCGAGTTGGCGTACGTCGACTGGACGGACACGTTCGACGACGCGTTTTTCACTCGGTATCGGGAGTCTCGCGGCATCGAATCTGGCTTCTTCGAGCGTCGTCGATTCGTCTATCGGCTCTACCCGCTGTTGGTCCACGTCCACCTGTTCGGCGGACGGTATCCGACCGAGTTGGCGGAGACGCTCGAGCGACTGGGGTACTGAGCGGGGACGGAGGGTAACAGACTTCTATCGCCGTCGGGTAGCTTCGAACGGCCGATGACGACGGCACCGTTCCGAGTCGGGGTGGCACCCGACGGTGACGAACCCTATGAGTGCCGAGGCCGCCGTTTTGACGGTAGAAAGTGTCTCTCTAAAGGAATTTTGTTGTGGCCACAGTAGACATAGGCCCCGGTCAGGTTCTCGCCGATTAGGCAAACACGGATTCAACAACGTTGCCGAGCAATCGTATAGTATGGCCGCCGAAATCTCCGACTGGGTTCGAGAAATTGCTGAAGCCCACGGCCTTCCGGAGATCGAAGTGTTCGGGCGGGCACTCGAGCGCGATCTCGAAGACCTGTGGGAGGGCCTCATTCTCACACGATACCTCGACGGCGAACTCGACTGCGAGGAAGCAATCGAACGTATCAGTCGGACAAAAGTCAAGTCAGAGAGATTCCTAATCTCCGAAATCGATTCAGAGCCGCGAAGAACACTGCTCGAAGCATATCGGATACCTATCCACCGTTCATAATCGGCACAAACCCCCGGAAGAACCACTCTCAGACCGATTGAGAACCCGATTATGACTCCGAACGATTAGCCTCTCTACGGACCGTGTTATGGTGAGAATTGGCTTCAGAGGACTCAAGACATCGGTTTTCAAATCGTGATTTGACTAGCTACCCATCTTCTTAGCCATCGGTTATCGAAAACCGATAGAATGCGACCGATTATGAAAATATGTGGACCCATGCAATCGAATGTAGAACAGAGCTCTTATTCCACCAACACCCTCTCTGGGACGGCCCTGAAGCTCCCTCTGGGCAGACTACTGGTACTGCACCCACTTACGAGTGGGCCCGTATCACCATCGAGCTTGGTTTTGCGTCTCTCTTGCGGAGGCTGTGACCGATTATGAAGTTGAAGATGAGGGTTCACCGGAGACGAGACCTCCAGATAACCAATTCTCGGTCGTCCGGCTCGATTATGAATACTGCGAAGATTTCGGGAGACGAGGAGTGCAAGTTTCAAAACGACGTCGCGCTCATCAACCTGTCGAGCGTCAACCTCCCCCCAAGCGACTCTTCGCGGACGCACTCACCGTCTATCACGGTGCGTCGGTTCGATTCCTTACCGCCGTGGACGAAGGCGCACCCGAAGAATAGGTGAGTGTGACGACCGACTACCACCAGGGGGTAGAACGGCTGTGTGAGGCACCTACGTCCAGTGAGGTCGTTTGTACTGCAGATATCGTTGATGGTCTCGTCTTCGCGGCGTCCGACATCGACTTCCCCATTGTCGGCATAGTTACCTACTCACGGATCCACGAGTTCTCCCTCGGCGACTCTGCGACCCAACTCAGCGTCCGATTGGAGACGACCATCTTCTTCGCGCATTCCAGGGGCTTGCATAGTGGAAGTCTTGTTCGCAGGCTCGTTGAAAAGCCTCTGTTCTGACGCGAAAGTGTCGCTCCGGTGCTTTCAATGAGGAAGATTCGACGAAGGCGAACACTGTGTCCAGTGCGGTCGCAACGAGTTTCGACGGCTCTCCTCCTTCCCGAGGATAGCCGGTGAAGGTTTCTGACAGTACAGAATAGAGCCGCTTCCTGTGAACTTCAAAGCTTATTCCCCGAACGAAACTTGTTCGACAGCCGTAACCGAGCGACGATTTCGATGTGTCCACGACGTCAACTCAACACGGCTCTTCGCCAGAGATCGCTCAAGCTGTGGCGACTCTGGCGGTCTCATTCACACGCTCACTCGACCGTTGGAAGTAGCCGTAGACGGCTCTGTCGACAAATCGTACGGTGACCACGTTCGACTTTCAGGCAGTCATGGGATACTGTCTCGTTGTCTCTTTGCACGGCGGTTTATGGTCCGGTCGCTCGTCGGGAGGGTATGGAGACCCGACCACTCGGCGAGACGGGACACGACTCGAGCATCCTCACCTTCGGCGCCATCGCCCTCGACCCACTCGACCAGGAGGCGGCCGACGAGATGGTCGCGGACGTTCTCGACGCAGGCGTCAATCATTTCGACGTCGCGCCGACGTACGGCGATGCGGAACTGAAACTCGCGCCGACGCTGGAAGAGCGACGCGAGGAGATCTTCCTGGGCTGTAAGACCCAGGAGCGAACGTACTACGGCGCGTGGGGCGAACTCCACCGTTCGCTGGAACGGCTCGGTACGGACTCCATCGACCTCTACCAGTTCCACGCGCTCACTCGGTACGACGAACTCGAGGCGATTACGGGCGAGTACAGCCCCGAGATGGCACAGGGTGACCACGACCCCGGCGCGCTTCAGGCGTTCAGAGAGGCGAAATCGGAGGGGCTGATCGATCACATCGGCCTGACGAGCCACGGAGACCCGTCGCTGATTCGCGCCGCGATACGGCAGATCCCGGAGCTCGAGACCGTGATGTTCCCGTTCAACTTCACGCTCGCGGCCAAGGAGGGACCGGAGTACGACTACGGCTCGGTACTGAAGCTCGCCTCCGAGAGAGGGCTCGGAACACTCTGTATCAAGGGGTTCGCGAAGGGCCGCTGGCCGGAGTCTCTCTCCGAGGAAGAGCGCCCCTACAGCACGTGGTACGAGCCGTACGACACCGAAACCGAACTCACCGAGTGCCTGCGGTTCGCGCTCTCACACGGGATGACGTCGATTCCGAACGCGGGCGACCCCGCACTCGTCCCGGCGATTCTCGACGCAGCAGCCGCCTACGAGCCGATGAGCGAAGCGGAACGAGAAGAACTGAAACGACGCGCTCGCGATGCCGATTCGCCCGTTCCGGCACCCTGAGGGGGACTCGACGTGTCCGGTGGACGAAACGGACTTCGAGCTCCTCCAGCAGTATCGAATCGGACGAACAGACCCCCGTCTTCGTGACGTTCGAACGGCTTCACAGTCACGACGAACGCGACAGGTCCGGAATTTTGCGTCGCGATGGCCTCGATCTTCTGAACGACGTCACCGTCCCCGAACCGTGAATACTCGCTCACTATCCTCTAATACCTCTGGGGTCGTTAAGAGACGGGAAAATGACGCCGAACGCATTCAGAAACGACACATCGACTGCGGCCGGTTCGTCGATGCTGATCGACCGGTACCTCCCCGAGTACGACGTCACGGCGGTTCGACACACGGTCGTGAACGCCGATCCTGAGACGACCTACGAGGCGATGCTCGCGGCCGACCTGATGGACTTGGGACCGACCGTCCGCGCCCTCGGACAACTGCGAGACGTCCCGCGACTACTTCTGGAGCGTAACGGAGCTGCCCCGGAGCAGCCGCCGCCCAAGCAGTTACGGTTCGCCGATGTCCCGGAGACAGCGGAGTGGACGCTGCTCGACGAAGCGCCGGGTGAAGAGTTCGTCTTCGGTGCGGTCGGCAAGTTCTGGCGACCCGAAATCGAGTGGCTGCAGGTCGACGCGGAGGAGTTCGCGGAGTTCGACGAACCGGGTAACGCGAAACTCGCGATAAGCCTCTCCGTCCGCCCGTACGGCGAGCGGCGGACGCTCCTCTCCTACGAGGCGCGCACGGTGACGACGTCCGAGCGTGCCCGCAGGAACTTCCGACTGTACTGGCGGGTGATCGGTCCGTTCGCGGGCTACCTGATGTCTCAGGCGCTCGAACGCATCGAGGCCGACGCGGAGGCGCAGCCACGTCGGGAACCCACGACGGATTTACACGTTGACAGTAGTGTAGAAGGCCGTTCGAAGTGGACCGACAGACGAACCCTCGCAGCCTTCGTACTCGGTCTTGTGGGCGCGTACCACTTCGCGATACGGCCCTGGCACCGTCAGTGGGGAGCGACGAACGGGGAAGCGCGCGCTACCATGCCAGGTGACGACCTGCTCTCGGATGCGACCGCGCAGGTCACCCACGCGATCGAGATCGACGCCCCCACCGAGGCCGTGTGGCCGTGGCTCGTCCAGATTGGACAGGGTCGCGGCGGTTTCTATAGCTACGACTGGATAGAGAACGCTATCGGTGCCGACATCCACAACGTGGATCGGATCGTCCCGGAGTACCAGGAACTCGAGGAAGGGGACGTCATCAGGTTGGCGCCTAAAGACTATCCCGTCTCGTCTCCCGAATCTGCGCCGGAAGTCGTCCACCTCGACCCCGAGCGTGCGCTCGTCCTGAGTCCTCCGGGGGAGTCGCCCGCGTGGACCTGGGCATTCGTCCTCGTTCCGCTCGGCGAGGGCACAACGCGGCTTCTCGCCCGTATGCGGTCGAACCCGCGGCGGTCCTCTCTCGGACCGCTGGCGGGGCATCCGACGCTCCTCGGAGCGGTCGACTACCTCTTCTGGGAACCCGCGCACTTCCTCATGGAGCGAAAGATGCTCACGGGAATCAAACGACGTGCCGAACGGGCGGTACGGACAGATTCGCCCTCGACAGCGTGACGAGTCGGTAGTCGACGAGTGAAGTCCGACCGGGCCTGCGGACACGGGTCCTGACCCCGATAACCAGCCGTGACTGCCTTCGGTGACCGCCGCTCGTTTCGACGCGGCGTCGGGCCCGCGTCCGGGCGTGTCAGATAGTGTAGCAGAGACGGCTACGCTCGGCACAAGGTACAAACCTCTCGCTGACAAAAGTTCATAAACTCGATAGTGTTCTTGGCCAGCAGCGAAGATTTCCTTACCGAATAGACAATCTTAACACGCGAAAGCCGTAACCACCCGACGATGACTAGGTCCAACCAGGACTGGTGGCCGAACCAGTTGAACCTGAACATCCTCGACCAGAACGCCCGTCAGGTCGATCCGATGGGCGAAGAGTTCGATTACGCCGAGGAGTTCCAGAAACTCGACTTCGACGAGGTGAAAGCGGACATCGAAGCGGTGATGACGACGTCGCAGGAGTGGTGGCCGGCCGACTACGGCCACTACGGACCGCTCTTCATTCGGATGGCGTGGCACAGCGCCGGCACGTACCGCACCAGCGACGGCCGCGGTGGCGCGTCCGGCGGTACGCAGCGCTTCGCGCCCCTCAACAGTTGGCCCGACAACGCGAACCTCGACAAGGCGCGCCGACTGCTCTGGCCGGTCAAGCAGAAGTACGGCCGCAAACTCTCGTGGGCCGACCTGATAGTCCTGGCCGGGAACGTCGCCCTGGAGTCGATGGGATTCGAGACGTTCGGCTTCGCCGGCGGGCGCGAGGACGTGTACGAACCCGATGACGCCGTCGACTGGGGCCCCGAGGACGAGTGGGAAGCGTCCGAGCGCTTCGACGACGACGGCGAGCTCGAAGGGACGCTCGCCGCCACCGTGATGGGTCTCATCTACGTGAACCCGGAGGGTCCGGACGGGAACCCGGATCCGGAGGCGTCAGCAGAGAACATCCGCGAGTCGTTCGGCAAGATGGCGATGAACGACGAGGAGACGGCCGCGCTCATCGCCGGCGGCCACACGTTCGGGAAGGTTCACGGTGCCGACAACCCCGACGAGCACGTCGGCCCGGAGCCCGAAGCGGCCCCCATCGAGCAGCAGGGTCTCGGTTGGGAGAGCAGTCACGGCTCCGGCAAGGGGAGCGACACGATCACCAGCGGGATAGAGGGTCCGTGGAACGCCACGCCGACTCAGTGGGACATGGGCTACATCGACAACCTGCTCGAGTACAAGTGGTGGCCCGAACAAGGGCCCGGCGGTACGTGGCAGTGGACCACGCAGAACGGCGAACTCGACGGCGCGGCCCCGGGTACCGAGAATCCGTCGGAGAAAGAAGACGTGATGATGCTGACGACCGACATCGCGCTGAAGCGCGACCCGGACTACCGGGAGGTCCTCGAGCGCTTCCAGGAGAACCCCAAGGAGTTCCAGGAGGCCTTCGCGAAGGCCTGGTACAAGCTCATCCACCGCGACATGGGCCCGCCGTCTCGGTTCCTCGGCCCGGAGGTCCCCGACGAGGAGATGCTGTGGCAGGACCCCGTCCCCGAGATCGACCACGAACTGATAGGGGACGAGGAGGTCGCCGAACTCAAAGAGGAGATTCTCGCGTCGGAGCTGTCCACCTCCCAACTGGTCAAGACCGCCTGGGCGTCGGCGTCGACGTACCGCGACAGCGACAAGCGCGGCGGCGCGAACGGGGCTCGTATCCGTCTCGAACCGCAGAAGAGCTGGGAGGTGAACGAACCCGAACAGCTGGAGGCGGTGCTTTCGACCCTCGAAGCGATTCGGGAGGAGTTCAACGGTTCGCAGTCCGACGGAACGAGAGTTTCGCTCGCCGACCTGATCGTCCTGGGTGGCAACGCGGCCGTCGAGCAGGCGGCGGCGGACGCCGGCTACGACGTGACGGTCCCGTTCGAACCCGGTCGAACGGACGCCTCGCAGGCACAGACCGACGTCGAGTCCTTCGAGGTGCTCGAACCGGAGGCCGACGGGTTCCGCAACTACCTCGGTGACGAGCACGACCGCTCGGCGGAGGAACTGTTGGTCGACAGATCGGAGCTCCTGAACCTGACGGCTCCCGAGATGACGGTTCTGGTCGGCGGGATGCGCGCACTGAACGCGAACTACCAGCAGTCCGACCTCGGTGTCTTCACCGACCGACCGGAGACGCTGACGAACGACTTCTTCGTGAACCTGCTCGACATGGACTACGAGTGGGAGGGTGCCGAGGAGTCCCAGGGTTCCGAGTCCGAGGACATCGTGGAGCGGGAAGCGCCCTCGGACGCCCAGGAGACGTACGAGCTGCGCGACCGCGAGACGGGCGAGGTCGAGTGGACGGGGTCCCGCGTGGACCTCGTCTTCGGGTCGAACGCCCGGCTTCGCGCTATCGCGGACGTGTACGCCTCCGACGACGCGGAGGAGAAGTTCGTGCGTGACTTCGTGGACGCGTGGCACAAAGTGATGATCAACGACCGCTTCGACCTCGAGTGAGCCGAGCGGCGAGCCGCCGGGTCGGCGACCGCGGACGACGGTTCGGTACCGTGTCGTCGCGGTCCGTCCTCGGACTCGCACGCAGTTCGTGAAGACGGGTCGAAGAGTGGAGCTGCGACGGTTCCGCTCGTCCACTTCTCGTCGATACCTGCCGGGCGCTGTTTTCCGTCCGATTACCGCGTTACGCTACACGTCCCGGTTCCGGCCGTCGGTTACCGAAGTTGAGAACCGGAGATACTACGGAAGCCATTACCCGTTGTGACGAATCGAATACCGTTTCGAGTTCGGACCGCATAGGTGGTCGAACGGCTACAAAACTGGGGAACTACGAAACACTCGACTCCATTCGAGGTTCTTCGGAGGACGAATGCCAACCCTTATCCGTGTGCTCCGGTTGTGTTTGGTCGTAATGGCAAACGGTACGGTTGACTTCTTCAACGACACGGGCGGTTACGGTTTCATCACGACTGAGGACTCCGACGAGGACGTGTTCTTCCACATGGAAGACGTTGGCGGCGAGGACCTTACGGAAGGAACTGAGATCGAATTCGACATCGAACAGGCCCCGAAAGGTCCGCGCGCGACGAACGTCGTCCGCAACTAACGAGGGTTTCACGCCGCCGACGAGGCGGTATAACTGACTTCACTTCTTTCGACGCTCCGCTCGGCGAGCGACTGCTCCGTGCGGACTCGGCGCGCTTCGACGGACCCGACTATCGGTGCGGAGCCTTTTGGACGCGCGACGCCAACGAAGACCATGAGTGACGCGAACGACGAACTGGAGTTCGAACGCGTAAAACAGCAGGCGGCGGCGGCCGTCCGCGAGACCGACGCCGTCTCGCTCTACGTCGGCCTCGTCGGCGACGGAGAGAACGAGTTCTACTTCGCCAACGACGTCGACGAGGAGCGACTGCAGGAGATGGCCAGCCAGCAGCTCGGCATGCTGACGCGCGTGCTCGCCGAACAGTCCGACGCGAGCATCGACCAGGTCGCGGAACACGCCGCGGAGACGGCCAGACAGATGAACTTACGGTGACGTGCCGTCGTCCTCGCTACCGCCGAACGACCGCTCGCTACTGCCGCCGAACCGAGGCGGCGACCGGTAGTACCGAGGGCGTCTGCACGCCGGCCGCGTACCGTCCCGGGCCGCTCGCGACGAGAGACGGCGTCTCGTTCGAGGACCCCGACTCGTTCGACTGTTGAATCACGTACCGCTGGCCGACCATCGGGTCCAGCAGACTGTCGACGGGTGCACGGTCGTCGCGCAGCACGGGTACGTCGCCCGTCTCGGTCGTCCGCTGGTAGTTCCGAATCTCGCTTTCGAGGTCGATACCGATGTTCCTCCGGTCGTTTCGCGCGAGCAGTTGTTCTTCGGTGACGACAGAGTCGTTCTTCGTGGCGACGACCTCGATGTTCTGGACGACTCCGCTCCCGGCCGTCGGGAAGCTGTACACGTGCGGGAACACCTGTGACATCGTCTTGTACTCCGCGCGGTAGAACTTCGACGCCGGGCCGGTGGGTGCGGAGATGACGTTGGCGAACAGGACGCCGTCCTCCGAGAGCCGACTGTCCGCGAGTCGCATGAACTCCTCGGTGGTCAACTCGAACGGCACCTTGTCCTTCTGGTAGGCGTCGAGGACGATGAGGTCGTACGTGCGATTCGTCTCCTGGAGATACTGCCGCCCCCCGGTGTTGTAGACGTTCAGGTTCTCGGACTCCTCGACGTCGAAGTACCGCTCGGCGGCGTCGATGACCTCGGGGTCGATTTCGGCCACGTCGACGGTGACGTCATAGTCCTCGGCGAACCGCTTCGGACCGGTGAACCCACCGCCGCCGACGAACAGCACGCGGTCGACGTCGTCGGTCATCAGGAGCGGGAGGTGAAAGTACCGGGTGTAGTCGAAGACGTGACGGTCGGGGTCGCTCTTGTCCATCGCGCTGTGTCGCTGGCCGTCGAGATACAGCGTCCGCGTGTCGCCGAGGTCGACGACCTGAAGCTCCTGATACGGCGTCTGCGTCTCGTAGACGACGCGGCCCTCGACGGAGAGTCCGGCCGCCCCGCTTCCGATGGCGGCGAGGAGGAGAACGACGACGAACCCGCTCGCTACGGCTTGGTCCCGACCGACACCGGGACGGGCGAGGACGACCGCCGTCGCCACCGAGAGCAGTCCGAAGATGAGCGCTATCTGCTCGACGCCGAGCGACGGAATGAGAAAGTACGTCGTCGCGAACGCACCGACGATGCTCCCGATGGTCCCGAGCGCGTAGACGTGGCCCGACGCCTCTCCCAGGCTCTCTTTCGCCGAGAGTTCGGCCGCGTACGGGCTGATGTAGCCGAGCAGATACGTCGGCGGGCCGAACAGCAGCGTGATGGCCGGCAGCGAGGCGAACCGGCTCGGCAGCGGAAATCCGGACGTCGCCCGCAACAGCAGGTCTCCGAGGAAGATGAGCCCGGCGACGTACGCCGCCGTCAGCAGAAACACGCGCGCCATGCGGTCGTTCGTCGCCTGCCGGGCCGCGAGCTTCCCCCCGCGGTGGTAGCCGTAGCTGAGTGCGGCGAGGAAGACGCCGATGATACCGCCCCACGTGTAGATGCTGCTGCCGAACTGCGGTGCGATCATCCGTCCGGCGAGAATCTCCAGCCCCATACTGGCGACTCCGGAGACGAACACCGCCAGTTCCGGCTTCGAGAGTCGGAGAGAGTCGAAGGAGCGAGACGTGCTCATGACACACCGAAAGGAGCGCGTCGCCATAACTGTTCGACGGATACGTCCGCGGACAGCCCGAACCCGAACGCGGTCACAGACTGACGAACACGGTCGCCGACGCTCGTGCGACCCCCGCGCTTACCTCTCGCGAGACCGTACACACGGCGATGACCGACACCACGCGACTGGAGACGCTGTCGACGCTGCTCGGCGAACTCTCCGCAGACCGCCGCGAAGCGGTCGACGACGCGGTGAGAGAATCGACCGACGCCGCCGACCTCCGAGCCCGACTCGTCGAACTCTCCATCCGACAGGGAGAGCGACCCGGAATCTCCGAGCTCGACGACGACGAGGAGGTCGTCCCGGTGACGCTCGGCTCCGACGACGGCGGCGCGGTCGACCGCCTCCAGTCGACGGTCGGCGGCCTCCGAAATCGGGTCACGAGCGGACTCGGCGCGGTCGGGTCCTCGATGCCGTCAGCCGACCGCGGCGACGACCCGCCCGTAGAGACGACCGACGAGACGGCCGCCGACGTCGACGACGACGCGCCTCTCCCGACGCGGAGCGCCGACACGACCGGACGGCCGCTCGCTCGCGTTCGCGGACGCGCCCGGTCGGGGGTGGCCGAACTGAAGTACACCGCGCGAAACGCCGACCCGAAGCAGGCGGCGTTGTGGGGCCTGGCGACCGGTGTAACGCTCGCCAATCCCGCGCTCACCGCCGGCTACTCGACGGCCGTCCTGCTCTCGGGTGCGGTGCTGGGCGGTGGCGCCGTCGGCGCGTACGCGAGCAGTCACGAGAACACCGTTTTCGACGACGTCGACCCGTTGGAGATGGCTCGTCGCTCTCGCGGGATGGCGGCGGCGAACGCGCACCGGACGAACCTCGACGGTGCCGCACTCGGCAGTCTACTCGGCGCGTCGACGTACCTCGCCGAGACGCTGACCCCCGAGGAGTACGCCCACTGGCTCGCGGGTGTCGACGCCGACCTCGTCGCCCGCGGAGCCGAGCTGGGGGCGGGTCGTGCGACGGACGACGACCTCGGCCTCGGAACGTCCCGGACCGGCGCGATTCTGGGCGGCGGGTTCGGCCTCGCGTACGGGCTGGCGGGAGGAGACGACGAGGCCGACGAGGGAGCACTGCGGGAGCTCCTCGACGACGACCTGTACGAGGAGTACAGCCGAGCGCTCGACGAGAGCAAAGAGTAGCCCGAGGTGGCCGGATTCGGTCAGTCGCCGGCCTGTCCGACCGACGACGTCTCGGGTCTCGGACCGAGCAACTCCGCGGTCGCCCCGTACAGTTCGATGTCCTCGCCGAGCGTCGTGAGTTCCACCGGCGGAGGGTCTGCGGCGAGGACGTAGTCGTCGAGGTGCTCTCGGATTCCAGAGAGCATCCACTCGGCGTTCTCGAGCGCCACGGAGCCGCCGAGCGTCACGACCCCCGGGTCGTACGCGTTGACGAGCGTGCCGACACCCGCGGCGTTGTAGCGGGCGATCCGGTCGAGCAGCATCTCGGCCACGTTGTCGCCGTCGTCCGCGGCGGCGAACACGTCCGGCGCGGTTATCTCGTCGAGTTCGCGCAACGACGACGCCTCTCCGCCTTCGGCGAGCAGTTGCCGGGCGAAGTTCGGAATCCCCCGCCCCGAGCAGTACGCTTCCCACGCGCCGCGGACGCCCGTGCTCGACAACTCACCGTCGGCGCGAATGGAGAACAACCCGACTTCGGCGGCGTAACCCCGCTCGCCACGTATCGGTCGACCGTCTTCGACGACCCCCGCGCCGATACCGGTTCCGAAGGTGACGTGTGCGACGGAGTCGTAGCCGCGGCCCTCCCCGAACCGGTACTCGCCCAGCGCGGCGGCGGTACAGTCGTTCTGGACGGCCGTCGGCAGGCCGAACGCGTCCTCGACGGCCTCGGCCAGCCGAACGTCGTATCTTCTCGTCCCGTCGTTGGCGTCGAACTCGGCGATGACGCCGCGCTCGGCGTCGACGAGCCCCGTCGTCGAGACCGAGACGCCCTGAATCGGTCCAGGAGACCGAGCACGAACGTCCTCGACGGCGACGAGCAACTGCTCGGTCAGCGCGTCGGCGCGGGTCGGTTCCGCGCGAACCGCCACGGGACCTCTCTCCGTCCCCCTGCCGTATCGTAGACGCGTACTCCCGATGTCGACGACGACGAGGTTGGTCGCTGAACTCACTACTTCGACTGCAACGCACGTCCGTTTCAGTATGCGCAACTTATCGCCGGGAAGGGGGAGGTTTCTCGGACGAGTGCGGGTACCTTTCCCCCAGCGAGGCGAGAGACGGCCGGTCGAAAGCGGACCACCAAATTGGTATCGCAGAATGGGCTGTATACGGCCTACCGTGTGCCGCCCGCTCCTTCGCGTCGGTGCGGCAGAGGCGTCGGACTGCCACGTCCGGACTCCGAAGGTCAACTCTCCGTCACGCTCTGGAGAGCGTCACGGTCAGCATGAACTGTTATCACCCACTGCTGGGTACCAACCGCATGCGCGTTCACTTCTCGGACCCGACGTTCGACTATCAGACGCTCCGGACGATGGCGTACGCGACGTACCGCGGGGCCGAGCCGGGCGAGTGCCTGGCGACCGTCGAACGAATCGACGGCACCGACTTCGAGGCGTGGTACACGGAGTGGCGACGGACCGCGGACCGCGTCGCCGTCGCCGGCGAGTACGCCGAGGCGCAGGACCACGACGAGACGGCCCGAGACGCGTTTCTGCGGGCGCAGAACTACTACCGGACGGCGGAGTTCTTTCTGGACGGCGACGACGCTCGTCGCGTCCCGGCGTACGAACGCGGTCGGAAGGCGTTTCGACGCGCGCTCGACTATCTCGACACGCCGGTCGAACAGGTCGAGATACCGTTCGAGGGGACGACGCTGCCGGGCTACCTGTTCGCGCCCGAACAGTCGACCGACGACCACGATACCGACGCCGAACGGCCGACCGTCGTCTGTCTCGGCGGTTTCGACTCGCTCGCCGAAGAGCTGTACTTTCTCTGCGGCGTCCCGGCCGCGCTCGAACGCGGGTACGCCTGTCTCATCTTCGACGGCCCAGGCCAGGGCGCGCCGCTCCGCCTGGAGAACCTGAAAGCGCGATCCGACTGGGAGAACGTTCTCGGCCCGGTTCTCGACGCGCTCGTCGACGACCCGCGCGTCGACGCCGACCGAATCGGCGTCGTCGGCGCGAGCATGGGCGGCTACTACGCGCCGCGGGCGGCGGCGTTCGACGACCGAATCGCCGCGGTGGTCGCCTTCGACCACTGTTTCGACCTCTGGGCGGCGGCGGCGGACGGCCAGGAACGACTCGCCGCGCTCGTCGACTACGCCCCCGGGACGCTCGTCAACGCGATGGCGTCGCTCGGCGCGCGCTTCGACGCCGGTTCGCGCTGGCGGATGGAGAACTCTCGGTGGGTGTTCGGTACCGACGCCGCGAACCTCCGGCGGACGCTCCGGGAGTACTCGCTGCGCGACGTCGCCGACCGAATCACCTGCCCGACGCTCGCGCTCGCGGGCGAGGACGACCACCTGATACCGCTGTCGCTCGTCTACGAGTTCGCCGACGCCGTCGCCGGGCCGACGACGACGCGGGTGTTCACCACCGAGGAAGGTGCGGGTGAACACTGCCAGGTCGGAAATCTCTCGCTTGCACACGGCGAACTGTACGACTGGCTCGACGAGACGCTCGACAACGAGTGAGAGACGCGCACCCGCGACGAACCGAGACGTACCGCTCTACGCCCCATCGCTCGGCTCGTCCGCGGACTCGTCGACGACCTCGCCGACAGCGTCGTCGAACGCGTCGAGGGTCACGTCGTCGCGGGGTGCTTCGACGAGTTCCTCGACCGGTGCACCCTCTCGGTTACCGCCGAGCGCCGAGAGTCGTTCGACGGTGAGCACTGCGAATCCGAGGGCGAGAACGAAGGACACACCCCCGAGCGCTGCCTCCAGCGTCGACCCGCCGACGGCCGCCTCGCTGCCGAGCATCGTCCCGAACGGAACCCCTTCGACGAAGATGCCGACAGCGACCCCCGTGACGGTCCACCCGACGGCGACGGCGGCGAGCCCCATCGCGGCCGTGCGCTGTCGCCGCGAGACGACCCGGGGGTCGTCTCTCGCCAACAAGTCGGTGTAGAGCAGTCCCGCCTCTTTGACCCGGGGGTAGAGCAGGTACAGAAGCGGCGGTCCCAGCAGCGCGACGGCGACGAAGTTGTTGAGCGTGATGATGACCGCCAACACCGAGAACGGGACGAGTCCGAGCAGGTCGACGCCCCACGCGATGATAGCCGCCGTCAGCGCCGAGGCGGCGAACGCTATCAGGAGGAACTCGACGAGCTGTCCCCCCGAGCGCATCGTCGGCTCCTCGCCGCTGGAGAGTTGCCCGAGGTTCCCCCAGAGACGGTAGGCGACGAAGCCGTAGAAGAAGTTCCCGACGAACCCGAACGCCGACCCCCAGGTGAGCGTGCCGCTGAACGCGTCGCTGAAGAGATTGCCGAACGCCGACCCCCACGCGGCCGCCGGGCCGAACAGCAGGCTGAACACGACCGGGAAGACGTTCCCCGGTCGGACCGTCGTCAGGTGCGGGACGATGACGAACCCCTGCGACGGAATCAGCGCCGCCGCGTACACCGCCGCGACGACGACGGTCAGCATCACCATCCGCACGTCTTTCCACATCTCGATTATATCGTCCATCTCGAATCACTCTCGTCGTCCGCGTTCGTTCTGCGCTCGTTCCACACCCTTCTGCACTCGTTTCGCACCTCTCTCGCCGCGCCACGCTCGCCGCCTTCACGCCTTCACCCCCGTCGGAGTCGTTTTTCGCCCCGGTTGGCGCTCCTCGAAGACGACGGCGGCGACGTAGACGAGCGAAATGACGGCGACGAGGACGACCGGCGCGAACATCTCGCCGACGAGGACGAGCGCACAGAGTACCGCCGTCATCCCGACTCGCGCTCTGAACACTCGACTGTCTATCGCGGACGGCGTCGCGCGGTGGCAGACGCCGCTCCCGAGCATGAACGCCGCCGTCCCGAGACAGAGCGCGAGGAGGCCACCGAGGCCGAACGCGTGGTGGTGTATCGTCGCCTCGATGGCGGCACCGACCCCCACCCCCGCCGCGACGATGCCCGCGTGGACGAAGTAGTGGCTGAAAACGTAGACGAGGCCGCGCTCTCTCGCCCGGAGCCAGTCGTCGGACTCGGTCCGCAGGAGGCGGTCGATGAGGCGTTCGTCGAAGTGGCGGAAGTAGAGCCACCACGCGCTGACCGAGATGGAGAAGCCGAAGGCGGCGATGATTACGCCCATCGGGTTGAACCCGGCGACGGTCGTCCGGAGGTCGGTGCCGACCGACACCGCGATGATGGTCTCGCCGAGGACCAGTATCGTCATGAGTCCCAGTCGCTCCGGGAAGTGCGACACTTGCACGAGCACCGCGTTGAACCCGAGGTAGACGACGAACACGCCCGCGATACTGATGACGAACGAGGCGATCCAGAGCCCGTAGCGCCCCGGCGGCGGGACGAGAAGCGAGAGCCCCCAGACGAGGGTCGTCAGCGCGTCGGACGCGATCCAGTAGTTGTGAAACGTCTTCGCCTCGATGTCCATGCTGCGCGCGCGGAGGTAGAGCCCCGTCAGGAACAGCCGCAGGAGGAAGATGGCGAGCGCGAACGTGAACGACCCGCCGTGGAGTCCGCCGGGGACCGTCTCCGACAGGAAGATGACGAGGAACATCGCGACGATCATCGCCAGCCGCGAGAACGTGTCGGTCGTGTCGTAGAGGTCCGCGTAGTAGCTGTACGCCAACCACACCCACCAGACGAGCAGGAACTGCATGGCGAAGTGACCGACCTCCAGCGGCGTCAGGTTCGAGTGGAGGTGTCTCGCCAACTCGGCGATGGCGACGACGAAGACGAGGTCGAAGAACAGTTCGAGCCACGTCGCGTGCCGCACCGGCTCGCCCTCGTCGGTGTACACTGAGAGCGGCCGCCCCAGTCCCCGCGAGAACGAGAATTTCGTCTTCATGGCTGTCCGGAGTCCAGCGATTTTCGACTAACGTCTAGAGTCTACCGACCGAGATAACCGTGTCGTAGGCTACCGCGGGGGACACTCACACCATCGCGATTGCTCTCGAAGGCGGCAAACGCCCACGCGCGGGCTCGCCCTCCGCCAGTGGTCCGCCAATCCCGCCGGCAGCCGTTCCGCGTCGGCGTCTCTCTCCCAGAACTCCGTTCGCCCTCGGCGTTCCCTCCCTCCTCAGTACGACTCGTACGTCGTCGTTCCGATGTCGATACGAACGAGCGTGTTCCCGGACCACGCGTCCGGTTCCGCCCCGTACTTCGGATTGATACGACGCGCCGCGGCGGCGGTCTCCTCGTCGTCGTCGACCACCGTCGCCGTGCCGAGGAGCGTGACGCGCCATTTCGCCTCGCCGGCGTCGTCCTCCTGTATCGAGACGGCGACGCGCGGATTTCGCCGGACGTTTTCGAGCTTCTTGCCCGTCGTCAGCAGTTCGAGCGCTCCGTCGTCGTAGTGGTACCAGACGGGTGCGACGTGCGGTCGTCCGTCGACGCAGGTCGCGACGTGCGCCATCGTCGGCTTCGCGGTGATCCGTTCCTCGACTTCCGGCGGAACCGTATCGCTCATACCGGCGATAGGTGCGCCACCGAGAAAACAGTCCGTCGTCGCGTGCCGCTCTCAGTTGTTCGTGACGGTGACGTTCTCCTCAGTTGTCCGCGACGGTGACGTTCTCGCTTCCGCGGCGGACGACGACGCCCCGTTCGTTGCCGGCCAGCGTGTTCTCCACGACACGGCCGTCGTCCGACGACAGGAGCGTGACGGCGCGACTGTTGTTCCGCAGGTCGTTACGGGCGACGAGCGAGGCGTCGCTCTCGATGAGGAGGACGCCGTCGCGGTTGTTCCGGACGTCGTTGTTCAGCACTCGGTTGCGGTCGCTGTCGCGCAGTCGAACTCCGACGGCGTTGCCGACGACGGTGTTGCCGTCGAGCGTCGTCTCGGTGGTCCCGTCGGCCAGCGCGACGCCGTACAGTCGGTTCGTCAGCGTCGTGTTCGTCACGCGCGTCCCCCGCGCGGCTGAACTCCAGATACCGGCGACGCGGTTCGAGACGGCGCGACTGTCTCGAATCGTCGTGTTCCGACTCCCGACGAGGGCGACTCCGTGGTCGTTTCGCGCCGTCAGCACGCCCGTCAGCGTCGTGTTCGTCGCGTCGCCGACGAGGTGGACGCCGAACAGCGCGTTCTCGGTCGCGGTGACGTTTCGCAGTCGGTTCGAACGGCTTCGGTCCGACAGCGAGACGCCGTAAACGCTGTTCCGCGTCGCCGTCGCGGACGAGACGACGCTCTCGGTGACCGCCCGAAGCGCGAACCCGACCCGACTCTCCCGCGCCACGACGCCGTCGACGCGCAGGTTCGAGACCCGAGTCGCGCGAACCGAGTCGTCCCAGTTCGCGACGGCGAGATTCCGCACGGTGACGTTTCTCGTCTGTCGCTCCCACGACCCGACGACGACGCCCGCGGTGCCGAACCGGCCCTCGCCGCGCACCGCGTGGCCGCCGCCGTCGACGACGACGTCGCTCGCGGTGACGACGAGACACTGTCCGACGTCGGTCGTGAGGTTCCGCGTCAGTTCGTACCGTCCCGGTTCGTCGAGTTGCCTACAGTCGCTAATCGGCGTCGCGCCCGAATCGACCTGCGTCGGACCGACGCCGAGACACGCCTGCGAGAGACAGACGACGGCGACGGCGAGAACGACTTTGCTAGTCGCCACTGCGGCGCCGACCCCCGGTCATACGCTCTGGTCTACGACGGGGAAAAAGAGTGTTGGCCCGTCGTCAGTGGCCCGCGCCGCTCGCTTGCAGACCGACGACGCCGAGAACGATGAGCCCGACGAAGCCGACGCGCGCGGCGGTGAACGGTTCGTCGAACAGGTAGATGCCCGCGATGGCGGTGCCGGCCGCGCCGACGCCGGTCCAGACGGCGTAGGCGGTGCCGACGGGGAGGTTCTCGACGGCCTGTGCGAGCAGGTAGACGCTCACTCCCATGGCCGCGAGAGTGCCGACGCTCGGCCAGAACTCGGTGAATCCGTCGGTGTACTTCAGTCCGAGCGCCCACACTATCTCGAACGCACCCGCGACGAGGAGCAACAACCAAGACATGCGTCTATCTCCGACCGAACGGCACATGACGCTGACGTTCGCGGCTCGTCGTCGCGCTCGTCGGTCTCCGTCGACGACGCTCTCTCTTCGCTCAGGCGTCGAGCGGCTCGGAGACGTGTACGGCCCGCGTGTCGACGATAGTCACCTCGCGGCCGTAAGCTCGAAAGGAGAGTAGTCGGTCGGTCGGTAAGTCGTCTCTCGTCGGTCGGAACACCGCGTCGAGCGCGTCCGGGTCGACCCAGTCGTACAGCGGTTCGTGGAGGTCGAGCGGCGAGCAACCCTCCGCTTCGGCGACGGCCGAGACGACGGCCTCACTCAGCGTCTGCCCGTCGTGTATCTCGTACTCGACGGCGGTCGTCGGCGGTTTGTCGACGCTCGCCGCTGCACCGTAGCCGGACTCGCCGAGGAAGGAGTTCGGCGGGCCGTCGTTCCCGCCGTGTCCTCCGGACGACTGGGTGATGTTCGGTTCGTCGTCGGGTGGCGTCATCGTCGCTCGAAGGTAAGCGTCGAACCCGGTTGGAGTTGGTCATTCACTCGTGAAGCCATTTATACGTGTGGCCGGGAAACTGGCTGGGTCCCCCGCCTACGCCCGGTTCGTCCGAGTGTCGTCGGCGAGCCCCGTCGCTTCGATGAGTTTCGCCTGTCCGCGTCGGAGCCGTCCCGCGACGGCGCGCGGCGAGATGCCGAACTTCGCCGCGAGTTCGTCGAGCGTGACTCGCCGAGGCTCGTCGAAGTAGCCGGCGCGGTAGGCGACGGCCATCGCCTCGCGCTGTTCGGCCGTCATCTCGCTGAGGGGGTCGCTCCGTCGGTCGGCGGCGGCCGAGACGCGCGTGAGCGAGATGGGAACCTCGTTCTCGCGGCAGAACTGCCTGAACGCGGCCGCGTCGTCGCCTCCGTCGAACCGAACCGAGAAGTGCCACTCGGCATGGTTGGCTCGCGCCTCGAGGAGCGTCCCGTCGGTCTGTACGATGCCGCGGAGCGTCCCTGCGGCTCCGTGGTTCCAGCGCGCGCTCAGCAGCGCTCCCTCGTCCACCCGGTCGACGACGCTGATCCGGTCGATAGCCGGTTCGTCTCGCGCCGACGACGTGAACGCGTCGCAGTCGCCGTCGAGCAGCCAGAAGAAGGGTATTACCGTGTCCCCCGTCGGAACGATTCTGTCGATTTCGATGCGCGTTCCCGGGTCGTCGCCGATCGAACGCCCCAACGCGCAAGCGGCCGTGGGAACGGTGAACGTGACGTTCACACTCATACCCGTCGGGTAGACCCGCGGGTAGATACCGTTGTCTGTTCTCCCTGATATCTGACAGTCTCCGGGCCGAACCGAACGGCGGTCAGGGCGACGATTGACGGCTCTCGGCGTCGTGTCCCGACACATGAAAGCGGTGACGAAGGACGGGCGCGAGGTAGAGTGCGCCGAGGTCAGAGAGCACGACCACGGGGTGATGTTGTACGACGGCGACGACCGGCAGGTGGGGTACGTCCCGTACGACGGTCTCAAGCACGTCGTGCGGACGCGCCTGCCGGTGAGTTCGAGCAGTCTGCGGAGCGTCGGCTACGACGAGGAGGCCGGCGCGCTCGAACTGGCGTTTCACAGCGGCGGCGTCTACCGGTACGAGAGCGTTGCCGAGGAGACGTACGAGGAACTGCTCCGCGCGTCCTCTCGCGGACGGTACTTCCACGACAACATCCGAGGTGAGTACGATTACCGTCGGATTCTGTAGGTGAGCGGCCTCACGGTCGACTCGTCGCGACCCGGGTCGACTACTTCATCCGCTTGCGGAGGCTGTCGAGCGTCAGCGCACCCTGTATCGCGTACGAGAGCTTTCGGCTCTTCCGCGCGATGGTCGCGGCACCCAAGAGCAGTCCCGCGCGCTTCTTGTTACCGCGCTTCCACGCCAGTCCCGCCTGCGCGAGCAGCGACAGGAGGTTGAGTCGGTCGAATCTGCTTCCGCCTCTCTTCCCGTCGGTTGGATTGTCGTCCGACATACGACAGGATAGGGCCTCCAGCCACGTAAGCGACGGGGCCGGACGGCGGTCGCCTCCGCGTCTCCGCGGCCCTCAGGCGTGCTCCTCTTCGGCGTGCGGACCGCGGTTCCGGGCCGCGATGCGGTCCGAGACCCAGTCGACGGCCGGCGTCGCCGTCACGCCGTGGACGACCACGGAGACGAGCACGATACAGCCGACGAGCGCCCACAGCCTCGACTCCTCGGGGAACGCGGCGCTCTCCATCGCGTACGCGAGGTAGTAGAACGACCCGATACCGCGGATGCCGAAGAACGCGATGGCGGCGCGCTCGCGCCAGTCGCGGCTGAACCCGAGGAGACCGACGACACCGGCCAGCGGGCGGACGAGCAGGACGACCACCAGTGCGACGGCGACGTCGACGAGCGTGAGCGGGTCGAGCAGTCCCGTGACGAGCGCGCCGCCGAACAGCACCATGATGACGGTCATCATCGCTTGTTCGCCCTTCTCGGCGACGCTGTGTAGCGTGTCGTTGTAGTCGTGGCGACGCTCGACGCCTCGGAGCACCAGCGCCGCGACGAAGACGGCGAGGAAGCCGTACCCGCCGACCAACTCGGTGACGCCGTAGGCGAGGAGCGTCCCGCCGAGCGCTTCGAGTCCCTCGACGCTCTGGGCGAGTCGCGTCTCGGCGGTGACGCGGAAGACGAGCGTCGCGAGGAGGTAGCCGACGACTACGCCGCCGAGCAGCCCCACGACGATTCGGTAGGCGACGTCGACGGCGAGCCAGTCGCCGAACCAGTTCTCGGGTGCGAGTCCCTTCGTCGCCAGCGCGATGGCGAGGTAGGTGAAGGGGAAGGCGAAGCTGTCGTTGAGCCCCGCCTCGGAGGTGAGCGCGAACCGGACTTCGTCGGCCTTTCCCGGTTGCCCCTCGGCCATCTCTGCCTCGTCGCTCTCGCCGGGCGGTTCGACCTGCACTTCCGAGGCGAGAACGGGGTCGGTCGGCGCGACGACTGCTCCGAGCAGCGCGGCCGTCGGAATCGCGAAGCCGGCGACGCCCCACCCGAGCAACGCGGCGGCGGCGATGGACAGCGGCATCGTGACGGCGAGCAGTCGCCACGTCGACGCCCATCCCCTGAGAGTCGGCGCGCGGTCGAGTTTCAGCCCGGCGCTCATCAGCGCGAGGACGACGCCGAGTTCGGTGAGTTTCTCCGCGACGGTGCCGTACGCCAGCGGGTCGGGTGCGGGTAACCCGACCGGAAGCGAGAACACGACCGCACCCAAGACGACGTAGAACATCGGCAGCGATACCGGCCGCTCGGAGACGACTCTGGGCATGACGGCGACGCCGAGCAACGCGAGTCCGAGAACGGTGACCGCGACGACGTACGGTTCGACGGCCATAGCCCTCCGTACATCGAGCAGGACGAAAACAGATGGGGTCGGTCGCTCGAAGGGTGGCGAGTGTCGAAAGGTGCGTCGAAAAGTTCGTCGAAAGGTGCGTCGAAGCCGCCCGCGCTCACTCGCCGCTGACGTCGGCGTCCGTCTCCGGACTCGACCCGAGAGCGTCCATCGTCGTCTCGGGGGACACCGACTCGCCGTGGAGCAGTTCGGCGAAGGCGATACGAATCAACTGCAGCGACAGTACCAACACGAGCGGGCCGAGGAACAGTCCGTACCACCCGAACAGCATCGTCCCCATGATGTACGAGAACATCACGAGGCCGGTGTGGATCTTCCGCCCGGAGATGTACGGCCGGAGGACGGTCTGCGGGAGGATGTCGAGAAGCAGAAACGAGACGACGAGGAGGCCGAGCGGGTAGACGACGAGGTTGCCTGACGCCTGAAACGCCCGGACGAGAAGCGCCAACACGAGCGGGATGTAGACGAGCTTGCCGACGACGATGGGAACGAGCGTCGCGAGCCCGGTCAGGAGCGCGAGAAGCGCCGCGAGCGGAATCGTGACCGGGTCCGGTGCGACGAGGTTGTACGCGTAGTAGACGCCCGTCGCCAGCACCGCGACGACGAAGATGAGCAGGATGTTGCCGAAGTACAGCGTCTCCAGATCCCTGTCAACGGCGGTCACGTAGCCGTACGCCGCCGTCCCGGGTTCGGCGACGTCCGAGCGGAACCAGTCGGCGACCTGGTCGCCGTCGCGGAGCAGAAAGTACCCGATGGCGAAGGAGAGCGAGAGGTGGAGCAACCCGTTCGCGGCCGCGCCCAGCACGCCGACGCTCGTGGTGAGCATCCCCTGGACCTGTCCGCCGCGGACGGCGTCGACGACCCGTCTCGGCTGGTCGAGCATCGACTGCAACTGCGCTTGGTTCTGATTCCCCGGGAGCGCTTGCAGCAGCGCCTCCATCTGCCCGCCGGTGACCGAACTGAGTTCGTTGAGTCCGACGACGGCGACGACGGCGACGACGAGAAACAGCGGTAACAGCGTGAGCAGCAGCGTCGAGATGGCCGCCAGTCCGTCGGACGGCGTCACCGTTCGAACGCGTCGGTACAGCGGGCGCGTCCCGTAGTACGCGAACAGACCGAGAACGAGCGTCCCGACGAACGAGTACGCGACGAACGCCAGCATCGCCGCGAGCGCGAGCGTCAGTAACCACCACCCGACGGTAGTCCGCGAGAGCGACGTGTCGATATCGGCGAACATACCCCGAATACGACGCCGAGGTTGAAACCGGTGGGGGTGAGATTTTATCCTTTCGCCCCCAACGACGTCCCGATGGCATCGTTGACGGGCGTCCGCGGCGCGATATACTTCCCGGCGCGCTCGCACAACCACTACCAGTCGTGGGCCGCCTACGACCCGCGGGTCGCCGCGAACGACCTCGACTACGCGAAACGACTGAACCTCAACGCCGTTCGCGTCGTCCTCAGTTACCACTGGTGGCGGGAGAACCGCCGCGCCTTCGCGGACGCGTTCGACGACTTCCTCCTCCGGGCGGAGAACCGCGGTATCCGGGTGCTTCCGGTTCTGTTCGAGAGCATCGGCGAGCAGCCGACGAACGCTCGCCGACGGCCGACTGGTGACGCCCCGGCGCTGAAATCGCCCTCGGGGGCGACGGTTCGGCGGCCGTGGCGGTGGGACGGACCCCGGGAGTTCACCCGCTGGGTCGCGAACCGCTGCACCGACCCCGACGTCGTGCTCGCGCTCGAAATCATGAACGAGCCCGGCGAGTACGAACCGCGGGTGAAGTTCGTCCGCGAGATGCTGCGGGTCGCGGACCGAGCGGCTCCCGCCGTTCCGCTCACCGTCGGCTGTAAGGACGTCCGACTCAACACGCAGTTTTCGGACCCGGAACTCGACGTCTACCAGTTCCACATGAACCTGCCGCCGACCGAGCAACGGGCGCGCAGAAAGATTCGAGACGCCGTGACGTTCGCTCGAACGCACGGCAAACCCGTGTGGCTCACCGAGTGGCAGCGACTCCGACGGAGTCCGCGCTCGAAGCTCCGCCCGGACTACGCCTCGCTCGCGCCGATAATCCGCGAGAGCGCGCTCGACGGCGACTTCTTCTGGCAACTGATGCTCAAACCGGCGTACATGCGGAAACAGCGTGAGAAGGGTCGCATCAACGGGCTGTTCCACGCCGACGGCGCGGTGTTCTCCGCCGCGGACGCGAACGCACTCGCAAAGCTTCCACAGTCGGAGTCACGCGGCGACACCGTCCCCGAGTCGGTCGAGTGGACCGAGCGGCAGAAACCACCGAAGGGGTTCGACGCGGGCGGCAACTGACCGAACCGCTCAGTCGTTCTCCTCGAAGTCGAGCGCGACGGAGTTGATACAGAACCGCTTCCCGGTCGGCTGCGGACCGTCCGAGAAGACGTGACCGAGGTGGCCGTCGCAGTTCGCACAGCGGACCTCGATGCGGCGCATCCCGTGGCTGGTGTCCTCCAGTTTCGTTATCTTCTCCTCGTCGGCGGCGTAGAAACTCGGCCACCCGCACGAGGAGTCGTACTTCGTCTCCGAGTCGAACAGCACCTCGCCGCAGCCGGCACATTTGTAGACGCCGTCGTCGTCGCGGTCGACGTGTTCGCCGCTGAACCTGGGTTCGGTGCCGCTCTCGCGGAGGATGTGGTACTGCTCGTCGGTGAGTCGCTCGCGCCACTCGTCGTCCGATTCGGGGAGGTCTGACTGTTGCTCGCTCATGATTTGGAGTAAGGGACGACGCCGGTTAGGGGTTCTGCTCGCGGGTCTCGCAGGCACCGGAGGGTTCGACCCGCTCCAGCACGACACCCGCCTCGAACCCACCGCACGCCTCGCGTTTCTCGCGCCGCAGGCGCTCCAACTCGTCCGCGTCGACGCCCAACTGCCTCCGAACCGCCGCCACGACTTCGAGCACGTCGGCCAGTTCCTCGGCATCGCGACTTTCGGCGAACTCCTCGGCCTCCTCGACCAACTTCTCGGCGAGTCGTTCCCGGTACTCCCCGCCCTCGGCGACGTGCGTCACCGGACGTTCGCCGCTCTCGCGGATTATCGCCGGGATGTCGTCGCGGACGAGTTTGTCGTACTGGCGACTGGCGTCTTCTCCGCCGGTTTCCTCGCGTTCGTCGCCCATCGACTCACTCCGGGAACAGCTCTTCCTCGCGTTCTATCGACTCTATCTTCCGTACGTCCTCGTCGTCCAGTTCGAGGTCGGCGGCCGCGAGGTTCGCCCGCATATGGTCCTCGCCGCTCGCTTTCGGAATCGTGACGACGTTCTCCTTGCCCGCCAGCCACGCGACGCTCACCGCCGCCTCGTCGGCGTCGTGCTTCTCCGCGATTTCGCTCAGTTCCGGAACGTCGAACACCTTTCCGGCGGAGAGCGGCGAGTACGCGACGAGATAGTAGTCGTGTTCCTGCGCGTGGGAGACGAGCTCCGGGTCGTAGAACAGCGGGTGCAACTCGGTCTGGTGGGCGAAAAGCGGCGCGTCGAGCAGGTCGAGCGCCTCGTCGAGTTCCGAGAGCGAGAAGTTGCTCACGCCGACGTGGCGAGTCCGACCCGAGTCGACGAGTTCGTCGAACGCCGCGAGCGTCCGCTTCGGGTCGTACGCGTCGATGGGTCGGTGGACGTACACGAGGTCCGCGCAGTCGATTTGCAGCCGTTCGAGGCTCTCGGTCGTGCTCGCCAGCGCGTCGTGGTAGCCGAGTTTGTCGGCCCACACCTTCGTGGCGACGACGACGTCCTCGCGGGGGACGTCGCTCTCGGCGAGCCCCCGGCCGACGACGGCCTCGTTGTCGTAGATTTGGGCCGTATCGAGGTGGCGATAGCCCATCTCGACTGCGGTTCGGACGCTCTTGACGCCCGACTCGCCGTCGAGGCCCATCGTCCCGAGACCGACCGACGGGAGCGTCGTGTTCGCCTCGCGGTCGCTCACGCGTCGGCACCTCCCTCGGGGGTCGAACCACCCGGAGCCGGGTCGCGGACCGAGACGCCGTCGATGTCGAGCAGACCCGCGAGCGTCTCGATCTCGTACGTCGGGTCGACGTCGAGGGGATACTCGGCGCGGTGTTCGCGGCGGATGAACGCCGAGTCGAGGCCGGCGTTGTGCGCGGCGAGCACGTCGGTGTCGCTGTCGCCGACGAACAGCGCGTGGTCGGCGTCGAGGTCGGCGAGGGCTCTGTCGACGTAGTAGGTGCTCGGCTTCTTGCGCGTCACGCTCTCGGGGATGGGTTCGCGGCCGTAGGCCGTCTCGAACAGGTCCGTCACTCCGAAGTGCGAGAGGACGAAGTCGACCGTCTCCTGCTGGTTCGAGGAGACGATACCGAGCGGGTGGTCGAGCGAGCGCACCGCGTCGAAGTCGTCGTACAGCGCCTTCCGACCGGCGCGAATCTCGGCCTGCTGGGCGCGGGAGGCGATGCGGTCGCGGGCGGCGAAGAACGTCTCGGCGTCGAAGCCGTACGCGTCGGCGACGCGCGTCAGGCTCTCCGGCGTCACGCCGAGGGTCATCGCGTCCACGTGGTCTTCGCGGGGGTCGTCGACGCCGCAGTCGACGAACGCCTCACGGGCCGCGCGTTCGAGCACGGCGAACTCGACGAGGTTCACCAGCACGCCGTCGTTGTCGAAGATGATTGCGTCGTACACTGTCGTGAACTGACGAGCGAGGTGTCAAAAAGCACTCGCCGTTCGGAGGCGAGACGGGTCGCCGTCGAACTCACCGTCAAACGAATCTTTTAGCGCCTCGCGGCCGACCGTTCTCGCAATGGCGGAGTCCACAACGGTCGACACCGACTGGGAGGGACGGTGACCCGAACCGTCGGTATCGTCGGCGCGGGCGCGGCGGGCGTCGGCGCGGCGTACGCGTTTCGAGATTCCGACGTAGACGTGACGATTTTCGAGAAGAGCCGCGGCGTCTGCGGCCGCGCGGCGACGCGCCGCCGGAACGACTGTCGGTACGACCACGGCGCGAACTACCTGAAAGACGCCGACGAGCGCACCGTCGAACTCGTCGAGGAACTCGGTGACGACGGCCTCGTCGCCTTCGACGACCCGGTGTGGACGTTCGACGCCGACGGGGAGGTGACCGAGTCCGACCGCGACCCGGAGACGAAGTACACGTGGGAGGACGGAATCACGCAGCTCGCCGAGCGACTGCTCGCGCGGACGGACGCGACGGTCCACCGGGAGACCAGAATCGAGCGCATCCAGCGGGGGAGCGGCCGCGAACACGTCGACGAGGACGCCAGCGGCGACCGATGGTATCTCGTCGCCGCCGACGGCGAGGCGCACGGTCCGTTCGACGCGGTGGTGCTGACACCGCCCGCGCCGCAGACCGCCGCGCTCCTCACGGAGACGAAGTGGCACAGCGAACATCTCCCGGCGCTGCGCGAAGTCGTCGGCGCAGTTCGCTACCGGACGGTCCGCTCGGTGATGTTACACTACCCCTTCGAGGTCGACGTGCCGTACTACGCGCTCGTCAACACCGATAGAGAACACGATGTCGGGTGGCTCTCGCGCGAGGAGTGCAAGCGGGGGCACGTCCCCGACGGCGAGAGCCTCCTCGTCGTCCAGATGGCTCCGCACTGGTCCGAGGAGCACTACGACGACCCGCTAGAGGAGACCGCCGAGACGGTGGCCGGGAAGGTCGCCGAACTGGTGGGCGACGACCGGCTCGCCGAGTTCGACTGGAGCGACGACCAGGGGTGGCGCTACGCGCAACCGAACTCCGGGGCGAACGAGGAGATTCTCCGCCGCGGCGAGGACGACGGCCTCTTCTTCGCTGGCGACTGGGTCGGCGGCGAGGGGCGCGTCCACCTGGCGCTGTGGAACGGCGTCGAGGTGGGCGAGCGGATTTCGGCGGCGTTCTGAGCGGACGCGGCCGGGTCAGTCTCCGCCCACCCCCTCGTGGATCCTCTCGCCGCGCTGTAGCCGCGAAGCGATAGTGAACGTCTGCTCGCGCTCGCGGCGCGTCGGGAAGTGCGCCGCCAGGTAGCGCGCGACGGCGACGACGAGCGTCCGAACTTCCTCGGGCGAGCTCTCGCGCTCGGCCATCTGCGCGAAGCCCGCTTCGAGCGCCTGGTACGTGTGAAACCCGGCGTCCTCGCGGAGCAGCGCCTCGCCCAACCGCTCCCGCAGCGTCGACAACTCGCCGCCGGCGTCGAGGTAGTGTGCGGCGGCGCGGCCGGCGTCGTTCACCTCGCCCTCCATCTCGAACGTCATCCGGAGGTCGCCGAGCAGTTCGTCGGGGTCGGCGTCTTCGGCTCCCGTCTCTGGAATCGGCGCGGCGGGCGTGTTGAGGAATCGGTCGAGGTAGACGTTCACCGCCGCATCGAACACTCCTCTGTAGAGTTCCGGCGCGTCGGTGCGCTGGCTCGCCTGGTGGACCGCGTTCGCGTAGGTGAACGTGTGGTGGACGGTGTTCCAATCGGAGAACTCGTTGGCCGTCGAGAACTGCGCGACGCGCGTCGCGGCGGCGTAAGCGACCGCCCGAGCCAGCTGTTCGACCGTCGCACCCCCCCGAATCGCGTCTTCGAGCGCCGAGACGACGCGCTCGGGGTCGTCGTCGCGGAGCGTCTCGGTGAACCCGTCGGGTTCGGTCCACACCTCGCCCTCGCCCTCCGCTCGGAGGTCGTCTAGACGGGCGAAGGAGTCGTCGAGCAGCCCGGCGAGGTCGATGGGCTGCCGCCACGAGGACTGCTCCTCACTCCGCGCGGCGGTGGCGAGTCCGTCGACGAGACTCGGGAGGACGTGCTCGGCGTGGTCCCACCCGACGTGGTCGAGCGACTCGCAGGCCTTGTTGACGAAATCCATCGCGTGGCCCGCGTCGAGGTAGCGGTGGTCCGTCGCCGCCGAGACGAGCACGTCGGTCAGTTCCGCCTGCGACGCGCCGGAAGCGATGGCCGTCCGGAGACAGCGCTCGGCGCCGTCGGCGTCGCGGACCTCGATGCAGTCGCGGAACCACGACTTCAGCCGCGAGTGGGGGAGGTCGCGGGCCTCGAACGACTCCTGGTCGAACTTCGGCGGTTGGTCCGCGCAGTCGCCGGCGACGTGGACGAGACCCTGGTACAGCGCGCGCTTCTCGTCCTCGTCGCGGAGGTTCGGAAGCACGTTCGCCATCGCCGTCAGAATCGTGAGTCCGGAACTCCACCCGCCCTCGCGGTAGCGCGTGCCGAACAGGACGCCCGTCTCCACCTGCTCGCTCGGGTCGACGCCCGCGTCGACGAGGCCGATCGCGGACTTGGCGAGCACGAGTCGGAGGTTCTGTTCGAGGCCGTCCTCCAGTCGGTTCGCCCAGCGCTCGGCGGGCGGTTCGTCGCGCGTCGGTCGCGGGTCGACGTACACCGTCCCGTCGCGCAGTTCGACGGGGTAGCTCTCTACGTCGTCGGCCCAGGGGTCGAACGTGTCGCCGCAGGAGAGTTCGAACCGAGCGTGATGCCAGTGGCACGTGAGGATACCGTCGTCGACGCTGCCCTCGGTCAGCGGAAAGCCCATGTGCGGACAGCGGTTGTCGACGGCGCGTACCTCGCCCTCGTGGTGGAACAGGGCGATGGCCCGTCCCCGCACGTTCACGAGTTTTCGCCCCGTCTCGGCCAGTTCGCGTTCGCTTCCGACTTCGACGAGTTCGGACCCGGCGTCCGGCGTGTCGGTGCTCATGGGAGACGGTGACGAGTGGCAGACACAAAACCGTTCGCTGGAGCGGATTTTTGCAACGAATCTGTCACGAATCTGCTGCGGTGAATCGGACCGAGAGACGGCTTAGCGTGCCGCAGACCGGTTCGGTGTCCGAGACTGTTCGGCGACGCGATGATTTATATGCCCGCGCGCGTAGTTCCTATAACCGTGTCGCTCACCCTCCACATCGACCCGCACGTCCACTCCGAGGCGTCGTACGACGCGACCGACCCGGTCGAGCTCATACTGGAGCAGGCGGCCGAGATCGGTCTCGACGCGGTGGTCATCACCGACCACGACGTCATCGAGGAGTCGCTCCGCGCGGCCGAACTCGCCCCGTTGTACGGCCTCGTCGGCATCCCCGGCGTCGAAGTCTCTACCGCCGAGGGACACCTTCTCGCCGTCGGCGTCGAGGAGATGCCGCCCAAACGTCGGCCCTACGGCGAGACCATCGAGTGGGTCCACGACCACGGCGGCGTCGCCATCGTCCCGCACCCGTTCCAGCGGAGTCGCCACGGCGTCAGAAAACGGGCTCTCGACGCCCTCCTCGCGGCCGACGACGACCCGGGAGCGTCGACCGAAGCGGGCGACCCCGCCGACGCCGAGGCGGTCACCGCCGACGGCGGCGCCGACGAGGAGGCGCTGGCGGTTCGGACGCCTGACGCCGTCGAGGTGTACAACTCGTGGCTGTTCACCGGCTACAAGAATCGCCGCGCGCGGCGGTTCGCGGACGCCCACGGCTACCCCGGCGTCGCCGCCAGCGACGCGCACTCGCTGTCGCTCGTCGGGCGGGCGTACACCGAACTCACTATCCCGGACGCGACGCGCGCGGACCTTGACGCCTCGTTGATTCTCGACGCGATCCGCGGCGGGTCGACGGAGGTGCAGGGGCGGCGAACGCCGATTCCCGTCTCCGCGCGCCACTACGCCATCGGTGCGGCCAGACAGAGCGGCTACTACGCCAAACTCGGTGCGCTCCGCAGCGGGAAGGCGGCGAAGGCGGGGGCGATGCTCAGCGGGAAGGTGGCGAAAACCGGCGCGCTGCTCGGCGGTCGGGCGGCGAAGACGAGCGCCGCGCTCGGCAGGCGCTACGCCGTTCTCGGCGCGATGCGAGGTGCGCGCCTGCTCTCGAATCTCTCACCGCTCTCGCGGTCGCTGTGACGCCCCCGGCGAGTCGCCGAGCGTCGGCGTCGTCGCAGGGACGGAATCGCCCTCCTCGACTGACCGGGCGCGCGTCGACGCTCACGACTCGATCTTTTCGACGATTCGCTTCGCCTCGTTGCGCGCGGTATCCTCGCCGGCTTGCTTCTTGATCAGGACGCTTTCGACCTCCCACTCGTCGCTGTTCTCCCGTTTTCCGGTTCGGACTTCGCTCCCTTCGGCGACCGACCGGGCGGCGTTCGCCGCCCAGTCGGGCGTTCTGATCTCGTCGAACTCGTCGGGGTCGCGGAAGCGGACGTGGTAGTAGTCGTCGCCCGATTCGACGGTCTGAATCTCGGGTGCGTCGGCCATCGACGTGGGTACCACGACGAGCTGTTAAAAAGGAACGCCTGAATCGACGTGCGAGGGGTTCGACGCCGTCCGTTCGAGCGCGAAAGAGAAGTCGCGAGGCTCGGTTTTAATCGGCGGCGAGCCGGTGTTTCCCGGCGGTCTCGCCGAGTTCGAGCACGTCGTCGAAGAAGCCCAGCGAGTCGTTCGGGCCGGGGTTCGCCTCGGGGTGGTACTGGCGGGTGACGACGTTCAGTTCCGCGTTGGCCAACCCCTCTGCGGTGTCGTCGTTGACGTTCACCTGCGTCACGTCGAGGTCACCGGGGTCGGCGACGGTGTAGCCGTGGTTCTGCGTCGTCATCACGACTTTCCCGCTCTGGAGGTCGCGGACCGGTTGGTTGACGCCGCGGTGGCCGAACGCCATCTTCTCGGTGTCGCCGCCGAGCGCGCGGGCGACGATCTGCTGGCCGAGACAGATACCGGCGACGGCGACGCCGTCGTTCTCGACGAACGCTTCGACGAGCGACTGCGCGTTCGAGAAGTTCGCCGGGTCGCCCGGGCCGTTCGAGATGAACAGCACGTCGGGGTCGATGGCCGCGACGTCGCCCTCGGAGACGTCGTACGGGAGCACGTGGACGTCCGCGCCGCGTTCGCGCAGCGAGGAGACGATGGAACCTTTCGCTCCGCAGTCGACGAGCGCGACGGTCGGACCGTCGCCCTCGTAGTGGCGCGCTTCGGGGACGGTGACCTGCGAGCCGATGTCGGTGTGCTCGCTCATTCCTTTGCACTTCTCCAGTTCCGCGCGGGCGTCCTCGGCCGTGGCGTCCGGGCCGACGGCGATGCCGCATTTCATCGCCCCCTCCTCGCGGACCGTCGTGACGAGGTCGCGCGTGTCGAGGTGGTCGATGGCGGGGACGCCCTCGGCGGTGAGCCAGTCGGCTACGTCGTCGGTGAACTCCCGAGCGAGCGCCGCGCGCGGGTGAACGCGAGAGGACTCGAATCGCTCTCGCCGGACGCCGTAGTTTCCGATGAGGGGGTACGAGAAGGTGAGAACCTGTTCCTCGTAGGAGGGGTCGGTGAGGCTCTCTTCGTATCCTGTGTAGGCGGTCGTGAACACCAGTTCTCCGCGGGCGCGTCCTGGCGCACGACCGCGTCCTTTCACGACGCGTCCGTCGGCCAGCGCGATGTAGGCGTCCGACATTACGAGAAACACATGGGACCATGGGTAATAAGTGCTTCTTTCGTAGCGAGACTACGAATTTCGTAATCGGTTTAAGGCCACCAGTACACGTCCGTGTATGGACGACCTGGACCGCCGCATCCTGAACGTGCTCCGACGGGATGCACGAACGCCCTACACCGAGATCGCCGAGCGAGTCGGCACCTCCGAGGGGACGATTCGGAACCGCGTCGAGCGGATGACCACGGAGGGAGTCATCGAACGGTTCACCGTCTCCACCCGGACGGGCAACATCAAGGCGATGGTCGAGATTTCGGTGGAGATGAACGTCAACACGAGCGAAGTTTCGGAGCAACTCGCGGACTGGGAGACGGTCGACTTCGTCTGGCAGGTCTCCGGCGAGGAGGACATCGTCCTCATCGTCGACGCCGCCGACACGCGCGCGGTGAACGACCTCATCACGCGAGCCCGCGAGATGGAGGAGATAAAGAGCACCAAGACGCGGCTCATCCTCGACGAACGTCTCGGGCAGGGGTGACGGCCCCTAACGTTTTCGCGCTCGCTGGCGTATCGTCCGTCGAACCCATGCCGCCCTCAGACAGTCCACGTTCGCCGCCGTCGACAGTCGAGACCGACGACCGGTGCGTCCGAACAGACGGCGGTGCGCGAAGTGACGGTGGTGAGTCGGACGGAGTGAGACGACCCTCGTCACGAACGAAGCGAAGTGACGGTGGTGAGTCGAACGGAGTGAGGCGAACCTCGTCGCAAGCAACGCGCAGCGACGGTGGCCACCCCACACACAGCGACCGGACGCTCGTCTTGCACCCCGAGAGCGGAAACGGCGAACACGCCCCCGAAGTCCGACGCTTGGCGACCGAACACGGGTTTTCGATCCGCGAGACCGACGCCGCTGGCGACGCGATTCGGTTCGCCCGCGACGCCGCCGAGAACGGAGCCGAGTTCGTCGCCGCCGCCGGAGGCGACGGGACCCTCAACGAGGTCGTCGAGGGCATCCGTCGCGCCGACGGCTTCGAGCGGGTCACCTTCGGCGTCGTCCCCTGCGGGACGGGTAACAACTTCGCCGAGAACGTCGGCATCGAGAGCATCGAACACGCCTTCGAGCTGTTCGAGTCGGGCGAGCGACGACGAATCGACCTCGGTATCGTCGAGTGGGGGGGCGACGAGCCGTCGTGGGCGCGAGAGTCGAAGGAACCCTCCGCGGCCCGCGGGGTGGTGGTCGAGAGCGGCGAAACGGGGGAGGACAGCGGCACCCGAGCGTTCCTCAACTCCTGCGTCGGCGGATTCACCGCCGAGGCCAGCGGCGAGACGTCTTCGGAGATGAAAGAGCGATTCGGCGTCGTCGCCTACGTCGTCAGTACGCTCCGAGTGATGACGGAGTTCGACGGCGTTCGGATGCACATCGCAACCCACGGCCGCCACGAACCGTGGTCCGGTGACGCCGTCTCGGTGCTCGTCGGTAACGGCCGTCGCTTCCCCGTCGAGGGACGAACGCAGGCGGACATGGAGGACGGGCAGTTGGACGTCACCGTGGTCGAGGAGCGACCGACCGTCGACCTGATGGGGCAGGCGGCCGCCTCCAGGCTGTTCGGCCGCGACACCGAACACATCGACCGCTTCGAGACGCCCGCGATGCACCTCGACGTGCTCTCTGAGGAGCCGCTCCGGTTCAGCCTCGACGGCGAGATGATAGAGACGGCGTCGCTGACGATCGAAACGTTGAGCGGAGTCGTCGAGATTCCCGTCGGAGACGCCTACGAACCCGACCCCGACGACTGAGTCTACGGCGAACGGTGCCGCATTCGCGGCTCAGTCGTCGGATTTCCCGCTGGTGGCAGTCGGCGTCCTGTCCGCGGGGTCGAGCCACTTCTTGCGCGCGTGGATGCGGCTGTACGCCTCGGCCAGCAGTTTGTCGAGCGGACTGAGCTTCACCACCGGTTCGACCCGCCCGTCGCGGATGGCGGCGGCGACCGACTCCGGCGAGAGGTCGGGGGCGTCGATCTCGGTGTACGCCCGGCCGACCTCGATGGGGTAGTGGGCGTCGCTGCCGCCGACCAGCGGTAGGTCGAGTTCCTCCGCGAGTCGACGCGTCCGCGCGATGTGCTCGGTGTTCTTCCCGTTGAGTTCGACCGCGTCGAACTCGGCACCGGAGTCGCGCGCGGAACTGTTGCGGAACGGGTGCGCGAGAATCGTCGCGCAGCCGCGGTCGTGAGCCAAATCGACCAACTCGCCCGGCGTGAGCGCGTTCGGTTCGGTCCGACTCGGCGGGTTCGGCCCGACGACGAGGACGTGGCCTTCCGTCGTCGTCACCTCGTTTCCCGGTATCGTCGGAAAGCTTCCCTCCGCGGAGTAGGTGTAGTCGTGGTTCGTCACGGCGAACCCGTCGAGTCCCCGGAGTCGGGCGAACACCGCGTGTAATCTCAGCCCGAGCGGGTCGTAGCGAGTCGCGCGTCCGCGCCACCCGTGGAAAAACCGGCTGTGTGAGTGCAGGTCGACGGAGAACACACTGTATAACGTCGCTACAGACCCTTTGTTCTTCCCCCGGGTCACGCCCTGCCGTCGACTCGCGGCGACGACCCGACCCCGTCACCCGCCCGTAGTCTGGAGGGTGCGGCGCGCGCCGTGTGCGGGGCCGAACGCATCGAAGAGTCCTTGACCCCTGTCGCAGATGGAACACGTATGAGTTCGAATTCGAGCGGCACGGGGTCGGAAGCGACCACCGCCGAAGACGAGGTTCACAAGAACGCCCGCCAGAACGTCGTCGCGGTCGACGAGAACGACGAGAGACGGGAGGTCGTCAATCGCCTCACCGCACACACCGGCGACGGTATCCGCCACCGGGCGTTCACCGCGCTCGTCTTCGACCACCAGGGCCGCATCCTCCTCGGTCAGCGCGCACCTACGAAACGCCTCTGGGACACTCACTGGGACGGCACCGTCGCCTCCCACCCCGAGGACGGTCAGAGCCAAGAGGAGGCGACCCGCCAGCGCCTCGAAGAGGAACTCGGCATCACGCCCGACCAGTACTCGGACCTCCGCGTGACGGACAAGTTCGAGTACAAGCGCTACTACCCCTCGGTCTCCGGTGCCGACGGCGTCGAGTGGGAGGTCTGCTCGGTACTGAAGGTGACGCTCGACGACGTCTCGCTCGACCCCGACGAGGACGAGATAGCCGGCCTGCTCTGGGTCGACTACGAACACCTCCACGACCACCCCGACTGGTACCGCCAACTCCGGCTCTGCCCGTGGTTCGAGATCGCCATGCGCCGGGACCTCGACTGAACGCCGATGCCGTCGTCGCGCCTCCTTCTGTCGACGACGGCCGCCGAATCGATTCTCTCGCACGCTCGCGACGGCGCGAGTCACGACGGCGGACCGCGAGAGGTGTGCGGCGTGCTGGTCGGCGACCGAGGCGACGGAACCGCGCCCGACGCCGCGACCGATATCCGCCGGGTGCCGAACGCCGCCTCGGAGCCACGAGCGCGGTACGAACTCGACCCGGAGGCGACGCTCGCGGCCATCGAGGCGGCCGAAGCGGCGGGAGACGACGTGATCGGCTTCTACCACTCCCATCCGGAGAGTCGGGCGCGGCCGAGCGAGACCGACAGGAGGGAGGCGACGTGGGAGGGGTACGTCTACCTCATCGTCTCGCCGGCGTACGACGAACTGCGCGCGTGGCGCTGGACCGGCGAGCGGTTCGACCCGCTCGACGTCGACATCGGCTGACCGGCGGAGAGAGATTCGCTCCGAGCGGACCGGGTCTCGACGGGGCTCGGAACCGTTCGCGGCGGGGCTCGGAACCGTTCGCGGCGGGGATTCGAAAACCCCTAACCGCGCGTGCGACCAAGCGCCGGTAGATGACCCCCGACCCCGAGCTGTACGACTCGCTCGACGGACAGGTAGCGCTCGTCACCGGCGCGAACCGCGGTATCGGCCGGGAGATCGCCGCTCGGCTCACCGACCTCGGCGCGACGGTGTACGCCGGCGTCCGGAGCGTGAGCCACGACGTTCCCGACGGCCAGCGCCGCGTGCTGCTGGACGTGACTCAGGAGGGCGACGTCCACGAGGCGATGGCGACCATCGACGACGACGAGGGGCGACTCGACGTCCTCGTGAACAACGCCGGAATCAGCGGCCCCGGCGAGTCGCTGGCGGCGTCGCGGACGCCCGAACTCGACCGGACGCTCGCGACGAACCTCCGCGGACCGATGCTCGTCACGAAGTACGCGCTGCCCGCGCTCACCGCCGAACCCGGCGGCCGCGTCGTCAACGTCTCCTCGGGGATGGGCGCGCTCGGTGAACCGCAGTCGGGCGGGTCACCCGCCTACCGCATCTCGAAGACGGGACTGAACGGCCTGACGGCGTACCTCCACGGCGAGTACGGCGACGACGGACTGCTGGCGAACTCGGTCTGTCCCGGGTGGGTTCGGACCGATATGGGCGGCGAGAACGCGAGTCGACCCGTAGAGGAGGGCGCGGAGACGCCGCTGTGGCTCTGTCGCTTCCGCCCGGGGAGTCCCGCCGGGAAGTTCTGGCGCGACAAGGAGGTTATCGACTGGTAGTCGGACGGTGCGACGCCGTCGCCGCCTACTCGGCGAGGAACTCTTTCAGCAACTCGCTGACGCGGACTGGTTCCTCGTGCTGGACCCAGTGGGTGGCGTCGTCGAGCATCACCAACCGACCGCGCTCGCACATGTCGACGCTCTCGCGGGCCATCGACTTCTTGAGGAACTGGTCCTTCGCTCCCCAGATGACGAGCGTCGGCGGTTTGACGTGGCCGTTTTCCGGTTCCGGTCTCGACCGGGCGGCGGCGCGATACCAGTTCACCATGCCGGTGAACGCGCCGGGTCGCCTCCACGTCTGGCGGTAGCGCTCGAAATCCGACGGCGAGAACGTCCCCGGTTCGCTCGACTGGCGCATCGTCCGAACGAGTAGTCGAAAGTC
The DNA here is from genome assembly GCF_003439925.1 of Haloprofundus halophilus. Classification (NCBI taxonomy): domain Archaea; kingdom Methanobacteriati; phylum Methanobacteriota; class Halobacteria; order Halobacteriales; family Haloferacaceae; genus Haloprofundus; species Haloprofundus halophilus. Next base: position 684,206 of record NZ_QQRR01000002.1, read on the forward strand.
ACCCGCCTTCGACAGTCGCTCGGGCACCAGCGGTATCTGGAAGAAACCCATGTACCAACTCCGGAGTTTCTGTCCGAAACTCCGCTTGAGCGTCCGACGGAACACCGTCGGATGCGGAACGTTGAGGACGCCGAGGTGGTCGACTCTGTCCGGATAGTGAAGGGCGACCCACCACGCGACGGCCGCGCCCCAGTCGTGGCCGACGACAGCGGCGCTCTCGCGGTCGAGCGCGTCGAGGATGCCGACGACGTCGGCGGCGAGTTCCTCGATTCTGTACGCCGACAGGTCGTCGGGTTTGTCGCTGAGGTTGTAACCGCGCTGGTCGGGGACGACGACCCGGTAGCCGGCGTTGGCGAGCGGTCGAATCTGGTCGCACCAGCCGTACCAGAACTCGGGGAACCCGTGGAGCAGGACGACCAGCGGTCCGTCCTCCGGTCCGGCCTGAACCGTGTGCAACCGGACGCCGTTGGTCTCGACGTAGACGGACTCGCCGGGTATCTCGGTCACAGGTGCGCTTTCGGTGTCTGCGTCGCTCGCCATCCTCACTCCATCGGGACGACGTCGTCGGTCAACCAACAGCCGTCGCGTTCGCCGCCGCGCTGACGCGAGAGGCGGAACTCGTAGCGGACCTCCTCGCCGTCGGGCGTGACGACGACGACTTCCTGTCTCGCGGTGTCGCCGCTGACCTCCGCCGGCGTCGTCGCCGCGCGTTCGTGGTCGACGAGCGGGCGGTAGACGTCGCTCCGCGCCGCGCGGGTGAATCGTTCGAGCGAGCCCGACGCGCGCCGACGCGTCGCTGAGGCGAACGCGTACGTCGTCTCGATGCCGCTGTCGAGATACGGTTCGTCGTTGCGTCGGAGGCTCTCTAACTGGTGTTCGACGACTTCCTCGGGCGAGAGTCGGGGCGTCGGCTGCGGCAGTCCGTGGCGTCGATACTGCTCGTTCATGCGCTACGTACGCCGCACGCCTCCAAATAGCTGTTTGCCGCGTCGCGTCACTTCTCGCCGCGCGTGGCGGCGGTCATCGACCACACCGCCGTCAGTCCGAGAATGAGCGCCGGAATCAACGGCAACGCGAGCATCGTGGCGAAAAACGACAGCCCGAGCTCTCCCGGCGCGCTGGGGACGAGATAGATGATACCCGGGACGACGAGAAACGAGAGGACGACGGCGGCGACGAGCGCCCACCCGCGGTCGCCGAACCCCGACGGCTCCGGCTCCGCGCCGGGTTCGCCGTTCGGTCGGTGGACGTAGCCGCGGTCGGGCGAACTCCCACCGACCTCCGACTCCGACGAGTCGAAGCCGCCATCGGAGTTCGCCCGACGCGCTCGCGCCTCGCCGGCGCCGCGACCCTCCTTCTCCCGCGCCGTCGTCTCCTCGTCGCTACTCGTACTCACTGTCGGGTATTACGACCACCTTGCCAAAGCCCTCACGGTTCTCTATCATCTCGTGGGCGCGGTCGGCTTCGCTCATCGGCAGCGTCTCGCGGATGCGCGGCTCGAAGGTGCCGTCCCAGACGAGTTCGAGCACGTCGTCGACCTGGCCGGGCGTCGCCATCGTCGACCCGATGACCGAGAGCTGGTTCCAGAAGATGCGGTTCAGTCCCGCACCGGGGTTCCCGCCGGTGGTCGCCCCGCAGGTGACGATGCGACCACCCTTCGCCAGGCTCTTCAGCGAGTCGCCGTACGTCTCCTCGCCGACGTGGTCGACGACCATGTCGACGCCGCGCTTGCCGGTCAACTCGCGAATCTCGGCGGCGAAGTCGTCCTCCTCGTAGTTGATGACGTACTCGGCGCCGCACTCCTTCGCGTACTCCAGTTTCTCTTCGCTGGAGGCGGTGGCGTACACTTCCGCCCCGGCGTAGTCGGCAATCTGGACCGCCGCGTGGCCGACGCCGCCGGACGCGCCGAGGACGAGAACCTTCTCGCCGGCCTCCAGTCCGCCGCGGTCGATCAGCATGCGCCACGCCGTCTGGAAGACGAGCGACGCGGACCCGGCGACTTCCCAGTCGACGTGGTCGGGCACGGGGACGAGGTTCTGTTCGGGGACGGCGGCTCTCTCGGCGTGAACGCCGCGCACGTGTTCGCCGATGATGTGGAAGCGGACGCAGCGCGCTCTGTCGCCGTCGCGGCAGAACTCGCACTGCCCGCAGGAGACGCCGGCGCTGACGGCGACGTGGTCACCCTCCTCGAACCGAGTGACTTTCTCGCCGACGGCTTCGACGACGCCGGCCGCGTCGCTGCCGGGGATGTGCGGCATCTCCAGGTCGATACCGGGCATCCCCTTTCGCGTCCAGACGTCGAGGTGGTTCAACGCGCCCGCCTTGACGTCGACGAGCACCTCGTCGGGGCCTGGGTCGGGGTCGGAAAACTCCCCGTACTCGATGACGTCGCGGTCGCCGTGCTCCGTGAACTGGACGGCCTTCATGCTGGAACCCAGCACCCGGCGCGTCAAAACTGTGTGTTTCCGTCCGACGACTTGCCGGTTGTTCATCTTCTATCAAACAGGTTCGCTCTCGAACGCAGCGGTGGTGCGCGGCGGTCCTCCGTCGCCCGAAGTTTTGGTGCCGCCGTGCGAACCGTGGTGCATGAACGAAAACGAGAGCGACCACGGCGACGGCCATGAGTCGGACACCGACGACAGTCACCACGATTCGGACACCGACGACGACCACGGCCACAGTTCACACACCGACGACGACCACGGCCACAGTTCAGACGCCGGAGACCACCACGGCCACGACCACGACCACCACCACCACCACGACGTCGAGACGCTCGGCTTCGCCGTCGTCACCGTCTCCTCCACGCGCTCGCTCGACGACGACTCGGCGGGCGACGCCATCTCCGCGGCGTTCGAGGCGGACGGCCACGAACTCGCCACGCGCGAACTCGTCAACGACGACTACGACGGCGTCCAGGGGACGGTCAACCGACTCGTCAGCCGCGACGACACCGACGTGGTCGTCACCGCCGGCGGCACCGGCGTCACGCCCGACGACGTGACCGTCGAAGCCGTCGAGCCGATTCTGGAGAAGGAACTGCCCGGTTTCGGCGAACTGTTCCGGACGCTGTCGTACGACGAAATCGGCACCCGCGTCGTCGGCACGCGCGCGACCGCGGGCGTCACCGACGGCGTGCCGGTGTTCTGTCTCCCCGGGAGCGAGAACGCCGCCCGCCTCGGCGCGGAGGAGATTATCGTCCCCGAGGTGAGCCACCTCGCCGGGTTGGCGAGACGCGACGAGGCCGACGAAAACGATGCGGCCGACAAAAGCGACGAGGTCGACGAAGACGACGAGGCCGACGAAGAACCCGAGGCGACCGGGGAGTAGCGGACGCTACTCGGAGCCGTCCTCGCGGCCGGGGTCGTGGCGCTCGAACCAGTCGGTGAGTTCGCGCAGGCGGTGGGTCGCTCGCTCGGGAGCGCCGATGTTGTGGTGTTCGTCGGGGTAGACGACGAGTTTGGCGTCGACGCCGCGACGGCGGACGCTGACGTACAACTGCTCGGCCTGCGACGGGGGGCAGCGCCAGTCCTCGCCGCCGGCGGTGACGAGAAGCGGCGTCTCTATCTCGCCCACGTCACGGATGCTCGAAATCGCGCGGTACTCCTCGGGTTTCTCCCACGGCAGGCCGATGTCGTGGACGTACCACTGGTGTAAATCGGCGGTACCGAACAGCGAGTAGAAGTCGTAGATGCCGTGCTCGGGTGCCGCCGCGGCGAACATGTCGGTCCGCGTGACGACGTAGGCGGTGTTGATGCCGCCCTGCGAGAACCCGGAGATGAACAGGCGGTCGGCGTCGGCCCACCCGCGGTCGACTAGCTCCTCGACGCCCGAGACGATGTCGTCGGCCTCGCGCGGCCCCCACTCGCCGCGGATGGACTCGCTGAACTCGCGGCCGTAGGAGGTCGACCCGCGGTAGTTGACGTTGAAGACGACGTAGCCGCGGCCGGTCCAGTAGCTGTAGTCGAAACTGAACTCGGGCGCGTCGTAGGCGGTGGGGCCACCGTGGATGTGCGCGATGACGGGATACGACTCCGAGTCGGGGTCGAAGCCGTCGGGCAGGTACGCCAGCCCCTCCACCTCGACGCCGTCGCCGTTCTCGTACTGGACCCGCTCGCAGGTCGGCAGCGCGGCGTCGGTCAGCAAACCGTCGTTCAGTCGCGTCAGCCGAGCCGGGTCGCTCCCGTCCGACTCGGTTGCGTCGAGCGCGTACAGGTCCGCGCCCTCGTTCGGGTGGCTCAGACAGACGACGGCGCAGTCGCCGCCGACGGAGAACTGCGTGATAGTCCGGTCGGTCCCCTGGTTCTCGAAGACGCGCTCGGGGTCGTCCGTCTCGGCGTCGAGACGGACGAGTCGGGTCAGCGCCTCGTCGCCGACGGGCGCGAGCAGTTCGTTGTCCCCGACCCACTCGGGCGCACCGGCCCGCGAGCGAGTTCGGTCCAGCGACGCGGAGACCGAGCGCGCCTCGGTTCCCTCCGAGCCTTCGGCGTCGTCGACGACGTACACCTCCGTCGGGTGGTAGGTGTTCGTCGGGTTCGCGCCGTCGAAGGCGAGCCGTTCGCCCGCCGCGTCCCACCGCGGGTTGGCGACGCCGATGCCGCCGTCGGTGAGTCGCCGGAGGTCCTCGCCGTCGGCCGAGACGGTGTAGAGGTCCTGTTCGAACGTGTGGTCGGGATTTTCGCCGCGGTACGACCGGAACGCGATTCGACCGTTCGTGCCCCACGCAGGGTGGAGACCGCCGGTGCTCATCGCGCCGCGCGCGTAGGCGTCGTCGAGTCGCTCGGATTCGCCGGTCGCCACGTCGACGACGAACAGGTAGCTCCGCACGTCGTCGAGAAAGCCCATCCCGTCGCGCTTGTGCTGGAGGCGGGTGATTTCGACCGGGCCGCCGTCGCGGCGACGTTCGAGGTACTCGCGCTGCTCGTCGGTGGGGTCGCGCGCGGCGACGACCATCCGCTCGCCGTCGGGCGAGAACTCGAACTCGCGGCCGCCCTCGTCGAACTCGGTCACCTGTCGGGCGTCGCCGCCGCGTGCGAGGTCGAACAGCCAGACCTGGGGTTTGGGTTCGTCGCCCTCGTCGCTCTCGCCTCGACTCCCGTCGTCGCCCTCGGCGTCTTCGTCCGCCGGTTCGTCACTCCGTCCGACTTCGAGCGCCACGTCGCGGTCACGACTCGCGAGAAACGCGAGTTTCTCTCCGTTCGGTCCCCACGCGGGCGACCCCGCGTCGGAGGCGCGGGTGAGTCGGTGCGGCTCCCGACTGCCGTCGGTGGGCGCGACGAAAAGCGAGTTGCGCGTCTCGTCGGCGTCGGGGTCGCTCTCTGCGACGACGAACACGACGCGCTCGCCGGTCGGCGAGACGGCCACGTCGCGGATTCGTCGGAGGTCGTAGAAGTCGTCCAGTTCCAGCGGGACTGTCATGGCCTCTCCTCTCAATCGCGACACATGTGGATTCTGGTCGCGGAACGCGTCGCCGGGTCACTTCCCCGATTCGACAGCAAGCATTGTTTCGTCGCGGCGATTTAAGCCCACTCGCGGTAAGTGCGGTACATGAGCCGACAGCAACCGCATCCGGACGAGGGTCAGGAAGGAGCCGACGCGGACCGTTTCGCGGGCGAGAAAGACCCCGACCTGCCGAGTTCGGGCGTCACCTCGGGCGCAGAGCGCGCCCCGCACCGAGCGATGTTCCGCGCGATGGGCTTCGACGACGACGACCTCTCCGCGCCGATGGTCGGCGTCGCCAACCCCGCCGCCGACATCACGCCGTGTAACGTCCACCTCGACGACGTCGCCGACGCGGCCATCTCGGGCGTCGAGAGCGCTCAGGGCATGCCCATCGAGTTCGGCACCATCACCATCTCCGACGCCATCTCGATGGGGACCGAGGGGATGAAGGCCTCGCTCATCTCTCGGGAAATCATCGCCGACTCGGTCGAACTCGTCGCCTTCGGCGAGCGGCTGGACGCGCTCGTCACCGTCGCCGGCTGCGACAAGAACCTCCCGGGGATGATGATGGCCGCCATCCGAACCGACCTCCCCACCGTGTTCCTCTACGGCGGCTCCATCCTCCCGGGCGAGCACGAGGGCCGCGACGTGACGGTGCAGAACGTCTTCGAGGGCGTCGGCACCTACGCGCAGGGCGAGATGAGCGCCGAGGAACTCGACGAACTCGAACGCCACGCCTGCCCCGGCGCGGGGTCGTGCGGCGGGATGTTCACCGCGAACACGATGGCCTCTATCTCCGAGGCGCTCGGCCTCGCCCCGCTCGGCAGCGCCAGCGCCCCCGCCGAGTCCGACGAGCGATACGACATCGCCGCCCGCGCGGGCGAACTCGCGCTCGACGCCGTCGAGAACGAGCGCCGCCCCTCCGATATCCTCTCGCGCGAATCGTTCGAGAACGCCATCGCGCTGCAGGTGGCGATGGGTGGGTCGACGAACGCCGTCCTCCACCTCCTCGCGCTCGCCGCCGAGGCGGGCATCGACCTCGACATCGACGACTTCGACGACATCTCCCGGCGCACGCCCAAGATAGCGAACCTCCAACCCGGCGGCACGCGCGTCATGAAGGACCTCCACGACATCGGCGGCGTGCCGGTCGTCCTCCGCCGTCTGCTCGACGCCGACCTGCTGCACGGCGACGCGATGACCGTCACCGGCCGAACCATCGCCGAGGAACTCGACCACCTCGACCTGCCGGACGACGACGGTATCGACGTGGACTTCCTCAACCCGGTGTCCGAGCCGTTCTACGACGAGGGGGCCATCAAGATTCTGAAAGGGAACCTCGCGCCCGACGGCGCGGTCATCAAAGCGACCGGCGACGACGCGTTCCACCACACCGGCCCCGCCCGCGTCTTCGAGAACGAGGAGGACGCGATGCGCTACGTCCAGACGGGGAAAATCGAGTCGGGCGACGTCATCGCTATCCGCAACGAAGGGCCCCGGGGAGGCCCCGGTATGCGCGAGATGCTCGGCGTCACCGCCGCCGTCGTCGGCCAGGGTCACGAGGACGACGTGGCGTTACTCACCGACGGTCGGTTCTCCGGCGCGACGCGCGGCCCGATGGTCGGCCACGTCGCCCCCGAGGCCGCGGCCGGCGGCGCGATTGCGCTGCTCGAAGACGGCGACGAGGTGACCGTCGACATCCCGAACCGGACGCTCGCCGTCGACCTGACTGACGAGGAACTCGACGAGCGCCGCGACGACTGGGAGCCGAAGCCGTCGAACTACACCGCCGGCGTGCTGGCGAAGTACGGCCAGTCGTTCGACTCGGCGGCAAACGGCGCGGTGACGAATCCGGCGGTGAAACGAGACGACTGAGCGGTGTTTTGGTCCAGATTTTCCCGAGGAGAGGGCGCGAAGCGCGCTCGACGACGGGAAAAGGTGGGTCTGCGAACCCGGCGGTGAAACGAGACGACTGAGCGGTGTGTTCGACTTTTCGCGCCGTTCAGGGCCGTTCCCACTCGTAGAACCAGAAGGCGAGGCCGAACAGCATCAGACCGATGCCGAGCGTCGACGTCGCGGGTTCGGGGATGAGAAACAGAATCAGTCCGGCGACGATGACGAGTCCGGGTCCGATATCGTCGGTGTACTGCGTGAGGTCCATACGCTTCGTACGTGAGGAATCCACGTAAACGTACGGCCCGGAGCGCTATCGCCCGTCGTCAGACGGCTCGCAAAGAAAACGGTGGGTCGTCTCGGAGCTCACTCGTGAAGCGCCGCCGCGAGCAGCAGAACGGCGACGACGACGAGGACGAGCGCCGACAGCGACAGTCCGCTGGACCCGATGGAAGTGATCTCGCCCCCGAGAAACACCGCGAGGACGCCGACGCCGACGCTCCCGGCGGCGTGCGTCGCTTCGAGGCTCTTCGTCTCGGCGGTTCGACCGAGCTGCTCGCCGACGTTGATAGCCTGCTCGCCGAGGTCGTAGACGAGCACCGTCGCCACCGTCCCGACGAGCAGCGGTTCGAGCGCTTCCGGGTCGAGGAGCCCACTGACGAGGACAGTGAGGAACAACAGCGCCGCTCCCGCCTTCAACAGGCCGCGCGAGCCGCTGTTGCGCACCGGGGCGAGCGCCAACCCGACGACGAGAACGCCGAGCAGCGCCGGTAGCGTGCGAACGAGCGCCCCGGGACCGGTGACCCCGCTGGCTCCGAGCGCGACGCCGACGAGCGAGACGACGACGCCCGCGGCGACGACGCTCCAGCGAAGCGCCGTCTCTCGCCGACTCCGGAGCGTCGCCCCCACGCCGACGACGAGAACGCCGCCGACGACGAGCGCCAGCGCGGCGACGGTCGCGTCCGTGACGTGCGCCGTCGCGGCGGCGGCGACGAGCAGCGCCAGCGTCGAACTCAACAGGGCGGGCTTGCGGACGAACGTCCCGCTCACGCCATCGCCCTCCGGTTTCTGGCCAGCGCGGACTCCAGCGGCGCGTCCGGCCCCCAGTCGACGGTCGGGATGCCGGTTCGACGGAGCGTCGACACCCGCGCGGTGCGTTCGGTCGCCGCGAGGCGTTCGCCGACCGTCGTCTCGTCGGTGACGTCCGGACTCACCGCCGTCACGGCGTGACCGTAAGCGTCGAGTCGGCGCGCGGCCGTGACGATGTCGTCGTCGCAGAGCGGCGAGAACAGGAACACCTGGGTGTTCGAGTCGAGCCGCTGCCGGAGCAGTTCGACCTGTTCGTCGAGCGACGGAGCGTCCCGCGGCGGCGTCGGGGCGAACGCCGGGTGCGTGTCGAACAGGCGGTGGAGTTCGACTCGCTGGTTCGTCCCGCCGCCGGGCGGGTGCCAACAGAACTCGCGGCCGAACGCCGCGACGCCGACCTGGTTGCGGCCGGCGAACAGCGGTTCGAGCAGTCGCTTCGCGGCGGCGACGCTCCGGACGACGGCGTTCGGTTCGTCGTCGAGCGCGCGGTACGCCGCCGGGCGAGCGTCCACGAGGAGCACGACCGACATCGACCGTTCCTCTCGATACTCGACGGTCGTCAGTTCGCCGGAGCGGGCGAAGCGCTTCCAGTCGACCCGGCTCATCGAGTCGCCGCGGCGGTACTCGCGGGTCCGCGTGAACTCCAGCCCCGAGCCCTCGTTCGAGGAGAGCACTCGACCGACGGTGTCGAGCGTCACGTCGCGGCCCGCGGGCGCGTCCGAGCGGCCCGTGACGGTGAGTTCCGTCTCCTCGCTCACGGTCGTCTCGACCTCGTGCTCGCCGGTGATGTCGCGGACTGCGACGGTCGCCGGGACGAAACTGTGCTGACCGGACTTGGCCTCGATACTGTACTCGAAGGTGACCGACGAGCCCGGACGGAGCGCCGCCCCGCGGCGGGGCGTGCCGTCGACGACCGACAGCGCCGCCGGCACGCCGTCGACGAGGCGGAGGTCCGCGAGCGTGTTCTCTCCGGCGTTCCGAAGCGTCACCGTCACGTCGACGACGTCGCCGGGGTTCGGCGACCGGTCGCTCACGCGCCGGTCGAGTTCCAGCACGGGCGTCGGCGAGGAGGTGAGCCGCGGATACGTCGCGAAGAGCACGCCGACGCCCGCGAGGACGATGAGGTTCGGACGGTCTGCCAACAGGCCGATCGCGCCCGCGACGAACGAGAGCGCGACGACGCCGCGCCAGCGGTGAGTCTGGTACTCGCTCACTGCCGGCCCTCGCTTGCGAGTCGCGCGATCTCCTCGGCCGTCCGGCGCGCGGCGTCGCGCGTACCGCGTGCGGCCGGTGCGGTATTCGGAGGATTCCCTCCGTCCGCGCGAAGCGACGATTCGGTTCGGAGGAACGCGGCGGCCGTCTCGTCGTCGGTCCACGTCCCCTCGTCGACGCGGCGTTCGGCCTCCGCGCGGTCGTACCCCTCGGCCGTTCGGAGCGTCTCGACGGCCGCGCGCCGGAGGCGGTCGTGAAGCGCGGCGCGCCGCCGCCGTCCGAGTATCGGAATCGAGAGCCGCCAGTCCGACAGCGCTTCGTCGAACCCTTCGCCCGGCGAGGGGGCCGACACCGGCTTCTCGGCGTCGGGCATCTCCGCCTGTTCGAGGCGGGCGCTCCGCCCGGACGCGAGCACGGAAACGGCGACGAGCAGCCCGACCGCCGCGAAGACGGCCATCAGCAGGTAATCGTTGCCGAGCAGCCCGACCAGGCCGTCGGTGGGGAGGAGGTCGCCGCTCACGAAGCCGAGGAGGAGGACGACCACCCCGGTACCCGCCAAGAGGAGACGGCGGACGCTCATCGGTTCCCTCCGGAGTTTCCGCGGAACCGACGGAGGTAATCACGGGCGCGCTCTCGGCGCTCGTCTGTCACCTCGTCACCGCCGTACCGGACGCTCTCGTACAGCGACGTGAGGCCCCAGACCGCCTCGCTGTCGCCGCCGCCTTCGTGCCGCTCGACCACTTTTTCGCCGCGTTCTCTGGGCGTGAGCTTCGTCTCGCGTTCGAGGCCGACGGCCGCGAGCATCTCACACCACGCCGCCGAGATATCGTCTTTCGGCTTCGGGTCGCCGACGGGCTCGGCGGCCGCCGACGCGCCGTCGTCGCCGCTCGGGAGCCACCGATGCAGGAGCGCGGCCAGACGATCACGGTAGGTCAGCGCCGCGAGGAGGACGGCTCCGAGGACGGCGAACGGAAGGACTGCTTCGAGGAGGCCGAGCAGTTTCTCCCAGAGCGACTCTTCGGGCGGGACCTCGTCGCCGGTCTCGGACTCCTGGCTGAAGTCGCTGTTGGTCGGCTCTTCTTCGCGCTGGTCGTGCGTCTGTTCTTGCTGCTGTTGTTGCGACTGGGTCTTCTTCTGCCGCTGCTGTTGGGTGTCTCCCTCACCGCCGCCGGAGGGCTCCGTCAACGTCTGTTTCAGTTCGTCGAGTTGGTCGGAGCCAACGGGGAGCATCGACGAGTCGACGTCGATAACGTCGTCGGGGTCGGTCTGCATCGACGAGTCGAGCGTTCCGGCGGCCGTCCCGAGCGAGAAGAGACAGCACGCCGCGACGGCGATAGCGAGCAGTCCGTCCCGATTCATGGTCGACAGCGGGTGTAGTGGGCAGTTGTAACGTATCGCATATTTGGATATTCTTCTCGTGCGGGATGGTTAGACGACGCGAGTTATCCGACTCGAAGGAATTTCCGATGTCCACTCTCATAGGTATTTTGTTCGGTACGTCGAAATAGATAGGATATAGTTACTGTTCTTCATATTATACAGTCTCTAAAACACACATTATTCGTTTGTTGTCTGCTCGGAGTGAACACTCTCGACCCCCGTGAGAGCGTCTCTCGATTTAGGTTGGCGATAATCGGACGCCGCGTCGTAACCGACCGCGACACCGCGTCAGCGCGTTCGGTTGTCGACTTCGAGTAGTCCGAGACCGGCGGCTCCGCCGACCACCGCCGACCGGAACGTTCATCTGACAGAACTGAACACAGTGTACACTGTCGTGATTTTCGACGAGTTCTTCGACGCGCTCGCCTCGTTGTTCGAGGAGCTTCTGGTCGGGGTTCTCGCCGCCGTCGTCGCTACCCTGAACGTCGGGTGGCGGTGGTTCCTCCGCGGACTCTACGTGTTCGTCGCGCTCGGCGGACTCTACGTTCTCGCCACCTACGAACAACCGTCGGGGGCCGGACTGCTCGGCGCCGGCCTGTTCTGTCTGGCCGTCGACCTGGGCGTGTTGGTGCGCGGTCTGATCTGACATCGTCCGAGTCGTCGTTGTACCGTCTGCACTCTCGGGGCATCGCTATCGCTCGGTGAGCAGAACAGTGAGACCGCCGAAGAGTCGCTCCGCTCGCCTTCGTGCTCCCAAATCAAAGAGTATGGGACTGCCGTCGTTACGCTCCGCTCACGACGAGGACCCAAATCGAAGAGTATGGGACCGCCGAGATTCGAACTCAGGTCCTACCGACCCCATCGGCAGAGGATACCACTACCCTACGGTCCCGCAGTTTGGCTAACGGCGGTCCTTCGTTTAACACCTTCGTTTCGACGGCAGCGAAAACCGCGTGACAGCGTCGCGGTAGCGTGTCGCACGCGCGTTGCTTCGACGCTCCGGGTTACCTCACTCGTCGCGCGGGACGACCAACTCGTCGTCGTCGCGGACGGCCATGCTCGCCACCGCGTCGCCTTCGTACGCCGCCAACCCCTCGTACCGTCCGATGACGTAGCCGTCGTGTTCGGACTCCACGGTGTCGACGCGCTCGCCGTGCGGCGTGACGATGTCGGCGACGACGTCGCCCGCGGAGACGACGTCTCCGGCGTCGACGCGGTGGCGTACTACCCCGGCGGTCTCCGTCCGCGGGTGGACCGCCCGCCGGACCGGGAACTCGACCGGAGCGGACGGGACGCCGGTCCCCGGTTCGTCGACGCCCGCGGGGAGTTCGTCTATCATGCCGAGTTCGCGGAGCACGCCGTACACGCCCGCGACGCCCGCCGCGCGGAGGTCCTCCTCGACGACGCTGTGGCCGCCCAGTTCGGGCGTGAACGACGGGATGCCGGCGGCGTTCAGCGCCGCTCCCGCAGTCGAACGGTGCAGTCCCTGGTCGAGATACTCCGCGGCGGGGTACTCGGTGAGCACCGGCAGGCCGAACGCGTCGACCAAGGCGGCGAGTTCGTCGGCTAACGACTCGGCCTCCTCCTCGGTTCGACGCTCGCCGTAGAGCACGCGGTCGCGGATGGAGAACGGCATCGACCCGACCTGTGCGGTGTGCAGGTCGACGAGCGCGTCCGCGGAGTCGACGAGCGTCTCGTACAGCCGCCGGTCGATTCGCTCCTGCGTCTTCGGCGGCCGCGTAGAGTCGCCCTCGGGATCCGGAAAGTAGCGGTTCGGGTCGTCGTCGGCGTAGTACGACGTCCGGGCGTTGCGACGCAGGCCGGCAGGGTTGACCAGCGGGACGCAGACGACGGTCCCCGAGAGCAGTTCGGGGAGCTCCTCGCGCATCGCGTCCTGGGCGACGGCGACGCCCGTCGCCTCGTCGCCGTGGACGCCGCCGGTGAGCCACAGCGTCGGCCCGTCGCGCTCGCCGCGCGCGACGACGACGGGGAGGCGTTCGTCGCCGCCGGTCGGTAGTCCGGTCGCGTTCAGCCAGCCACGAGTCAGCTCTCCGGGTCGCGCTTCCGCGGTTCCGACGTTCATATCCGCCCGTCTCCCGGCACCGTCAAAAGGCTGCGTCCGCCGGCAGACGAGACGAAGCCCCAAGCCCCTGCGGTCCGTCGTTCGCCGGGCCGTCGAGGGAAACCCGTCCGAACCCGCTCGCAAGCACCGGTTAACTATACTGTGGTACGTCGACGGTCATCCGATGACTCCGGACGAGTGGTCGGTTCTCCGCACCGTCTCCGTCGGCGACGACGACGCGCGCCTCGGCTACGACCGCCTCCGCCGACCCGACGACGAGGCCGAGGGCCGATTCTGGGTCGACGCCCGCGACTCGGTCTGCGTGGTCGCCGCACACGACGACGAAATCGTTCTCGTCGAGGAGTACCGCCCCCGACTCGGCGAGACGGTGCTCTCCTGTCCCGTCGGTGCGGTCGAGGGCGACGAGTCGCTCGTCGAAGCGGCCGCCCGAGAGCTCCGCGAGGAGACGGGCTACCGCGCCGACTCGCTCCGCCTGCTGGAGACGAGCTATCCGGTCGCGTGGCTCCGGAAGCGCCGCGGAATCGTCTTCGCTTCGGGGCTCACACCCGGCGATAAAGCGACCGACGACGACGAGTTCACGCGAGTCCGTCGCCTGCCCGTCGACGAGGCCCTCGACGCGGCGCGCCACCAACCGGTGACCGACTGGACGCTGCTGCCGCTGCTGCTCTCGCGGTACGAAGGGCTGGTGTAGTTCGAAGGGTCGCCGGGGGACTCAGACGAGCACGCGTTCGAGCGAGACGACGATTCCCCGTTCCGCGTCGGGGTCGCCGACGAGACGACCCAGACAGACCGCCGCGCCGTCGGGCGTGTAGCAGGCGAGCAGTCGGTCTCGCTCGATGCCGTCGTCGGCGTCTACGACGCCCGGCGCGTAGACGGGGGCGCCGGTGGCGACCTGTTCGGCGGCGCTGTCGGCGATAGTCAGAGAGGGGAGGTGCGTGAGCGCGCGCTCGGCGGGGGCGACGGCCTCTCGGACGAACGACTCGTCGCCCTCCTCGGCGAACGCCAGCGCGTCGGTGAGGTCGTACATGCTCACGAGGTCGGTGTCGTCGAAGGGGTCCGTCGCCGTCCGGCGGAGGTGGCCCATGTGTGCGCCCGTTCCGAGCGCGAGGCCGATGTCGTGACAGAGCTTTCTGACGTAGGTGCCGCTCTCGCAGCGAATCCGGAGCAGCACCTGTCTGTCCTTCGCTTCCAGCACCTCCAACTCGTAAATCTCGCGCGTGCGTAGGCGACGCGAGACGGCGCTCTTCCGGGGCGGTTTCTGGTACAGTTCGCCCTCGAACTCGGCGACGACCGATTCGAGGTCGCTCGGCGCGGGTTTGTGGAGTTCGAGCACCGAGACGTACTCCTTCGAGCCTTCGAGAAACACCTGCGCGAGGCGCGTCGCGTCGCCGGTGAGGACGGGCAGACAGCCGGTCACTTTGGGGTCGAGCGTCCCCGCGTGGGCGGCGCGGTCGACGCCCGCGAGGTCGCGGACCCACCCCGAGACCTGGTGGGCCGAGGGGCCGGGTGGCTTGTCGAGATTGACGACGCCGAACTCGAGCAGTTCGTCGACCGAACGCTCCTGGGGTGGGCCGCGCATCGTCATCTCAGAACTCGTACCGGACGCCGGTGACCGGATACTTTCCCTCGTCGGCGTCGGCGTCGTACGACTCGACGGCCGAAACGAGCGTGTCGAGGACGGGTTCCGGACCCCAGCGGGCGGTGTTGAGCACGAGGTCGTAGATAGAGAGGTCGTCGATGGGGATGTCGTAGTACGCCATGTACCGCTTGGCCTCGCTGGCTTCGCGGCGGTCGGTCTCCTCCCTCGCCGTCTCGACGGACTTCTCCTCGCGGTCGGCGATACGAGCGGCGCGCACCGACAGCGGCGCGTCCAGCCAGATTCGGAAGTCGGCGTGGTCGCCGGCGAGCCACCCGGCGAGGCGGGATTCGAGGACCACGTCGTCGCGCTCGGCGGCGATGTCGTAGAGGCGGCGGTCCAAATCTCTGTCAATCTGGTCGTCCTCCTCGGCGAGTTCGTTGAACTCGACGGGCGACAGGCCGCGCTCCTCGGCGAGCGCGCGAAAGATGTCGCCCCCGGAGATGTGTTCGTAGCCGAACGCCTCGGCGAGTCCGGCCGCCGTGGTGCTCTTTCCGCTGCCCGGCGGGCCGGAGACGGTTAGCAACATACTCCCTCTCGGCGGGAGAAATTGAAAGGTGTTATCGTTGCCGACGGCAGCGCGAGCGCGTCGCACGGTCGGTCGTCGCCTGCGAGTCGGTCGACGGCATTGCGGTCGGTCGTCGCCTGCGGCTCGGCTCCGAAGCGTCGCAGTCGCTTGGTGAGTCGCGCGGCGAGACGAGAAGAGGAGAGCGAGATTACGACGTTGTCGGCGTCGTACTGATGTTCAGCCCTTTGCGGATTATCTGGGAGAACGCCATCGAACAGAGGAAGTACCAGACGATCCACGTCTGGATGGGTCCGACGACGCCCTCTTTCCACGACACCTCGCCGGCCAGCGGGATGACGATGTTCTGGAGCTCCACGTGCTCGGTGCCGCCGCCGATGCCGATCGCCCAGTACATCCAGAGGAACACCGGGATGGTGAGGAACATGATCCACACCATCGGGCGGAACTGCTCTTTGAACATGCCCATCTGCTCGCCCATCGCCTCCATCTGCTCTTCCTGAATCTCCTGGAGCGCCGCGTCGTCGTCGTTCTCCTGGGCCTCCTTGCGGCGGTCCTGCAGGTCCTTCATCCGCGCCTGATACTGGCCCATCTTGTCCATGTCCATCAGGTTCGCCTGCAGGATCGTCGAGTACAGGCCCGTGCCCATCGCGAGAATCATCACGACGGCGTAGAAGGGCAGTAGTTCGGCCAACGGTCCGAGGAACACGTCGAACGCGCCGCCGACGACGTTACGCACCGCGGCGACCGAGTAGCCGAGGAACAGCCCGACGGTGACGACGGCCGCCCCCTTGTCCCACTTCGACCACTTCGTCGTCTCGATGTCGTCGCCGCTCGTGGACGAGGACGAACCCGTCGCGGACGACGCCGACGCGTCGGCGCTCCCATTGAGACCCGCACGGACGGCGTCGGGGTCCTGGATACGGAACCCCTCGTCGCCGTCGACGAGGATACCTTGCTCGATGAGGCGGCCCCATTGGCCGCTCGAAAGGTCGTCGCGCACGTCGACCCACCGAACTTCGCCGTTCTCGGCGCGGTCCAAGACGACCTCTATCGCTCGCTCCATCTCCGAGTTGTCGGAGACGAGCGAACGCACCCGCGATTCGACTCTTGCCATTGCCGGAGATTGGCTACCACCGGTTAAGAAGCTTTTACTATCGTCTCGGGTGGAGCGCTCCGAACCGCGGCCCGATTCAGGCGTCGGCGACGACGGATTTCACGTCCCCGAACACCTCGTCGGGCGTCTGTTCGCCGTCGACTTCGACGAGTTCGCCGCTGTCGCGGTAGTACTGGATGACCTCCGCGGTGTTCTCGTCGTAGACGCGGAGGCGCTCGCGCACGACGTCCTCGGTGTCGTCCTCTCGCTGGACGAGTCGCTCTGCGACCGCCTCGTCCTCCGGCATGTCGAACTCCGTGTGGTAGATGTCGCCCGTCTCGGGGTCGAGACGGCGGCCGGTGAGCCGTCGCACGAGTTCGTCCTCGCTCACGTCGAGGTAGACGACCGCGTCGAGGTCGGTGATGTCGTCGAGATACTCCGCCTGCGAGAGGTTCCGCGGGTAGCCGTCGAGGACGAAGCCGGAGGCGTTCGAGAGCGCCTCTTCGACGATCTCGTTGACCAGTCCGTCGGGGACGAGTTCGCCCGCGTCCATGTACTCGCGGGGCGTGCCGTACTCGGTCTCCATGTCCTTGTTCGCCCGGAGCGCGTCGCCGGTGGTCACGTGTTCGAGCGAGAACTCCTCGGCGAGTCGCTTGCTCTGGGTTCCTTTGCCTGCGCCGGGTGCACCGAGTAACAGCACCTTCTTGTCGCTCATACTCCCCCTATCGCCCTCCGGGGATAAAGAACTGAAGATAGCCGCCGATACCACCCCGACGAAAAGCGCGAATCGCCCGGGTTTTTGCCCGCCGCCGCCGTCGGCTCAGACATGACTCGATTCGACGCCGACGACCCGACGGAACGTCGAAAACTGTTCGCCGACGCCGTCTCCGCGCACCGCACCCGCGCCAGCGACTTCCTCACGATTCAGGTCGACGCCGCCGAGGAACCGGAACGCGACGACGTCGAGGACTCGACGCCGCCGTGGCTGCAGTTCTTCCAGCAGACCGTCAACGTCGACTGCACCGACGCCGAACTCGACCGACTGAAGGCGCTCGTCGGCGACTACCCCGAGTTCCGCATCGACGAACTCGAACAGCCCGAAGAAGCCGAGGGGACGAACGTCCGAATCACCGCCCGCGCGGACCCGAACCGACTGGCCGACTTCTTCGAGCGGACCGTCCGCGAGGTGTACGGCTACGGCGAGGGGTACCGGGCGTGGGTCGTCGCCGTCTGAGGGCCGCCGCCAGCGGTCCGCCGAACGCTTTCTTTCTGTACGCCCCTACTCGAATGCTGAAACATATACGACTTCCCTCCGTACTCCCGGCCATGAGTGAACCGAACTCGTCCAGTAACACGTCGCTGCTCGCCCACCCGGTCGTCCCCGTCGCCGGCGTCGACGACGCCGAGACGACGGCGCGGGCCGCGCTGCCTCGAATCGCGGCGGTCGGCGGGGAGATGCTCGCCCTCTACGTCGTCGAGAAGGCCGGCGGCGCGCCGGACAAGGCCTCCGTCGAACAGCGCGAAGAAGTCGCCGAAGAGGCGTTCTCGGTCGTCCGCGAACTGGCCGCCGAAGCGGGCGTCGACGTGACGACCCGCGTCGCGTACGGGACGGACGTCGCGGGGACGATTCTCGACGTCGCCGCCGACGAAGACGCGTCCGCCGTCGTGTTCACGCCGCGCGGCGGAAGCAAGTGGACGAAACTGCTCACCGGCGACGTCGCCTCCTCGCTCGTCGAGGACGCCGACCGACCCGTCGTCGTCCTTCCCGCCTCGAAGTAACGGACTCGGCCTGTCCGAGCGCCGACTACCGCGCCGATTCGCGGAATGCGCGTTCCAAATTACTTAAACGGATGCAGTCGTATCTCCCTGCTATGTCATACTCCGGAACAGCGCAGCATGCAGTCTCACCGTTCTGGTACGTCAATGGCTGACGAGGAACTCGCAAAAGACCTCGGACCGCTGGCCGCACTGACCATCGGCGTCGGTACGATGATCGGCGCGGGAATCTTCGTCCTCCCGGGGACGGCCATCCAGCAGGCCGGTTCGTTCGCCATCGTCTCGTTCGTCGTCGGCGGCGTGATAGCGCTGCTGACGGCGCTGTCCGCCTCGGAACTCGGAACCGCGATGCCGCGCTCCGGCGGCGCGTACTTCTACGTCAACCGGGCGCTGGGGCCGCTTTTCGGCTCCGTCGCCGGGTGGGCAAACTGGATGGGGCTGGCGTTCGCCTCGGCGTTCTACATGGTCGGATTCGGCGAGTACATCGTCGCCATCGTCCCGACTATCGACCTCGTCGTCTTCACGGTCGAACCGTCGGTGAAGGTCGTCGCCCTCGCGGGGGCGGCGCTGTTCGTCCTCGTCAACTACGTCGGCGCGAAGGAGACCGGGAAACTGCAGAACGTCATCGTCGTCTTGCTCGTCGCGATTCTCGCCGTGTTCACCGTCGTCGGGTCGTTCCGCGCCGACCCGGCGAACATCCCCGAGAGCCGGGGCTTCGGACCGATGATAACGACCACCGGCCTCATCTTCGTCTCCTATCTGGGGTTCGTCCAGATAACGTCGGTCGCCGAAGAGATCAAAGACCCCGACAAGAACCTCCCGCGGGCGGTCATCGGCAGCGTCGTCATCGTGACGCTCATCTACGCGCTCGTGCTCGTCGTGATGAGCGCCGCCGTCGAACAGGGCTTCATCGCCCAGCAGGAGCTCGCGGGCGAGATCGCCGTCGTCGAAGTCGCCCGGCTCATCCTCGGTCCGGCCGGTGCGATCGCCATGTTGTTCGGCGGCCTGCTCGCGACGGCTTCCAGCGCGAACGCGAGCATTCTCGCCTCGTCGCGCATCAACTTCGCGATGGGCCGCGACGCCATCGTGACGCCCCAACTCAACGAGATTCACGAGCGGTTCGGCACGCCGTACCGCTCTATCGCGGTCACCGGCGCGTTCATCCTGCTCTTCATCCTCGTCGCTCCTATCAAGACGCTGGCGACGATGGGGAGCGTGCTCCACCTCGTCATCTACGGTCTGTTGAACATCGCGCTCATCGTGATGCGCGAGGCGGACGCGTCGGGGTACGAACCCTCCTACACCGTACCGTTCTACCCGGTCACGCCCATCGTCGGCTCGATTCTCTCGTTCGCGCTCATCGTGTTCATCGAACCGCGCGCCTCCATCGCGTTCAGCGCGGCGTTCGTCGCGTTCGCTGCGCTCTGGTACCTCTTCTACGCCCGCTCTCGGACGACGAAACAGGGCGTCCTCAGCGACTACATCCTCAGCAGGTCCGACGAGATGCCCGAACCCGCCGTCTCCGCGGCGACGTCGGTCAAACCCGACGGCGGCCAGTACCGCGTCATGGTGCCGCTCGCCAACCCCGAACACCAGACCGACCTCATCACGCTCGCCAGCGCCATCGCCAAGCAACAGGACGGCACCGTCGTCGCCGTCAACATCCAGCAGGTGCCCGACCAGACCTCGCTCGAAGCCGCCCGACGGCAGGGCGACTACGACGCCGCGCATCGCATCCTCGAACGCGCCCGCGACGACGCCGAGACGCTCGGCGTCCCCGTCGAGACGCACACGATTCTCTCGCACCGGACGTTCGAGGAGGTGTTCGACGCCGCGCGGACCTACGACGCCGACGTGACCGTCATGGGCTGGGGGCCGGACGCCCACGGGTCGCCGGGACGCGCCGAGAGCGCCATCGACGAACTCGCCAGTTCGCTCCCCTGCGACTTCCTCGTGCTCCGCGACCGCGGCTTCGACGCCTCGCGCGTCCTCGTGCCGACGGCGGGCGGCCCGGACTCGGACCTCTCGGCGGCCGTCGCCAAGATGCTCCGCGCGGAGTACGGTTCGACGGTGAAGCTCCTGCACGTCGCCGACGACGAGTCGGAGGGACGGGCGTTCCTCGAATCGTGGGCGGCCGACCGCGGACTCGAAGACGCCGAACTGGTCGTCGAGTCGGGCGACGTCGAGGCGGCTATCGGCCGCCACGCGGCGAAATCGACGATGCTCGTCGTCGGCGCGACCGAGCGCGGCTTGCTCTCGCGGCTGTTCACCGACAGCCTCGTGCTGAACGTCGTCGACGAGGTTGACTGCTCGGTGCTGCTCGCCGAGAAGAAGCGGACGCGGACGCTACGCGAGCGGCTGTTCGGCAGTAACTGAGCCAAAAGCCCGAGTTCGATTTTTCCGCCTCAGCTATCGACGACCGCCGGGTCGGTCAGGTCCGCCGCCATCACGAAGTCGGGTTCGTCGGAGACGTCGACGCGGGCGTAGGCGGTGTCGCTCACCCACCGAACGCCCTCGGGGACGAGGACGCGGACTCGCTCGGCGTCGACGCTCGCGGCGTCGCGGGCAACCACCCGATACAGTGCCCGCGCCGCCTCGTGGTCGCTCCACGCGCCGACGGCGTACTCGGCCCACGTCTCCGGGTCGCCCTCGTCGTTCGGTCGGTCGTACGTCCGGTTGCGGAACGTGAACCCGCGGGTACCGCCTTCGCTCACGACGAACAGGCGGTCCTCGTCGGCCGCCGTCCGGAGCCGTCGGCGGGTGAGTTCCGACACCGCCCACGACTCCTCGGCGTCGAGCGCGAGTCCTCTCAGGTCCGCGCGGGCGTCGCTTCCGGTCCAAAACGACCACGCGGCGTTCGGGTCGGCCGTCGTCGAAAGCTCGGACTCGGCGTCGGCGTCCGGCGTCGGCATCCCCCACCGGAACTCCGTGCAGGGCTCGAACCCGGTCGCGCGCGACTGGCCGAGACCCGCGACGTTCCACGAGAACACCATGTTGCGGGCGACGGTCGCACCGCGCTCTCTCGCCCAGCGAAACAGCGCCTTCGAGAGGTGCATCGACGCGCCCCGCCCCCGGTAGTCGGGGTTGACGCGCATCCCCTGCGCCCACGCCTCGTACTCCGAGAGCAGCACGCCCTGACAGATGCCGGCGAGTTCCTCGGAGGGGCTCTCCTCGTCGCCGTCGACGTCGAGGACGAACGTCCGCTGGTTCTCTCCGTCGCCGGCGATCCAGTCGTGGTAGACGCGCGGGATGTAGTCGGAGCCGCCGCGGTCGGCCCACGTCTCGCTCGTGAACGCCGCGACCGCGTCGTAATCTTCGGGTCGGGCCTGCCGAACGGTCAGGTCCACGGCTTCGACTCCTCTTGCAGTTCGCCGACGAGGTTCCGCCCCATCGCGTCGGCCGGGTCGCCGAGGTTCGCGAGCGCCCACATCAGTTTCACCTTCGCCGTGCCGGGGAGGGTGTCGCCCGCCTCGACGACGCCGGCGTCGAGCAGGTCGCGGCCGGTGTCGTAGACGCGGTCGCAGACGCGGCCCGCGATGCACTGGCTAGTCATCGTGACGACCGTCCCGTCGTCGACAAACTCCTCGATGCGAGGGATGAGGTCGGTGTGGACGTGTCCGAGACCGGTCCCCTCGATTACGACGCCGGATTTCCCGTCGAGGTAGGAGAGCGCCGCCGGGTCCATCCCGGGCGTGAACTTCACGAGTTCGACCTCGCCGTCGATGGCGGGCGCCACGTCGAGGTCCGCCGCGCCGCGCTCGGCGTACTCGCGGCGGAAGCTAACCTCCTCGGTGTCGTAGTCGACTTCGCCGAGCGGTTTCGCGCCGACCGTCTCGAAGGCGTCTCGGCGGGAGGTGTGGTTCTTGCGCACGCGAGTGCCGCGGTGGAGCGCGCAGACGTCGTCACTCTCGGTACCGTGCATGCAGACGAGCACCTCCGCGCAGTCGGACTTGGCCGCTTCGACGGCGCAGACCGCGTTCATCACGTTGTCCGAGGAAGGGCGGTCCGCCGAGCGCTGGCTGCCGGTGAAGACGACGGGAACCGGCGTGTCGAGCATGAACGACAGCGCCGAGGCGGAGAACTGCATCGTGTCGGTGCCGTGCATGACGACCACGCCGTCCGCACCCGCTTCGATCTCCTCGTGAACCGCCCGCGCGAGTTCCTGCCAGACGTCGGGCGTCATGTTCTCCGAGAGGATGTTGGCGACGACGCGGCCGCGGTAGTTCGCCCGCCCCGCGAGGTCCGGTACGGCGCGAAGCACGTCCTCGGCGTCGAACTGCGCGGTCACCGCCCCCGTGCGATAATCGACCGTAGAGGCGATGGTGCCGCCGGTGGAGATGAGCGAAACCGTCGGAAGGTCGTCGTCGAACTCGATTTCGGAGCTGTCACCCTCGTCGGACTGGGCGTCCTCCACGTCGTAGACGCCGGTTTCGAGCACTTCGACCTCGGCGTCGTCGCGTTCGATGCCGACGTTGTAGCCGCCGTCGAGTTTGACGACGAGGTGCTCGGCCGTCGTCGACGGCATCAACACGCCCTCGTTCGTGACGCCTCCGCGCTCGACGCGGATGCGGTCGCCTGCGTTCATACCCGCGGCTACCCTCGCGGCGGACTTGAATCCACTCGTTCGCGGGCGACTCCGGGGAGGCCGACGCGCGGAGGGGAACCGACGGAGGCGAGCGACGGGAGGACGCTCGACGGGACGTCTCGCGCTCGCGAGTCGGCACAAGAATGATACCGAATGCACGCCAACCGGTCGATATGTCCTCGCACACGAACCCCTCCTCCAGAGACGGCGACGACGGTTCCGCTCGGCTCGGCCGGCTGTTCGCGCCGAAGGCGTTCCTCCTCGCGCTGGTGCTCTCGCTCCTCGGCGTGTTTCTCGGCGGCCTCGTCCCGCTCGTCGGCGCGATTCCCGGCGTCTCGCTGCTGCTTCGCGCGCTCGGCCTGTTCGCCGCCGCGTTCGTCGTCGGCCTCGTCGCCGACCGCCCCCGGTACGTCGAGGCCGCGCTCGCCGGCGCGCTCGTCGGCGTGTTCAGCGTCGTCCTCTCGACGCTCGGGGCGTTTCTCCCCGTCGCTGTGAACGTCATCTCGCAGTACGGCGTCGAACTCGGCGGCGTCGGAGCCGCTGTGGGTGCGTTCGTCGCGCTCGTCGGGCACTACTTCGGCCGCGACCTCCGCGACGGCGTCACGCGAGAGCTCTGACGGGGCCGGTCGACTCCGACACGCTCACCGGACGGTCCACTGGTCGTTCTTCCGAGCGAGCAGTCCGCGCTCGTACAGCGCGTCCAGCACCTGCTCGACGACTTCCGGCGGGGCGCTGACCTCCTTGGCGACGGCGAGCGTGCTCGTCGCGCCGCCGGCGACCGCCGCGAGCACTTTCGCGTAGAACCGGCTGTCGGCGTCGGTACCGATGCGCTCGTTCAGGCGGTCGAGCACGTCGGTCATGCGGCCGTGGACCCACCGCTGGGCGAGCGAGAGCTCGTTCTCGATCGTTTCGAGGCGGCCGAACTCCCGCGCCAGCGATTCGAGGTCGTCGCCGTTCTGCCGCGGCTCGGCGTCGATGCTCAGGTGCGAACAGCGTCCGGTCAGTTCGAGCGTCGGACTCGCCGGATACGCGCTCTTCGTGCCGAACCCGTACGGCGAGACGTTCACCTCCAGACGGACGTTCTGGGCGATGTGGAAGTACTTCCGGCGCTGGTCGTCGGTTCGGCTCTCGACGAGGCCCGCCTCCTCCAGTTTCCGGAGGTGGTCGATGACGGCCTTCGGACTGACGTTGAGGTACTCGGAGATCTCGGTGACGTAGCACGGCTTGTGCGAGAGCAAGCGGAGGATACGTCGCCTGTTCTCGTTGCCGAGGAGATCCAAAAGTACCGCAGAGTCCATGCCCACCGGTAGGCCGGCAGAACTGAAAAGGCTGACTACCCCCGAATCCGCTCGCTCGCCCTCGAATCTCGCTCGCAGTCGCGCCGCGCGTGCTCGTTTTCGTCGGCGTCCTCCTCGCCGGGCGAAGCGTTACGAGTGGCGTCCGCGAACGTCCTCCTTTCCGGGCGCTTCACCGTTCGGCTGGGTCACGTCCGTGGTGAACTTGCGTTCGACCGGAACTCCGTCGTCTTCACCGTTCGTCTGGCCGGGGTTCGGGCTCTCCGGGCGGTCCTCGCCGTCGCCGACGCCGTCGACCTCGTCGGCGCCCTCGCCGACGGGCTGGACGCTACTGTGGACGAACTGTCGGGAGTCGGCTGCTCCGTCGCCCTCGCCGGTGCCGTTGGGGCGGTTCGCCGGCGGTCCGAGCGGCGTCGTCGCCGTCGGGCCGGCGACGTTGGCGTGGGTCTCTCTCGTCTCGGTGCGGAGCGTCGACAGACGACTGGTGTTCGCGTCGACCTGCTCTGCGGCTCGCTCCGTCGCGTCGATAGAGACCGCCAGCGCGCTCAGTTCACCGTCGAGTTCGCCGAGTCGGCCGTGGTACCGCGGTCCCGA
This sequence comes from Haloprofundus halophilus, assembly GCF_003439925.1. Lineage (NCBI taxonomy): Archaea > Methanobacteriati > Methanobacteriota > Halobacteria > Halobacteriales > Haloferacaceae > Haloprofundus > Haloprofundus halophilus. The sequence continues at coordinate 708,810 of NZ_QQRR01000002.1, forward strand.
GAGGGTGTCGTTCTCGACCGCCGCCGACAGCGCGTCGCGGCGCTGACGGAGTTCGGCGAGGTCGCTCTCGAGGCGGTCGATTCGCCGATTGACGGCCGCTCTGTCGCCGTTTCGCTCGAACTGTGCTTCCCACTTCTCGTTCGTGACGACGCCGCGGGTCTCCGCAGCGGTCGATTGGACGAACGTCGTCACGTTGTCGCCGAGTTGGCTCTCGTCGGTGTCGACCTGCGACGCGGCGTCGGTCGTCGACGTCGCCGAGACCGAGGCGGCGGCCGGAACCGACGAGACGACGACGAACACCGCGACGAGGAGGGCGTAGACGGCTTTCATCGAATTTCGCTACCTCGCGTACGCCCATAAACACGAACCTCCGTTCGTTTCGTTCACCTTCGGGTTCGTTCTGTTCAGTGTGTTTCGAAGCCGGCAGGTGGAATCTACGCGGACCTGCAACGGTGAAATCAGACGGTAATCACCTCTTACTTCCGGACCGTCGGCTCCCGGAACCGGTCGAGTAGAACGGCCGCGACACCGACCGAGACGACCGAAATCGCCACGCTAGCTACTGTGAGGGTCACTCCCGGCTCGTACCGAAGCGGCGGATGGTAGCCGAACGCGTAGTCGAACACGTCGTTCGCAAACGCTAACACGAGCGCGAACGCGAGCGCCCCGCGAGTCGTCGCCCCGATGCGGGCGACGAGCGACGCTTCGACGACGAATCCGAGATGCGTGAGAAGGATACCCCAGTAACTCCACAGCGACGGGAGACCGAATCCGAAGTAGAGCTCCGGGCGGAGGTTCAGCGCCACAGCCGTCCAGAGGCCGAACTTCACCAGCCAGACGACCGAGAGCGTGTGGAGGTAGACCAGCGGGCGGTTCAGCGGTGCGTCGTCGATACTTCGGCCGAGGTTCGGCAAGAGCGTCGCCAACGAGAGCGTCCCCAGCGCTAACGCGGTCGGCGAGTCGCCGTACAGCGGCCACAGAAACGTCGATATCGCCGGCATCGTCTCGACGTAGTAGCGGACGCCGACGAGAAACGCTGCGGCGTTGACGACGAGCAACCAGACGAGACTCGGAGCGTTGCCGAGGTAGTACTCGACGTAGCGGTCCGGGATGAGGCGTGCGCTCGCCATTCGTCGGAGAGACGGACGGTGTGCGGTAAAAGTTGTCGAGACGGCGAGTCCTCCGCAGTTCGGATAGACGTGATCCCCGATTTGGTCCGCCTTTCCGACTGCTCGTCGTGACTTTGTTGATCACGCGGGAGACGACGGCGAACTGTTCGATGCAAAGGCTAGTTACCGTCGAAAGCCAACCAGGGAGTATGCAGGCCGCACTCGTTGTTCTCGACGGCTGGGGGCTCGGAGACCACGACCGGAGAGACGCCGTGAAAGCCGCGAAAACACCGAACTTCGACCGATTCCGCGAGAGCGGAGCGTACGGAACACTCGACGTGAGCGGCCGGCGCGTCGGGCTGCCCGACGGGCAGATGGGAAACAGCGAGGTCGGCCACCTCAACATCGGCAGCGGCCGCGTGGTCAAACAGGCGTACACCCGAATCAACGACAGCATCACGGACGGCTCGCTCTACGAGAACCGCGTCCTCACGGACGCGTTCGACTACGCCGCCGAACACGACGGCCGCGTCCACTTCATGGGACTCGTCAGCGACGGTGGCGTCCACTCCGACCAGGAGCATCTGTACGCGCTCATCGAGGCGGCGGCCGACCACGGCGTCGAGGCGGTGACTCACGCGTTCACCGACGGACGCGACACCTCCCCGACGGGTGGAGCCGACTACCTCGCGTCGCTCGAACGCGTCGTCGCCGACCACGGCACCGGCGAGGTCGCCACCGTCTCCGGACGGTACTACGCGATGGACCGCGACCAGAACTGGGAGCGGACGAAACGCGCCTACGACGCCATCGTGAACCGCGAGGCCGACCACGAAGCGCTCTCGGCGGTCGAGGCGGTCGAGAGCTCCTACGAACGCGGTGATACCGACGAGTTCGTCGAGCCGACGCTCGTCGCCGACGGCCCGGCGCTCGAAGACGGCGACGCGGTGTTCTTCTTCAACTTCCGGTCGGATCGAGCGCGACAGCTCGTCAGAATGCTCGGCGACGTCCGCCCCGAGTGGGCGTCCGAGACGACGCCGCCGGAGATTCACCTGGCGACGATGACTCAGTACGACAAGACGTTCGACTTCCCGGTCGCGTTCCCGCCGGAGCAACCCCGGAACACGCTCGGCGAAGTGCTCGCCGAGAACGGCCGCACGCAGCTACGGCTCGCGGAGTCCGAGAAGTACGCCCACGTCACCTACTTCCTCAACGGCGGCCGCGAGGTGGAGTTCGACGGCGAGATTCGACGCATCGTCCAGAGTCCGGACGTGCCGACCTACGACGCGACGCCCGAGATGAGCGCCGAGGAGGTGACCGACACCGCGCTGTCGATAATCGAGTCCGACGACCCCGACGTGCTCGTGCTCAACTACGCGAACCCCGACATGGTCGGCCACACCGGCGACTTCGACGCCGCCGTCGCGGCCGTCGAAGCCGTCGACGCGCAGCTCGGCCGACTGCTCGACGGCGTGTTCGCCGCCGGCGGCCACGCGCTCGTCACGGCCGACCACGGCAACGCCGACGACATGGGCACGCCGGAGACACCGCACACCGCTCACACCTACAACCCGGTTCCGCTCCTTTACCTCTCTCCGGCCGGCGACGCCGGCGGGAGGACGGTTCGGGCGGGCGGGTCGCTCTGCGATCTCGCGCCGACGCTGCTGTCGCTCATCGGCGTCGACCAACCGCCGGAGATGACCGGCGAGTCGCTTCTAGAGTAACTGGCGAACAGGCGACGGACAGCTCCTCGGATCGCTCCGTGACCGGGTCGTCGCGCTCCCGCCTCGTCCGGGTCACGGCCGCTCTCAGCGCACGAGGGGCTCTGGCCGCGTCCTCCGGTATAAACTTCGGGTGGCGGGCTATCGGAGTTTGACGTTCCGCTTCGACGCGTAGCGGTACAGCGGCCCCGCGAGGAGCAACACGCCGACGGCTGCTGCCCCCGCGACGAGGCGAACGTCGAACAGGCCGGTCAACGAGTCGGCGGTCAGCGCACCGAGCGACCCGCCGACGAGGACACCGCCGACCACCCACGGCGTCTCGCCGACTGCGGTTCCGAGGACGTACGACCGGAGCCGAACGTCGGCGACTCCCGCCCCGACGGAGACGATGTCGGAGGGCGCCGGAAACAGCCGGCTCGCGGCGACGCTGCGAACGTCGCCGGTCGTGTCGACGAACCGCTCACCCGCGGCCGCGAACCGGCCGCTGTCGCCGCGGATGTGACGGCCGAAGAAGTACGGCGGGACGCTGCTCACGACGACGAGCGCGAGCGCGACGGGCGCCCACGTGAGCGGCTGCGTATAGCCCACGACGACGGCCAGAAGCGTCGTCGGCCACGCCAACAGCGGGCGGACGAGCGCGACGAGCGTCAGCACGGCGACGAATCGAACCGGGTCGGCGGCGACCCATCGAAGCCGCTCGAACAGCGTTTCGGGAGAGACGAGCCACGCGGCGAGCGCGGCGACGAGGACGACGGCGGCCGTCGAGGCGAGGAGGGTGCGACGCGACACTCAGTAACACCGCTCCGTGACGACTGCGACGGCAGAGACGCCGATGTCGGACTCCATACCACCGATTCGCCGTCCGCCGTCAAACCCCTTGTGCCCGACGCGGCGCGGCCGGTCGCCCCACCACGGAACCGTTAACTCCGATGCTGCGAAATTCGCGGAACGTGCCCGACGGACCGACCGACGAGGGGGCCGGCATCGCCGCGACCCGCAGCGAGCGCATCGAGCTCGCCCTCGAACTGCTCGCACACCTCGAACACGACGAGCTGGAGCTGCCGGCGGTCATCGACCGCATCGAGACGGTGACGACGGACCCGTCGACGACCCGCGACATCCTCGACGAAGCCGAGAAGCGAGGCATCGTCGAACGCGACGGCGCGCGTATCCGAACGCGCCGCGGCGGCACGTTCGTCCGCTTCGAGAGCCAGGTCGTCACGCGCGAGGGCGAGTTCGACTGCCGGCGCTGCGGGGCGTCGATTTCGACGGGTCACTTCATCCGCTTCGAGGCCGGCGAGCTGGGTCCGTTCGGCTCCTCGTGTATCCGAAAAGTCACCGGTCGCGAGTGAGCACGCGGTCGCAGAACCGGCCGCGGAGACGCCGAGACGGGGGCGTCACCGACCGCGACTGAGTTCGTCGATGAGTCGCTCGAGGAGTTCGGCCTGGCGCCGTAGCTCCTCGTTCTGTCGTTCGACGGTCTCCGTCAGCGTCGCCAACTGCGCTCGGAGTTCGTCGGTGTCGTCGCCGGCGACGGGAGGCGCCGAGGCGTCCGACGGTTCCGGGACCGCCGTCTCCGGCGATGCCGACGCCGGTGCCGCCGCCTCGGCGGCGGCCGTCTCGTCGCTGGCGGACTCGAAGCCCGACCCCTCGAACGTCGTCGACTCCGCGGACTCCACCTGCGCGGCCGACGCCGCCGACTGCGATTCGACCGCCGTTTCGACGGCTGTCTCGCTCGTCGCGTCGCCGCTGCCGTCGTCGAGATCCACCGGGTCGTCCGGCCGCGTCGCGTTTTTCGGCTTCTCGCGCAACTCCGTGGGGTTGGCTTTCAGCGGCGCGGGGCCGTCGCCGAAGGAGACGTTCTTGCGGTCCTGCGCCGGGTCCGACTCGGACTCTCTGGCTTTCGCCTTCCGGAACGCGTCGAGCGAGGACGTCTCGTGATAAGTGCAGAGCGCGTCGGTCAGCGTCTCGCGGACCGCGCGCGCGTCGTCGTTCGGCGCTTTGAACCGCTCCTGGCGGCCGCCGAGCGTGAGGACGATGGAGGTGGCGACGCTGCCGTCCTCGAACGTGAGGTCGGTCACGTCGGCGTAGTGGTACTCCTCGTACTCCTCGTCCCAGACGGGCGCGCCGATGTGTTTGACGACTCGGTGGCTCGTGACGACGAGCGTGAGCTCGCTGAACCGGAACGTCTGCTTCACCGTCTCGCCCGGGTCGGTTATTCCGGCGGCGCTGAGAATGCCGGCCAGCACGGGGTGCAGCGCCTCTTGGAGGCGTTTCGACGGAATCGAGAACGACCGCTCGCCGTCGAGGCCGTAGTCCAGCGTCACCTTCGCTTTCCGCGAGGTGCGGCCGCCTTCGGAGACGGAGATGCGTTCGGCGTCGTGCGGATACTGTTCGACGGATTCGTCCGAGAGCAGCCCCTCGGAGCGGTAGATGAGCGTTCGCGTGGGCGTGACGAACAGTCCGTCTTCGCCACCGAGGCTCACCTGGGCGGCGACTGGTTCGTCGTCCAGTTCGGTCTGGACGAGTTCCGGCAGGCTCATGGCAGGGGTGTCCCGGTCACGCGTGATAAATTCAGGGGGTGCGGCGGCGAACGCGAATCTCGGTGAGAAACCGCCGCACGGTAAACCGATATGGGAAGCTTCAAGAGTCTCATCGGACAAGATGAGAGTGAGCCCGGGTGGCTTAGCTGGACATAGCGCCGCACTCATAGGGTTCTGAGATTCGGTGCGGTATCGCCTTGGAAGCCTCCGCCCCAACGGGGCCTGCCGAGCCTCTGACCTGGGATATGCGGAGATCGTGGGTTCGGAGCCCACCCCGGGCATTTTCCACTTCCACTTCGACTTCGCCCCGGAGCGCCCCGCACACCCCCGGAGCGCCCCGCACACCCCCGGAGCGCCCCGCTCGTCCTCGGAGGCGAGTCCGCGACTCGCGGCGGGTGGCTCCCTCGAAAACGATGTCGACGGCGTCGAGCCGTCTCCCCACTAGCACAAAACGGCCGGGCGCTGACGCGACCCCCGGACACTGACACACCACGGCGACCGGTTCGGGGCCGCCGTCGAGCGCCGCCCGGTAACGCGACGGTACGCGTCCGGACGACGACTCTGATAGTTCGTACCGGCGACACCTCCATAGTATTGAACTCCATACCGAACGAGCGAAAGCGCCGAACCACCGGTTAAGCCGAATTTGGCGGTCACTAACCCGGTGTCCGGTGCAGAAGTCGGGGCGAATTCGGCGCTCGACCTCCGCGTACACCGCGAACTCGTCGTCGGGAGAGGACGAGCTCGACTTCGTCGAGCGAGTCGGTGACGGGCCCTCCTGCGGTCTAATTCGGCTCGCACTCGCCCTCGGCGTTCGGAGTTGCGGGCGAAGTTACAAGCCCCGGTACGGGTAATCTGTACCCGATGGGTCCGAACACCGCGACGGACGCCGAACGAACGCCCGTGGGTCGGCCGGCGGCCGGGCAGACGTGGTTCGACGTCATAGAGGACGTTATCGACACCGAGATCGACCGTCAGGAGACTATCGAGTGTCGGTTCGAGCAACTGGAGGTGGACGTCCCCCTTCGGATGGAACCGGGCGCCGAAATCGCCCGCTGGCGACTCGACGGAACGGTCCGCGTCCACGTCGAAGGGACGCGCGGACCGCTGTCGGAGTGGCTCCGGTTCTGGTACAGCAGACTCTCCTGACGGCGTCCGCGGGCTCGCTGCCGACGGGTTCGGCCACTGCGCCGGTGGAGACGCGAACAACAGACCGCTCGGCGCTCCGACGCCCGACCCGACGACGTGGAACTGATATACCGCTACCTCGTTGTCCGGCCCGTGGACGTGCTTCGCCGACCAACGGTCGTTCTCGTCGTCAGTGTGTCGCTCCTCACCGCAGGCTGCGTCGGCGTGCCGCTCCCGTCGCCCGACGACGGCGCACCGTCCGCCGGCGACGCTCCGCTACCCGGCGAAGGACCGGGTCGAACCGCGACGGTCGTCGACGTCGTCGACGGCGACACGGTGAAGATAGCGTATCCGAACGGGACCCGCGACACGGCCCGTCTGCTCGGCGTCGACACGCCGGAGACGTACGGCGAGAGCGACCCCGCCGACTTCGAGAGCGTCCCCGACACCGCGGCGGGGCAGGCGTGTCTCAACGAGCACGGCGAACGCGCCACCGACTACGCGACCGAGACGCTGCTCGACCGCGAGGTCACGCTCCGGTTCGACGCGAACGAACCGCGACGCGGTTACTACGACCGCTTGCTCGTCTACGTGGTGGTGGACGACACCGACTTCAACTACGGCCTCGTCGCCGAGGGCTACGCCCGCGTCTACGACAGCCAGTTCACCGCCCGCGAGCGCTACTACGACGCCGAAGCAGCGGCACAGCGGGCGGAGCGCGGGCTGTGGGAGTGTGCGACCGACGACGGCGGCTCGTCCGCCGGAACCGGTCGGGGTTCGGAGACGGCGAGGGCCGACGGCGGCGACTCGTCGCTCGTCGTCGACGAGATACACGAGGACGCCGCGGGCGACGACCGGCAGAATCTCGTCGACGAGTACCTCGTCTTCCGGAACAGCGGCGAGGAGACGCTCGACCTGTCGGGGTGGACCGTGACGGACGAAGCGGGCAAGCAGTACCAGTTCCCGGACGGGTTCTCCCTCGAACCCGGTGCGACGGTCACGCTACGGACCGGTGACGGCGAGGACACCGACGAGACGCTGTACTGGGGCGCGAACAGCCCGGTGTGGAACAACGACGGCGACGAGGTGGTCGTCCGAGACGAATCGGGCGCGGTCGTCGCTCGGCGGTCGTACTGACCGCTCTCACAGTGGCAATCGACGAGAATCGAATCGGTGTCTCGGGTCTCAGACGGCGCGGCCGGTCACGTCGGTGCCGACGAGATAGGTGCCGGCCGTGAGCAGCGCCGCGGCGACGACGAGGATGAGACCGCCGACGACGCCGGCGAACGTCGAGGACGGCAGCGCCGTCGGTACGAAGCCGAGCGTGCCGACGACCATCATTCCCAGGCCGAGAGTTCCGTTGCGTGTTACGTCCATACCTCGGCTATATCGCCGGACGCATAATGAATTTCGCTTTCGTTCCGCGAGGGCGGTTCGAGACGCCGTGCCGACAGGACGGCGGTTCGACGTCTCGGTCGGACGAACCCCGCCCGCTCGTCACTCTCCGAACCGCTCGCCCGCCGGAATCACCACGTCGAGCCAATTCTCCTCGGGCGGGAGCGGGCAGGCGAACGTCTCGCTGTAGGCGCAAAACGGGCTGTACGCGAGATTGAAATCGAGCACCACCTCGTCGCCGTCTTCGAGTTCTCGGTTCGGTTCGAACTCCATGTACCGTCCGCCGCGGTACGTCTGCTGGCCGGTCGTCTTGTCGCGGAACGGGACGAAGAGCGACCGCGAGTCGTCGGACTCCTGTCGGTACCCGGCGAGCGTCTGCGTCTCGCCGCTGGCTTCGAAGTCGAACGTCACCACGCGGAGGTAGCGGACGTTCGGGCCGTTCGTCGTCTCCATCTCGACGGGGTCGGGTTCGTCGTGCGTCGTCACCGTCGCCTCGACGCGGTAGTCGGGGTCCGGGTCGAAGTAGTCGAGGCCGTCGAACGCCTCGCGCTCTTCTGGCGGAATCGGCGACTGCGGGTGGTCGGCGAAGAACTCGTCTTTCTGTTCGCGCTGGTGCTGGACCTCCGCGCGCCACTCGTCCACGTCGACTCCGGTCTCGGCTTCGCTGTCGCTCATGCGATTGCGTTGCCGGTGCCGACACAAATCGGTTGGGACCGCGGTCCGGTTCGGCGGTTCGCGCGCTTAGTTCGACTTCGCGCCCGCGAGGCGTTGGAACTGCGCGTCGGTGAGCGAGATGTCGCTCGCGACGAGGTTCTCCTCCAACTGCTTCGTCGTCCGCGCGCCGACGATGGGGGCGGTCACCTGCTCGTGGTGCAGCAACCACGCGAGACTCACCTGCGCGGGCGTCGCGCCGACCTCCTCGGCGACGGCTTCGACGGCTTCGAGCGCGTCGAAGTTCTCCGGCGTCAGGTAGGAGTCGGCGAACTGCTGGTCGTTGGCCGCCCGAGACTTCTTCGGCGGTTTCTCGTTTCGGCTGTACTTACCCGTCAGGAAGCCGCCGGCCAGCGGCGACCACGGGACGACGCCGATATCGTAGTGTTCGCACATGTCGAGGTAGTTACCCTCTATCTCCCGGTTCGCCACGTTGTACCGCGGCTGTGCGAGCGAGAACGGTTCGTAACCGCGCCTGTCCGCCAGTTCGTTCGCCATCGCGACCTTCCAGGCGTTCGGTTCGAGCGTCGACGCGCCGAGGTAGTTCACTTTCCCGTCGCGGACGAACTCGTCGAGCGTCCGCATGAACTCGCGGGCGGGCGTGTCGTCGTCCCACCGGTGGACGTAGAGCACGTCGACGTAGTCGGTGCCGAGGCGGTCGAGAATCTCGTCGACGTTGTTCCGGAGGTGTTTGCGGTTGAGCCCGCGGCCGTTCGCGTGGTCGCTGGTCGGCCAGTAAATCTTCGAGGCGACGACGAACTCCTCGCGGTCGCGGTCGGCCAACCAGTCGCCGATGTACTCCTCGCTGCGCCCTTCGCCGTACATGTCGGCGGTGTCGATGAACGTGCCGCCGGCGTCGGCGTACGCGTCGAGCAACTCGTGGGCCCGCTCGCGGCCGACTTCCAGGTCCCCGTCGTCGTTTCTCCGTCCGAATCGCCACGTGCCGAACGCGATTTCGCTCACCTTCGTTCCGGTGCGGCCGAGCGGAACCGTGTCGAGAGACATGCGAGAACGTGCGACGAGCGGGCGCTAAAGTACCCCGATTCGCGTCGTCGGCGAACACTCGAACGCGGCTCGACCCCGGCGACGACGAGTCGGTCGCGGGCACGGGGACGAGCTCGGAGGGCGGAATCGAAGGGGGAAGGTACGGTAAAGAGAGGCGTACGATGTATGGAGGGCTGCCGGTCCCGAGGGAGGCAGTGCGATGGTGTGGGGAAGTGCGGGAAGATGCAGCGGCGGAGAGATGCGGGGAACCGTACCGGAGTGGGAGGCTGCGGGGAACCGTACCGGAGCGGGAAGCTACTGCTTGTGACCGTGCCCGACGACGAGCGCCAGGATGTTCGCGACGAAGAGCAGCGGAAGCAGTTCCATCCCCACGCCGAAGATCGTCTCGCCGGCGACGACGGGGATGTAGAAGAACGGCAGCGCGATCGCGGCCCAGAAGGCCGTGAACTGCACCGGACGCGCGAGGATGCGGCCGCCGAGACTGTTCGAGAACTCGTCGACGAGGCTGTTCGATTGGCGGGGGCGTTCGTTCTTGAGTGGGGAGGAGTTGGACATGGGACCTCTCACCATCTCGTACAACTCGGGGGGTCATATAGGGGGTAGAGTGTTGAGCCGAATTCGGGAAGTTTTAGCATTGACCAGTTCCCTAATTGATCTTTCAAGACGGACTGAGAGGGGAGCTAAAAGTTTATAGAGGCTTCTCATACTTCGTCTCCACGTTGGAGTGAGTGTCTCTCACAACGGAGTTTTCCCTCCGATTGAACGAACTGGAGCGCGTAACCTACTCGATCTGACCAATAGCTATTTTGACCATTGTCGAACGCGGCGGTGGCCGGACGGGGAACGACGTCTGAGTCGCGTCTCGACCGTGGGGAGCACAAAAACCACCGCGTGCAAAACAGTCAACCGGCGGGCGCGTGAGAGTCGTCTATGCCAGACGTACGAGTGCTGAGTTGCGGCGGGACGATCGCCAGCGAACCGAGCGAGACGGGGGCCGCTCCGGCGAAACGCGGCGCGGAACTGGTCGAGGCGGTGCCGGAACTCGTCGAGTACGCGACGGTCACCGCGGAGGAGATCGCCTCGTACCCGGGGTTCGACATGCAGTTTTCGGCCGTCGCCGCCGTCGCCGAGGCGGTGGAAGCGTCCGACGCCGACGGGTTCGTCGTCACTCACGGCACGGACACGCTCGCGGACACGGCGTACGCGCTCTCGCTGCTGCTCGACGTCGACGTTCCGGTCGTGGTCACCGGGTCGCAGCGCCGCTTCGACGAGGTCGGAACCGACGCGCCGGCGAACCTCCTCACCGCCGTCAGAGCGGCCGCCTCCCCCCGATTTTCGGGCGTGTTCGTCGCGTTCGACGACGAACTCCACGCCGCCCGCGACGTGGAGAAGACCCACACGAACGCGCTCTCGACGTTCAAATCGCCGGGGAAAGGCCCCGTGGCGACGTTCACTCGGTCGGAGACGCATCTGCACCGCACCGCCGAGAGTACGTCCTCGGATTCGGCGTCGCTCCCGGTGGCGACCGCCGCCGACGCGTCGGCGACGGTTCCGGTCGTCCACTCGGGTATTAGTGTCGCCGGCGACGAACTCGACAGAGCGGTCGACGCCGGTGCGGACGGCGTCGTCGTCGAGGGGACCGGTCTCGGTAACGTCTCCCGGAGCCTCGGCGACGCCGTCGCGCGCGCGGTCGAATCGGTCCCCGTCGTCGTCAGTTCGCGCTGTCACGTCGGCCCGACCGACCAGGTGTACGGCACTCGCGGCGGCGGCGTCACGCTCCGCGAGCACGGCGCGCTGTTCTCGGGCGACCTTCCGACCTCGAAAGCCCGAATCAAGCTCCTGCTGGCCCTCTCCGCGGGTATCGAGGGCGACGACCTCGCGGCGCTGTTCGGCTGAGTTTCCGACTGCCGTCCGACCGATTCTTTACCCGCGGCACCGACCCTTCGGGCGAAATGGCCGACCTCAACCCCATCGCAAAGCGCATCCACAACGTCTCGCCGGAACCGGTTCGACTGACGCTCTCGGACGGGTCGAGCGCCGTCTATCAGTTCTCGGGGACGCAGTTCTTCCAACGGGAGTTCCAGGGAGAGGGCACCTGCGAGGACGACGACGCCGACTATCGGCTCATCACGAGCGAGGACAACGAGTCCGTGTTGCTCGGCCGGAAGGGGCCGGACGACGACGGCTGGTCGATGGTCGGCGAAGTGGTTGAAGCCGAGCGGACCGAACGAGCCGAGTAGCGCCCGACCCTCGGACGGCCGACGATTACGACAGCCCGGCGGAACGGCCGACCAACTGCTCGCGTATCGCATCGCGTTTCAGCAGGACGAACCCGCCGAAGATGAACAGAAAGCCGAGCGCCGTCTCCGTGCTCAGCGGTTCTTGGAGGACGAGATAGCCCGAAATCGCGGCGAAGACGGGCGCGACGTAGGAGACGAGGTTGATCTCGATGGCCCCCAGTCGGTCCAGGAGGTCGAAGTAGACGAGGAAACCGAGCGCGCTCGCCGCCAGCGAGAGGTACAGCAGCGCCGCGACGCCTCGCGTCGTCCAGGTGATGTCGGCGAGCGTCTCGCCCATCCCGAGCGAGACGACGTGCATCAGCGCCGCGCCGCCGAGCATCGCCCACGCCTCCATCGTCTCGATGGGGAGCCCGTCGTCGATGCGCTGAGAGAGGACGCTTCCGAGCGCGAACGCCGCCGCTGCGCCGAAGACGAGCAGTTTCGACACCGTCGCGCCCGCGAGCAGGTTGGTGGGGTCCAGGTCCGAGAGGACGGCGACGCCCACCAGACCCAACAGGAGGCCCGCGGCGCCGGCGGCGGTGAGTCGCTCGCTCGGGAGGAACATCCGCGCGAACACCGACGTCAAGACGGGGCTGAGGCTGACGAGAACCGCCGCGGCGGCGCTCGTCACCGGCCCGCTCTGGCCGACGAACAACAGGACGTGGTAGGCCGCGATGAGAAAGACCGCGCCGACGGCGACGGCGGCCCACTGCTGGCGGGTTCGGGGTATCGGGTCGTCGACGGCGTACGCGGCGTAGCCGAGCATCAACACGCCCGCGATGTCGTAGCGCAGCGCCGCGAACAGCACCGGCGGAAACGACGCCAGTCCGGCGTTGATGGCCATGAACGCCGACCCCCAGACGGCGGCCAGGAGGAGAAACAGCAGTGCGTCCCGTGTTTGAGTCACGTCGAAACTGGTCGGTCGGGGGGCGTGTAGTTTTCGTTTGCGGCGGAGGAGGCCGGTTGCGACGCGCCCGCGGGACCGACGTGCGACTCAGTCGGCCTCCGCGCCCGTCTCGTCGTCGCCGACGACGTCGGCTTCCGGGTGCGCGCGCACCGGGTCGCGGTCGACCGGTGCGTCCGCCGGTTGCTCGTACAGGTGGCACGCCGACGGGTGCTCGCGCTCCTGCAACAGCGGTCGAGTGGTCTCACAGACGCTCTCAAAGCGTTCGCGGAGGATGGCGATCGCTTCCTCCGTGTCGCCGTTCGACAACGCCTCCAGCGCCCGTTCGACGGCCGCTTCGTCGTCGCCGCTCAGGTCGTGACTGAAGAACTCCTCTCGGAGGTGGCGCTTGAACCCCGGTTTGTCGGTCTCGTCGTCGACGTTGCTCCACACCGACTCCGCGCTCAACTCGCCGCGTTCGAGGCGGTCTCTGAGGTCCATCACCTCGCGGTACGCCCGCTGCGAGAGCGTCACGTCGGCGGGCGGGATGACCCGCGGACAGCGCGTGCGGAACCGACAGCCGCTCGGCGGGTTCCGCGGACTCGGCACGTCGCCAGCGAGCGGCTCGACGCGGCGGCCGCTCTCCGCGACTGCGGCCCGCGGGACGCTCTCCAACAGCGCTCGCGTGTAGGGGTGCTGCGGGTCGTCGAACAGGTCGTCGGTCGGCCCGAGTTCGACGATGTTGCCGAGGTACATCACGGCGACTCGGTCGCAGATGTGGCGGACCACCGAGAGGTCGTGCGCGATGAACAGGTATGTGAGGCCGAACTCCTCCTGGAGGTCGTCCAGCAGGTTCAACACCTGCGCCTGCACGCTCACGTCGAGCGCGGAGACGGGTTCGTCGAGCACGATGAACTCCGGTTCGAGCGCGAGCGCGCGAGCGATACCGACCCGCTGGCGCTGCCCGCCGGAGAACTCGTGCGGGTAGCGCTCGACGTGGTTCGCCGAGAGCCCGACGCGTTCGAGCAGTTCGGCGGCCCGGTCGATGCGCCACTCGCGCTTCGAGCGCCCGTCGTCGGGCGACTCCTCGGGCAGTCCGTGGATTCGGTACGGCTCCGAGATTATCTCGCCGATGGTCATCCGGGGGTCGAGACTGGAGAAGGGGTCCTGGAAGACGATCTGGGCGCGGCGGCGGAACTCGGTCAGTTCGTCGCCCTCCATCTCGTAGACGTCGTCGCCGGCGAACTCGACGCGGCCGTCGGTCGCCTCTCGCAGGCGAAGCAGCGTCTCGCCGGTGGTCGACTTCCCGCATCCGGACTCGCCGACGAGCCCCAGCGTCTCGCCTTTGTGAACGTCGAAACTGATACCGTCGACGGCCTTGACGCTCTCGGACTCGCGGCCGAGCAGCGTGTCGAACAGCGAACTCTCCTCGCCGTAGTACTTCTTCAGGTCGGTGACCCGAAGGAGCGGGTCGCCGTTGGTCGCCGTCGGTCGGCGGTTCTCAGTCATCGCTCACCACCTCCTGTTCGGCGGCGTCCTCCGGCGTCTCCGGGTCCGCCGCCTCGTCCGCGCCGCGGAAGTAGTCGTCGGCGAGCGCCTCCGCGGGGTCGAACTCGCGGGTCGCGAGCACGCAGCGGGCGGTGTGAACCGCCTCCGCGTTCGCGCCGTCGCCGACGACGTCGCCGCTGTCGGTGTCGTACTCGGGGATGGGGTTGAGACACGTCTCCATCGCCTTCGGGCAGCGGTCCGCGAAGTAACAGCGGCCGCCCATCTCCGAGTCGAGCAGACTCGGCACGTTGCCTTCGATGGGCGACAGCCGCGGTGACGGGTCTTCGAGGTCCGGAATCGACCCCAACAGCCCCTCCGTGTACGGGTGTACCGGCCGTTCGAAGATGTCTTCGAGCGTGCCGCGTTCGACGACCTGTCCGGCGTACATGACGCCGACGCGGTCGCACATCCGCGCGATGACGCCGAGGTCGTGCGTTATCATGATGATGCTCATATCCTGTTCGCGCTGTAGCTCTCTGAGCAGGTTCAGAATCTGCGCCTGAATCGTCACGTCGAGCGCCGTCGTCGGTTCGTCGGCGACGAGGACGTCGGGTTCGCCCGCGAGCGCCTGCGCGATCATCGCCCGCTGGAGCATCCCGCCGGAGAACTGGTGGGGGTACTCCTCGGCGCGCGCCTCCGGGTCGGGGATGCCGACCTGTTCGAGCAGTTCGATGGCTCGCTCTTTGCTCTCGTCGCTCGTGTACTCCCGACCGGGAACGACGCTGTCGACGAGGTACTGCGCGAGACCGTACCCCTGGGTCCGCGAGCGGGTGCTCCGCGGGTTCGCGCGGGCGCGGCGCTGGACCTCGACCGCTTCGGCGATCTGTTCGCCCACCGTGATGGAGGGGTTGAGACTGCTCATCGGGTCCTGAAACACCATGCTGAACGAGGGACCGCGAAGCGACCGGCGGACGCCCTTGGGTAACTGCCGCAGGTCGACGAACGCGCCGTCGACGGCGTCCGGCTTCTGTTCGCGGAACTCGTCGGCGAGCGCCTCGTTTCGGTACCAGACCTCGCCGGCGGTCACCCTGCCGGGCGACTCGATGAGGTCGATGACCGACAGCGCCGTCACCGACTTGCCGCTGCCGGACTCGCCGACGATGCCGAATATCTCGCCGTCTCGAACGTCGAAACTGACGCCCTCGACGGCGTTGACCTGTCCCTCCTCCGTGAAGAACCGCGTCTTCAGATCTCTGACTTTGAGTATCTCGTCCATCTAAACGCCTCCTTCCCCCTCGATGCCGGGGTCGAGCGCGTCGCGCAGCCAGTCGCCGACGAGGTTGACCCCGATGACGGCGAAGACGATGGCGACGCCGGGAATCGACGCGATCCACCACGCCGACGCCAGATAGTCACGGCCCTGTGCGATGTCGAGCCCCCACGAGAGGTTCGCCCCCGAGAAGCCGAGGTACGACAGCGAGCTCTCCAGGAGGATGATGGCGGCGACCTGAATCGTCGCCAACACCAGGATGGGAGTGATGCTGTTCGGGAAGATGTGTCGCGCCACGATAGAGCCGTCGCTCGCGCCGAGCGCGCGGGCGGCTTTCACGTACTCCTCGCTGCGGAGGCTGAGCGCCTCGCCGCGGGCGACGCGAGCGAACCACACCCAGTTGACCAGCGCCACGACGAGCACGACGGTGCCCGGTAACACGATGTTCGGCGGCATATCGGGCGCGAGTCCGACGGCGACGAACGGGTCGGGTATCCGTATCGTCACCCCGCCGAACAGGCCGATGAGTGCGATAGCCAGGACGAGCGACGGGAACGCCAACATGATGTCGGACATCCGCATCAGGCCGTCGTCGACGCGGCCGCCGTAGTAGCCGGCGGTGAGGCCAACGGTGACGCCGATGAGCACCGCCAACAGCGTCCCGAGGACGCCGACGAGCAGCGACGTACGCGCCCCGTAGATGGTCCGCGAGAGCATGTCGCGGCCGAGCGCGTCGGTGCCGAGCGGGTGGGCCATCGTCGCGTTCACCGTCACCTCCTCCTCGATGACCTGGATGCTCCCGTTGACCATCTCCGAGCGCGTCTCGTTCTCGGTCGTGCTGAACCCGAGCGGCGGCACCTGCGAATTCTGTAGGTCCTGCTGATACGGGTCGTACGGCGCGATGAACGGCGCGAACATCGCCACGAAGATGATGGCCAACACCAGCACGATGCCGATCTTGGCGAGCGCGCTCCCGCGGAGTTCGCGGCGGAGATTCCGCCACGTGCGTGGAGCGACCATCAGTCGTACACCACCTGCGGGTTGACGTACGCGTACAGCGCGTCGACGACGATGTTCACGAAGACGAAACTCGACCCGATGATGATGAGACTGCCCTGGATGAGCGGCCAGTCACGGGTGTTGATGCTGTTGATGACGAGCGTTCCCAGTCCGGGCCACGCGAACACCGCCTCGGTGATGACCGCGCCGCCGATGAGCGTCCCCAGTTGGAGGCCGAGAACGGTGATGACCGGGATGAGCGTGTTCCGGAGCGCGTGCTTGTACCGGACGAGCGTCTCCGGAAGCCCCTTGGCGCGGGCGGCGTCGACGTAGCTCTTGCCGAGCTCGTCGAGCATCCCGCTGCGCGTCAGGCGCGTCACGAGCGCCGTGAAGTACGTCCCCAGCGTGATGGCCGGGAGCGTGATGTGCTGCAGCCAGAGGACGATTCTGGCGGGGTTGCCCGCGACGAGATACCCCATCGCGGGGGTGAATCCGATAGGTCGGCGGCTCGTCGGCAGGAAGTTCAACTGCACCGCGAAGACGAGCACGAGCATGATGCCGAGCCAGAAGTTCGGCGTGCTGATACCCGCGAGCGAGAACGTCGTCGCGGCGTAGTCGGCCGGTTCGTGCCGTCGCGTCGCGCTGACGACGCCCAGCGGAATCGAGATGATAATCGCGACGACGGTGGCGGCGACGGCGAGTTCGACGGTCGCCGGGATGCGAGCGAAGATACGCGTCGCCGCTTCCGTCCCCGAGATGTACGAGTAGCCCATGTCGCCGGTGAGCAAGCCCGCGAGATAGTCGAGGTACTGGACGTACAGTGGTTGGTTCAACCCGAGTTCCTCGGCGATACGCTGCCGAAGTTCGGGACTGGCGTCTAACGGGGCGATGAAGTTGACGGGGTCGCCCGGCGTAGAGAACCGCAGGAGGAATACGACCGTCACGACACCCCAGACGACGAAGATTCCCTGCAGGCTCCGCTTGATTATGAATCGTGCAAATGACATGATTGAGTGGAGAGAAGGCCGCGTGAGTCGTCCGTTACGGCTGGGCGATTTCGTACGCCTTGATGGACTCGTCGCGACGTGGCTGCCAGTCGATACGCGAACTCGCCCCGTAGACGCTGTACTGCCGGTTGAGGAAGATCCACGGCGCCTCGTCGTGGGCGAGTTGGTTCGCTTCCCGAAGCAGCTGTTCGCGCTGGTCGGCGTCGGCGGTCTGCCCCGCCTCGTCGAGTAGGCTGTCGAACTCCTCGTTGCTCCAACTCGACAGCGCGCCGTCGGTCGACAGCAGCGGGATGAGCGTCTGACTCGCGTCGAACGTCTCGTTGCCCCAGCCGATGAGGTACCAGTCGGGCATGTCCTCGATGTTGCCGGTGGTGAGCTGCGCGGCGAGGTCACCGAAGTCGCGCTGGGTCACCTCGGCTTCGACGTTCGAGAGCTCGTTGATGTAGCCGACGACCGCCTGCGCGATCTCGAGGTCTTTCAGGTAGCGACCGACCGGCGTGTGCAGTTCGAGCGTCGCGCCGGCGAACCCGCTCTCCTCGACGAGCTGTTCGGCCTGCTCGACGTCGTACGGGTACGGGTCGATGTCGGGGTTGTAGCCGACGAACCCTTCGAGCGTCGGCTGACCCGTCGGGTCCGAGAAGTCCGCGAGCACCTCCGCGACGATAGTGTCGAGGTCGATGGCGAGGTTCATCGCTCGCCGGAAGTCGCGGTTCGAGAACGGCTCGACGTCGTACCGCATTCCGTTGTAGATGACGCGCGTACTCGGTACGGCTTCGACGCTCGTGTTGTCGTTGCCGTTGATGCGGCTGACCTCCTGTGGTGGGACGTTGACGACGATGTCCGTCTCGCCGCTGACGAGCTGGTTGACGCGGGTGCTCGACTCTGACGCCGAGGTGATGGTCAGCGCGTCGACGGCCGCCGGTTCGCGCCAGTACTCTTCGTACTTCGTGTACTCGACGCTCTCGTCTTGGGTGTAGTTCGACAGCTGGAACGGTCCGGTGCCGTTTGCGTGGCTGTTGATGTAGCTGTTGTCGTTCGATTCGACCCACGACTGCTGCATGATGTCACCGTAGCTGGCGAGCAGCCCGACGGCCATCGGGTTGACGCCGTCGGAGACGACGTCGACCGCGTTCTCGCCCTCGACCGGCTGCGCCTCCGTGATACCCGCCAACTGGTCGCTCTGCGGGCTGGCGAGGTTGCCGACGTCGGGGTTGACGATGCGGTTGATGCTGAACGCGACGTCCGCGGGGGTGAGTTCGTCGCCGTTGTGGAACGTGACGCCCTCGCGGAGCGTGAGACGAACGCGGTCCGGTTCCGCCTGTTCGTAGTTCTCGGCGAGACCCTCGATGACCTGCCCCTCGCGGTTCCGGTCGAGCGCCCCCTCGTACATCTGCATGGTGATGATGTCCGTCGTCGTCTCACGGTGGTCGTGAGGGTCGAGACCGGAGTCCATCTGCCCCTGCGTGATGGTGACGGCGAACTCTCCGCCGTCCTGGTTGTCCTCCCCGTCGGAGCTCCCGGTGTCGTTACCGGTGTCGTTTCCACCGCCGTCGCCCCCGGTGTCCGCGGGCGTCTCGGTGTTTATCTCGTCGGAGTCGCCGGAACAACCGGCGAGTGCTGCCGTCGCGGCGGCACCGCCTGCCAACTGGAGGTAACGGCGTCTGCTAACACGTGACTGCCTGTCTTCAGTCATGAACGCACATGGGCGTTACCCCGATATATATGCTATGGTATGACCAATCGCAACACGTGGTCGAGTTACTACTGGTGTGACACGTCGACCATACAGTTAAGTATCGGAATTACCAAGCGTGCGACATGGCCGCACACCGCCGGTCATCGCTGAGAAATCTGTTCGACCAATCGCCCACCCCGCACATCGCGCATCCGCCGCGAACCCACCACCGCCAGTTCTACGTCGCGACCGACGGGTCGTACCGTCCCGGCGGGGGCGGACTCGGGGCCGTCATCGAGACGCGCGACGGCGTACGGGTCGCCCGCGTCTCCCTCCCCGACGCCGTTCCGAATAACAACGTCGCCGAGTACCGTGCGCTTCACCTCGGCTTGGACGTGCTGGCCGCGCGCGCACCTAGAACCGCGAGCGTCGGCGTCCTCGTCGACCACGACGACCTGGCGGCGAACGTCAACGCCGCGACGCTCGCGGCCGCCGACCCGTCGTGGAACCCCGCCGGAACGCCGCCGGTCCCGGACGGGAGCGAGAACCACTGGCGCGGCATCCTCGCGCGCATCTCGGGGTTCGCCGACCTCCGCGCGGCGCGCATCGACAGCCGCGAGAATCCCGCCCACGTGCTGGCGAACACGCCCACCGAGTACGCTCACGTGAACCGCGAACCCGACCGCTGCGTGCTCCCCGAACCGCCGGGAGCCTCGAACGGCGCCGGCGACGGCGTTCTCCCGCCGTCGCGGACCGAACGGACCGCGGGCGACTGAGACAGGCGAGTCCGGGGCGAAACGCACACAGCTATCCGTCCGCGACGACGACAGTTCGAGCGATGCCGTCACCGTGGACACGACTCCGGGAAGACCTGCGCGCCGCACTGGAGAACGACCCGGCCGCGCTGAGTTACACTGAAGTTCTGTTGACGTACCCAGGAGTCCACGCGCTCTGGATGCACCGGATAGCGCACGCGCTGTGGAACGCACATCTGCACCTCCCCGCTCGACTGCTCTCTCATCTCTCGCGGTTTCTCACCGGCGTCGAACTCCACCCGGCGGCGACCGTGGGCCGTCGGGTGTTCATCGACCACGGGATGGGCGTCGTCGTCGGCGAGACGGCCGAGATAGGCGACGACGTCGTACTCTACCACGGCGTCACGCTCGGCGGCAACTCGATGCAGCGGACGAAGCGCCACCCGACCGTCGAGGACGGCGCCGTCTTGGGCGCGAACGCGACCCTCATCGGGCCGCTCACCGTCGGCGAGAACGCCCGCGTCGGGGCGGGCTCGGTCGTCGTCGACGACGTTCCCCCCGAGACGTCCGTCGTCGGGAACCCCGCCCGAGCACCCGGAGACGGGACGAACGCCGGCGAAGGGGGAGACGAGGACGGAGACGAAAATCGACGCTCCGACTCGGTGACAGACGCCGACGACACCTGACAGCCCGGGTCAGTCGCGGACGTCGACGATGTCGACGGAGGGAGTCGCGGAGGCGGATTCGGGGGGAGAAAATTGATAACACGGTTGGGCATACCCCTCGCATGGTCCTCGAAGCAGATCGCGTGCGGGAGCTCGGACCCAGAGGGAGTGGCGTTCTTCTGCGGATTGCCCGCACGCAGGCACGCGAACTCACCCTCCTGTTTTCCGTCGCCGTCGCGCTGACGCTCGCCGCGTTTCGAGCGACCGGGGTCGACCTCCAGAAGGCCGCGCTCGGCGTCTACGCGCCCGCGGGGACGACGCTCCCGACCGACCCGCTGGTCTCGCTCGGCGTCGAACTGCAGGTTGCAGCGCTCGCAGGCGTCGGCGTCGCCGGAACGGCGCTCCTCTGGCAGGCACGCGCGGAGATTCGTCCACACGGCACGCGAACGAGACGGCTGTATCTCCTGTCGGCGGGACTCTGTCTGCTCGGCGTCGTCCTCGGTGCGGTGCTCGTCGTTCCCGCACTGCTGGAACTGCTCAAGTTCGGCATCCTCAGAAGCGGGTTCGTTCCGGCGTACCGACCGTACTGGCTGGCGGAGGTGGCGCTGTTTCTGCCCGTCGCCGTCGGCGTCGCCCTCTCGCTACCTCCGCTGATGGTCGCGCTCGTCGGCGACGGTATCGTCTCCTCGTCGGTGCTGCACCGCGACTGGGGGTTCGTCCTCCTCGGCGTGCTCGGCTACGCGTCGGTGTACTCGCCGCCGGACTCGGTGACGTTCGTCGTCTACGGCGGCGTACTCTTCGCCGGCTACGTCGCCGGATTGGCCGTGCTGACGTTCGGGTGATCGGCATTTCGCCGACCGAGATTCTAGCGTCTCGCCTGTGATACCCGTAGCTTCCACCTCGATTTGCTGGTGTCAGACGTAGTTTAGAAACGAAAAGAAAACCAGAGTCGACGGTCGCTATCGACCGACTGCTACTCTTCCTGCGCGTCCACGACCGCCACACCCGCCAGATTCACGATGTCCTTCACTTCGTCGCCGCGCTGGAGCACGTGAACGGGTTTGTCCATGCCGACGAGCATCGGGCCGATTGCCTCCGCGCCGCCGAGGCGCTGCAGCAGTTTGTAGCCGATGTTGCCCGCTTCGAGGTTCGGGAAGATGAGCACGTTCGCCGGTTCGTCGAGCTCCGTGAAGTCGTAGGTGCCTTCGAGGATATCCTCGACGACGGCGGTGTCGGCCTGCATCTCGCCGTCGACGGGGAAGTCGACCTCGGGGTCGTCGTGCAGGATGTCGACCGCCTGCCGCGGCTTTCGGGTGCCCTCGTTCTCGACGCTGCCGAAGTTCGAGTACGACAGCATCGCCGCGCGCGGTTCGACGTTGAACCGCCGCGCGAGTTCGGCGGTGTGTTTCGTGATTTCGGCGAGCACCTCGTCGTCGGGGTCGAGGTTAACCGTCGTGTCGGCGGCGAAGATGACGCGGTTCTTGAACGTCAGCATGTACACGCCTGCGGCGTAGTCGGCGTCTTCGGCGGTGCCGATGACCTGCAGCGGCGGCCGCAGCGCGCTCGGGTAGTGGTGGGTGAGACCGGTGAGGAGCGCGTCCGCGTCGCCCTGTTCGACCATCACGCTACCGAAGTAGTTGCTGTCGCGGCTGATGAGCTCGCCCGCCTCGCTCCGGGTGATGCCTTTGCGGCGGCGGAGCTCGTGGAGCCTGTCGGCGTAGCCCTCGTGGTCTTCGCCCGCCGGGTCGACGATGTTGGCGTCGAACTCCAGCCCGAGGTCGGCGGCGGTGGCGCGGATGGTGTCCGCGTCGCCGAGGAGAATCGGGTCGGCGATACCCTGTTCTTGAATCTGGTAGGCGGCGCGAATCATCTTCTCGTCGGTGCCCTCCGCCAGCGCGACGCGCTTGGGGTCCGACTTCGCCTTGTTGAGCACGACGCGCATCATCTCGCGGGACTTGCCGAGACGGGCTTCGAGGCGCTCCTCGTAATCGGCCACGTCGAGGTCCTTGCGAGCCGCGCCGCTGGTCATCGCGGCCTGCGCGACGGCGGGCGCGACCTCGAACAGCACGCGCGGGTCGAGCGGTTTCGGGATGATGTACTCCGAGCCGAACTGCAGCGGCTGGTCGCCGTAGGCCTTCACGACGGCGTCGGGGACGTCCTGACGGGCCAGTTCGGCGAGCGCCTCCGCGGCGGCGACTTTCATCGCCTCGTTGATTTCGGTCGCGCGCACGTCGAGCGCGCCGCGGAAGATGAACGGGAAGCCGAGTACGTTGTTCACCTGGTTCGGGTAGTCCGAGCGACCCGTCGCCATGATGACCGTGTCGTCGCGGGCGTCTTTGGCCGCCTCGTACGTTATCTCGGGGTCGGGGTTCGCCATCGCGAAGATGACGGGGTTGTCGGCCATCGACCGCACCATCTCCTGGGAGACGATGTCGGCGACCGAGAGGCCGACGAACACGTCCGCGCCCTCCATCGCGTCGGCGAGGTCGCCGTTCGGGCGGTCGGCGGCGAACTCGCGCTTGAACTCGTTGACCTCGTCGGAGCGGTCGACGGTGATGATTCCCGAGGAGTCGCACATCGTGATGTTCTCCCGCTTCGCGCCCAGCGAGACGTAGAACCGGGCCGTGGCGATGGCGCTCGCGCCCGCGCCGGAGAAGACGATGTCGAGCTCTTCGAGCTCCTTGTCGACGATTTCGGCGGCGTTCAGAAGCGCCGCGCCGGAGATGATAGCCGTCCCGTGCTGGTCGTCGTGGAAGACGGGAATCGACATCTCTTCGCGGAGTCGTTCCTCGATTTCGAAACACTCGGGCGCTTTGATGTCTTCGAGGTTGACCCCGCCGAACGTCGGTTCCATCGCGGAGACGCACTCGATAATCTCGTCGGCGTCGGCGCGGTCCAACTCGATGTCGAACACGTCGATGTCGGCGAAGCGCTTGAACAGCACGCCCTTCCCCTCCATGACGGGTTTCGACGCCTGTGCGCCGATGTTGCCGAGACCGAGCACCGCGGACCCGTTCGAGACGACGCCGACGAGGTTGCCCTTCGCCGTGTAGTTGTACGCCTCGTCTGCGTCGTCGGCGATGTCCAGACACGGTGCGGCGACCCCCGGCGAGTACGCCAGGCTCAGGTCGCGTTGGGTGTTCGTCGGTTTCGTCGTCGAAATCTCGATTTTGCCGGGAGGTGATTGCCGGTGGTACTCCCGTGCGTCGTCATCCAGCCCCATGGCTGCGGCGACTCCCTCCGTCAGCAAAAAACTATGGATAGCGTCGATATCGTGGTTCGACGAACGACGAATATCAGCGTTTGTCGGGACCGAATTTGAAGCCCGAATCGTCGTCGTCGCTCTCCCCGTCGCCGCCGGATTCGCCGCCGCTCGGGGGCGCTGTCTCGTCGGTGGTCGACTGCCACGACGGCGAGTCGTCGGCGGAGTCGGCGGAGTCGGCGGAGTCGGCGTCGGAGCGACCTGTGGGCTCGTCGTCGGGGTCGTCGACGGGCTGCCCGTCGTCGGTTCGGTCGTCACCGAATCCCCCGGAGCCGCCGGCACCACCGGGTCCGTCTCCGTCGTCGGACTCGTCCCCGTCGCCCGGTTCGGCTCCGGCGTTCTCGTCGCCGTCGTCGTCCGGAATCGGGACGAGGGCGAACCGCGGGTTCGAGCGACCGAGCACCATCAGTTCGTACGTCCGGAAGTACGTCTGGACGACGATTCCGACCGGGAGCGCGACGAGCAGGAACGCCAGAAACGCCACCAGAAGCGTCAGACCGCCCAGAACGACCGTGGCCGGAGAGAGCGCCGCACCGAACGCGCTCACGATTGCGATGACGACGATGACGGCTATCGCCCCGATGACGAGCGCGGGGATTGCGACGACGATGCTGGTGACGATGCCGACACCGATTCCGAGGATGGCACGCATGACGAGGTAGACGAGGTACTGCTTCCACTCGCCGCGCAGCGTCGTCCAGAAGCGTCGCCAGCCCTCGACGACACCGGTGTCGTCGACGAGCATCACCGCGGTGACGAACGTGTTCGTCAGACCGACGACGAGACCGAGAACGATACTGACGACTGCGAGGAGGGCGAAGACCGCGACGAAACCGATGGCGCCGAGGCCGGTGACGACGCCGGGGGCGATGCCGAATCCAGATAGAATCTCGGGTGCGGCGAACGCGAGGACGAAGAGGGCCGCGCCGGCGACAATCGGGATGTTCACCGCGAGCGAGAGGACGAGTTTGAACACGAACAGCCGAATGCCCTTCCCGAGTCGGCGACGGAACGGAGTACGGATGCGCACGTCGCCGGTGCGGAGGGCGTCGAGGAAGACGAAGCGCATCACGTCGCCGACGAGGCCGAACAGGAGCGAGAGGACGATGACGAACACCACGAGGCCCGCGACGAGGAGGGCGATGTTAGTGAGCGTCCCGGGGTCGACGCCGCCCGTCGGGTCCGGCGACGGAGACGGCGAGGGCGTCGGCTGCGGCTGGGTCGGCACGTCGCCGCTTCCGCCGAAGTTACCGAAACTCGGCGGTGAACCCCCGGTGCTCAGCGCACCGAGGAAGAAGACGATCACTGCGAGTCGGAGCCACCGACCGAGACTGAACGGGAACAGGAACCGACGAGTCGAATCTATCGCGTCGTCGATTGCATCGATTGCGTACCAGGGCACGGTCGCATGGTTTCACTCACACGACAAATACGTTGCCCTAAAAAGCCCTCCCGGGTCGGCGGCGCAGTCTCCTTGTTATACTTTCAGACTACAAGGAGAGCACGTCGTGGCGTTCCACCGTCGCGTCGTACCCCACGGCGTCGGCCTCCCGAGTCGGCCACTCGCCGGTGCTCGTGAGCACCTCGAACCCGTCGTCGGTGACGAGTACGGTGTCCTCGCTCTTCGCGCCCTGAATCGTCGGGTTCCAGGCGTATCCCATCGGGAGACGTACCTCGTCGTCGGCCGTCGGCGTCGCGAACCACTCGCGGCCGGCGTAGCCCGCCGCGCCGCCCTGGTGGTGGTTCTGCCACTCGTCGGGGAAACCGACGTCGTCGTACGCCGCCTGAACCGCGCCGAACACCTCGGACGCCGGTCCCCTCTCGCGCCCAACCGCGCGCGTCGCCGCCAGCGCCGTCGCCTCGACTCGCGTCGCCTTCTCGTGTCGCTCCGCCAGCCACTCCGGCGGGTCGAACGCGACGGTTCTGGTCGTGCTGGCGTGGAGGCCGCCCCGCTCCGCCGTCACCGAGACGAGCGCATAGTCGCCGAGTTCGGCGAGCTTCGGGGTGTAATGGCGATACGACTGCGCGCGTTCGGAGCCACCGACGAGAACGACGGGCGCGTTGATTCCGCGCGCCGACAGCGTCACGCGCAGCGCCGACGCCGCCTCGTGTTCGGTGTCGCCGGATTCCAGTTGACGGCAGACCTGCTCGACGGCAGCGGCGGTGTCGCGGCCGAGTTCCCGGTATGCCTCGATATCGCCCTCCGAGAGCGGCTGTCGGAGCGTCGAGGCGTCGACCTCCCCGAACCCCGGAACGTCGAAGTCCGCGGCCGCGTTCTCCGGCGAGTGGTCGGCGACCGACTCCGCGAGCGACGACTCGTACCACCGGCCCGCCTCGACGGTAAACTCGCCGGGAAGCTCCTCGTCGACGAGCCGCGGCGCTTCGATGTTGTCGGTGACGACGCGGAACTCGCCGGCGTCGGCGTCTCCGTCCTCGGCGACGTAACCTGCGGCGGCGACGCCGAGGTCGGCCGTCGCGCTGACGACGTTGTCGCCGCCGGTGAGCCACGCGAAGGAATTCGGGCGGGCGAACCAGACGGCGTCGAGACCGGCGTCGTCGAGATACTCGCCGAGCCGGCGTCGCCGGTCGGCGAGTCGGTCGGAATCGGCCGTCTCCGTGACTCCGCTGTCGCTACCCCCGGTGTCGTCGGTGTGGTCGGTCACGTTCGAGTGCACCGGCGGAACGTACTTCAACCGGTCGAAGGCGGTCAGCGAGGACGCCGACTCCGCCGTCTCAGCGCGGTTCGAAGCGGTTCGTTTCGACGCGGGTCGAACCGGTTCGACCCGATTCGGCGGTCTCACGTTCGATGAGTGGACCAGACGGGCGTTCGGACAGGTCTAAGTACGCCCGCTCCCGAGTCTGCGATAGGGATTATGCTGAGAACACGCACCCGCCCGAACTGGCTCTCGTTCCGGCGCTTTGCGGCCGTCACCACCGCGTCGACGGCGCTGCTCATGATGTTGGGCGTCTACACCGCCGCGACCGGGTCCGGACTCGCCTGTTCGGCGCAGTGGCCGCTGTGCGACAACGGACTGCTGCCGCAGACGATTCCGAGTTTCATCGAGTGGTTCCACCGGCTCGTCGCGATGGTCGTCGGCTTCCAAATCCTCGGAACGGCCGCGTGGGCGTGGAGGCGCGGCGCGAAGCGGAGCGTCAAACTCTCGATGACGCTCGCGCTCGTCGTCCTCCCCCTGCAGGTGAGCATCGGCGCGGTGACGGTGACGCTGTCGGGGCTGATTCCGAACGGCTACTCGGTGCCGACGCAGGCGGCGCACTTCGTCGTCGCGCTGACCATCTTCACCGCGCTGACGTTCGGCACGCTCCGCGCGTACGACGGCCACTTCCGGCGCTCGGCGCTCGAACGGGTGAACCTCGCGCTTCCGGCGACGTTGGTGCTCGTCGCCTTCGCGGCGCTGACGAGTCGGGTCTGGGGGCTCCTCCCGTACGGGTCGACGGCGCAACCGCTGTTCGTCGGGTCGACGCTCGTCGCCATCGCGGCGCTCGTCGCGACGGCGGTCTGGGTGACGCAGGCGTCGCACTCGCAGGCGCCGCTGACGCGCCTCCGTCCGCTCGTCCTCACCGCCGCCGGTCTGCTCGTGGTCGTGGCGCTGCTCGGTCGCGACCTCGTCGTCTACACGCCGCTCGTCCGCGACCTCAACGCGCTGCTGTTCGGTCTCGCGGCGCTCTGTATCGTCGCCGCGACGTGGCTCGCCCGACGCGTCGAAACCAGCGAACAGGCGACGACTCACGGCGTCAGCGGCGATTGAGGCGACCGTTCGGGTTCGTCGCTTTCCTTCCGGTCGAACATTAGTAAACGAATAAACACGTCAGACCCAGTGGTTGTTTCCGGTCAGGAAGAAAAGTTGAAGCGTCTGCTTGGCCTCGTCTATCGGTATGAAGTCAAACCGTCAGTCTGGCGTCAGTCGTCGGACGTATCTGAAGTTAGCCGGAGCGAGCAGCGTCGCAGGCCTCACCGTGACCGCAGGATGTACCGTCGACACCGGCGGAGACGGTGAAAACGGCGGGGGCGGCGGCGACGGCGGCGACGACGGGTCCGGCAACGACACCGGAACCGACGGGGGCGACGGCGGCAACACGGAGATCGTCCCCGGCACCGCGCCCGGGTTCCCGCCGTTCGAGTTCAAAGACGAGCAGGGCGAACTGGTCGGCTTCGACATCGACCTGCTGGAGGCCGTCGTCGAGGAGACCGACTACACGCTCGCCGACTGGGAGGAGTTCGAGTTCGACTCGCTCATCCCGGCGCTACAGAACGACCGCATCGACGTCATCGCCGCGGCGATGACCATCACCGAGGACCGTCAGGAGACCATCGCCTTCTCGGACCCCTACTACAACGCCGACCAGTCGATTCTCGTCGCCGGCGGAAGCGACTTCGACCCGCAGTCGCTCGACGACCTCGCCGGCCAGACCGTCGGCGCACAGGAGGGCACGACGGGCGCGGGCGTCGTCGAGAGCGAACTCGTCGAACCCGGCGACGTCGACCAGTCGAACTTCCGGACGTACGGCAACTACGTCCTCGCCGTGCAGGACCTCGAAAACGGCAACGTCGACGCGCTCGTCATCGACCAACCCGTCGCGCAGACGTTCGCCGACCAGCGCGACGTCGAGATCGCGTTCGTCTACGAGACGGGCGAGCGCTACGGCTTCGGCCTCCGGCAGAACGAGAGCGACGTGCAGTCGGCGCTCAACGAGGGGCTGCAGGCGGTCCGCGACAGCGGCCAGTACGAGGAGATTCGCAACGAGTGGTTCGGCGGCTCCGGCGGGGAGACGTCGGGCAACGAGTCCTCGGGTAACGAGTCCGGAAACAGCTCGAACTCGTCCGCAGTCGGGGAGTAACGGATGGACCCGACTGTCGTCGCACAGACCACGGGCGACTGGGCGTTCGTCCTCGACAACGCCCCCTACCTTCTCGTCGGCGCGGTGCTGACGGTCGTTCTCACCGTCGTCAGCATGCTGCTCGGCTTTCTCGTCGGCTTCCCGGCGGGCATCGTCGAGGTGTACGGCGGCCGGGTGAGCACGTTCCTCGTCGAGACGGTCGGTATCGTGCTCAGAGGGACACCCATCGTCGTCATCCTCATCTTCATGTACTTCGTGTTCTCGACGCCGAGTCTCACCCTCGGGCTGTTCGACGTGACGGTGACGCTCTCGGACGCGTTCATCGCCAGCGTCCTCGGGTTGGGGTTCCGAAGCGCGGCGTACCAGTCCCAGATTTTCCGCGGGGCGCTGCAGAGCGTCGACGAAGGACAGTTGGAAGCGGCGCGCTCTGTCGGGATGAGCAAACTCGAAGCCATCCGCCACGTCGTCGTGCCGCAGGCGCTCCGTCGGTCGATTCCGGGCTTCCAGAACGAAGTCACCATCGTCCTCAAGGACACGAGCGTCGTCTTCGCCATCGGTCTCGCCGAGTTGCTGACGCGGAGCTACGACCTGTTCGTCCGACAGACGACCGCGGTGCTGGAGGTGGTGTTGTTCGTCAGCGCCATCTACTTCGTGCTGACGTTCGTCACCAATCGGGGACTCGACTTCGTCGGCTCGTACTACGAGATACCGGGCGGTGAACAGGCGTGACGGCGGTTTCGAGCGGTCGGAGTCGGCGCAGTTACGAAGGAGGTCGACGCACATGAGCGATAGCGATCACACACATCTACTCGAGGTGGACCGCGTCTCCCAGAGCTACGGGACCGAGAAAGTGCTGCGCGACGTCAGTTTCGAGATGGACCGCGGCGACGTGACGGTGCTCGTCGGCCCGAGCGGGTCGGGCAAGTCGACGATGCTCCGCTGCGTCAACCGACTCACCGAGATAGACAGCGGGAACATCTACCTCGACGGCGAGCGCGTCACCGGCCCCGACATCGACGTGAACGAACTCCGCAAGGAGGTCGGCATGGTGTTTCAGGACTTCAACCTCTTCGCGCACCTCACGGCGCGACAGAACATCATGCTCGGGCCGCGTCGCGTGCTCGGCCTCAGCAAGGAAGAGGCCGGAAAACGCGCCGACGAGCATCTGGAGATGGTCGGGCTCACGCCGCAGGCCGACTCCTACCCCGGCGAGCTCTCCGGCGGCCAGCAGCAGCGCGTCGGCATCGCCCGCGCGCTCGCGATGGAGCCGAAACTGATGCTGTTCGACGAGCCGACGAGCGCGCTCGACCCCGAACTCATCGGTGAGGTGCTGGAGGTGATGCGCGACCTCGCAGACCGCGGGATGACGATGCTCGTCGTCACCCACGAGATGAGCTTCGCGCGGGAAGTCGCCTCCGAGATGCTGTTTCTCGACGGCGGGAAGATCGTCGAGCGCGGCCCGCCCGAACAGCTGTTCGACCGTCCCGAAGAGGACCGCACGGCGTCGTTCCTCCGGCGCATCACCGAGATGCACTCATGAGCGAACCAGTCGTCGACGCGGCCCAAGAGCAAGAGAAGCCGAGCGAGCCTCGAATCTCGACCGGCGCGGTCGGACGGGCGCTGCTCGTCGCCGCCGGCGTCCTGTTCTGGGGGTGGCTGCTGCTCCGGTGGGCCAACGACTGGCTCGGCGGCCTGCTGGTCCCGGTCGGCCAGCCGTTCGTCGCACCCGAGACCATCGAGTCGTTCGGAGCCGAGGTTCCGGGTCTCGCGGGCGCGTTCGACGCGCTCGCGTTCGCCGTCGAGTATCTGCCGACTCTCTCGGAGGGGCTGTGGCTCACGCTCGTGTTGACGGTTCTCGGCATCTTCTTCGGCTTCTTCATCGCCGTGCCGCTGAGCGTCGCCCGCGTCTACGGCAACCTCTCGAAGTACGTCTCGCTCCTCTACACCGAACTCCTTCGAGGGACGCCGCTTCTGGCGCAGTTGTTCGTGCTCTACTTCGGACTGGACATCTCGGGGTACGTCCCCGGCTTTCTCGACGGCGTGTTCGCCAACAACGCCGCGTGGGCCGCGCTCGTCGGGTTCGTACTCAACAGCGCCGCCTACCAGGCGGAGTACATCCGCTCGGCGCTGCAGAGCGTCGACACGGGGCAACTCACCGCCGGTCGCGCCATCGGCCTCTCGAAGGTGGACGCGATTCGGTACGTCGTCCTCCCGCAGGGACTCAGATTCGCCATCCCCGGCTGGACGAACGAGCTCATCTACCTCATCAAGTACTCCTCGCTGGCGGCGTTCATCACCGTCCCGGAGCTGTTCAAGCGCGCCAACGACATCGCCTCCTCGAACTTCCGCTACACGGCGATGTTCACCATCACCGCGGTGCTGTATCTGGCGCTCGTCATCACGGCGTCTCGGCTGATGAACTACGTCGAGGACCGGACGTCGATTCCGGGACTCGGTTCGGGGAGCGGGCGGTAGCGCGCGTTCAGAACTCGGTCACGACCTCGATTCCTTCCGTCTCGTAGTTCGTCATCGCCGCCAGTCGCTCCGGCACGTCCGACAGCGGCACCTCTCGGCTCACGAGCGCGCCGGGGTCGACGTCGCCGGTCGCCATCAGTCCCAGCAGTTCCTCGTACCGGGTCGGGGGCATCCCCCGAGAGCCCAAAAAGGAGATCTCCTGCATCGTCATCCTGTCCGTCGGCAGCGACACCTCGCCGCGTTCCTTCTCGGTCGTCAGCCCGAGTTGGACGTGCGTGCCGCGCTTGCGAAGGCAGAAAATCGAGTTGCGACACGTCTCTTCGAGGCCGAGCGCGTCGACGGAGACGTGCGCGCCGCCGTCCGTTTCGGCGCGAATCGCGCTCGTGACGCCGCGGCCGTCGAGCTCCGAGGAGTCGACGACGGCGTCCGCGCCGACCTCGCGCGCGAGGTCCAGTTTCCCGGCGTCGATGTCGACGGCGACGACTCGCGCGCCGACCGCGTTGGCGACTTGCACCGCCGAGAGACCGACGCCGCCGCAGCCGTGGACGGCGACCCAGTCGCCCGTGCGGACGTCGGCGCGGTGCGCGAGTCCGTGGAAGGCGGTCATGAACCGACAGCCGAGCGCGGCCACGTCGCGGGCGGCGACGCTCTCCGGCAGGGGCATCGCGTTGTAGTCGGCGTAGGGGACGTGGACCTGCTCGGCGAACGCGCCCGGCGCTTCCGACTGAAAGCCGAGCGAGAGACCGTCCGCACAGACGTTCCCGTGACCGTTGCGGCAGTACGGGCAGGTGCCGTCGCCGAGGTTGAACGGGACGGCGATTCGGTCGCCCTCGCGGAGGTGGTCGACGCGCTCGCCGACGGCGACGACGCGACCCGCGGGTTCGTGGCCGAGAATCTGGCCCTTCGGCACCTGGTCGTCGGCCCACTCGCCGTGGCCTTGCCACGCGTGCCAGTCGCTCCGGCAGATACCGCAGGCTTCCACGTCGACGACGACGCCGTGCGGCGCGGGGTCGGGTGCGTCTACGTCTTCGACGACGAGCGGTTCTCCGTACTCGTGCAGGACTGCGGCACGCATCACGCTCCGGTATGCGAAGCCGTCACAAAAAGCCGCGCGTACACGTCCCGGAGTGCCGGTGTCCTTCGCTGTGACGACGAGTCGCCACCACCGACACTCCGGTAAGCCGTACGTTCTACCCCAGGCCGAAAAACGTTTAGCACCGGCCCGTACCTTGGGTGGAGTATCACCTCCAAAGACAGTCCTCCGAAGACGACCCGACGACAGTATCTGGCGACGGTCGGGCTGGGCGCGCTCTCGGCGCCCAGCGCCGTCGAGTCGGCAATCGAACCGACGGAGGCCCGACGCGCCGGACTGTCGGACCCGCGCGCATCGCTCACCAACCAGCAACTCGCGAAGGAACTCCACGCCCTCGCCGAGGGCTCTCCGCACGCCGCACTCCGTCGAATCGGCCGCTCCGCCGGTCGAGACGACCCCATCTGGGAGCTGCGGGTCGGACGGGGAGAGACGAACGTCCACCTCGTGACGCAGTTACACGGCGACGAACCCGCCGGAACCGAGGCGATACTCGCGCTCGTCCGCGACGTGACCTCGAACCCCGAGGCCAACCTGGACCTCCTCTCTCGACTCACGCTCACCGTCGTCCCCCGCGCGAATCCGGACGGTGCGATGTTCGCCCGCGACGAGGACGCCGACGGTGCCGACGAGCGCGTCACCCGGCGCGAGAACGTCCAACCGTGGCGACGGCGCGACTCCCGACGCGAACCCGACTACCACAGTGCGGACGAACCGCCGGGGTACGACTTGAACCGCGACTTCGACCCGACAGTCGAGTTTTCGGGCGCGGACCGGTCGTCGGACACCCGTTCGTCCGGCGAGTGGACCCGGTACGAAGAAGACGGCGAGACGCGGTGGCGACACGACCGGCAGTACCGAGGTACCACCCTCCGGGGATGCGGCCTCGGACTCACGCCGGAAACCGCCGCCGTCGCCGACTCGTACCGGCGCGCGAACCCCGACGTGGCGATAACGCACCACCACAAGAGCGTCGAGACGCGGGGGCGCGGCGGCGAGGCTCCGTCGCTTCTGAGCGTCATGGCCCCGTTCGGACCGGCGTACCTCGAACGAGCGCCCTCGTACGAGCGGGACGACCCCCCCGAGACCATCGTCAACCCGTTCGTCGACGCCGAGACGAGTCGGCGCTCGCTCCGTCTCAACTCGTTCGTCGCTCGTCAACTCACGTCGCTGGGCGAGTTCGGAACCGTGACGCGCTACGGTTACGAACCGCTCTGGGGGTCGTATCTCGACGCGCTCACGCCGAAGACGAACGCGGCCGGGATGCTGTACGAAGTCGCCGGGCAGTCCGACGAACGCGACAGCGTCGACTACGCCCGAAAGGTCGCCGTCTCGCGGACGGCGTTCCGGCGGACGCTCGAAGCGCTGGCGTCGGACCCGGACCTCGGCACCGTCGACGAGAACCGGTACTTCGACCTGCCCGTGGAGTCCAGCGGCCCGACGAGTAGATAGCGGAAACCGGGTCAGAAGAAGTCGGTGAGACCCGCTTGGCCGTCGTCGCCGCCGTCGCCGCCGTCGCCGCCGTCGCCGTCGTCGCTGTCGCTCGCATCGCTCTCGTCGCCGCCGTCGGCCGCCGATTCGGCCGCTCCGTCGTCTTCGGTCGTCTCGGTACCGGCGCCCGTTTCGTCGTCTCGTGCGTCGTCGCCCCGCGCTCCGTCGTCGCTTCCGTCGCCGGCGGTTCCGCCCGTCGAACCGGCGAACGCGCCGCCGGAGTGTTCCTCCATCGCCTCCTCGCGGAGCTCTCGGGCGTCCTCGACGATGGACTGCACCTTCTTCGTCGACTCGCCGCTGCCGGTGACGTGGGCGACGTGCTTCTCCTCGAACTCGTAGTACGCCGCCATCGCGACGGTGAGATCGCGCGGCTTGCAGTGGTGGGTCATCACCGAGAGGTACGGTACGATGCGTTGCCGCGCGATGCTCATGCTCGTCCCGCTGGACTCGGCGACGCGGCGGGCCACCTCGTCGCCGGTCTTGTCCTTCGAGCGCCAGAACTGCGGGCGACCGTAGCGCGTCCACCCGCCTTTGGTTTCGTCGCGGGCGGCGGCGACGCCCGCGGCGAGGTTGTCACCCGCGTAGCGCCAGTAGCTGTAATCCTGACTCGCGCGCACGCGACCTAACCACCGGTCGGCGTTGGCGAGGAACTCGTAGGCGCGGGCGACCTCCTCGCCCTCGTACACGTCGAGCATGTTGTCCTCGACCCACTTCGTGAGGTCGTCGGGCGTCTCGTCGACGTCGTAGGAGGTGTACAGCGCCTCCTGCGGCGACTCCTCTTTCAGCACCTGGTCTAAGAACTCGAAGATACCGACCGAGCGGTCGCGGTCGCTCGTCGCAACGGACTCCTCGGTGATCGCGTCGCGGCCCTCGGCGGCGGCCTGCAGGTCGTTCACCGCGCCGCGGAGGTCGCCGCTGTTGACGTCGGCGATACGTTCGAGCGCCGCGGACTCGTACTCGACGCCCTCCTGTCGGCAGATATCTCGGAGGACGGGAACGATGGAGCGCGCGCTCACGTCGCGGAACTCGATGGACTCGCAGGCGTTGCGCAGCCCGCGGCTCATCTCGTAGAACTCGTTGGCGATGAGCACCATCGGCTGTCCCGCCTCCTTGACGAGCTTCGTGATGGCGCGCGCGCCGCCGCGGTCGTAGTTGCCGTGGATGTTGTCCGCCTCGTCGAGGATGATGAGCTGTCGGCCAGAGCCGCCGGAACTCGACCCGCCGAGCGTCGCGTTCATCGCCGCGCGGCCGGCGAACCGTTCGATGACGGCGGCGGTCCGCTGGTCGGAGGCGTTCAACTCGACGGTCTCCCAGCCCATGTCGTTGGCCAGCGCGTGCGCCGCGGAGGTCTTGCCGACGCCGGGACTGCCGTAGACGATGACCGCGTCGCCGTGGTCGTCCCACGTCTCGGCCCACTCGCGGAACTGGTCGCGGGCTTTGTTGTTGCCGCGTATCGCCGACAGCGACCGAGGGCGATACTTCTCCGTCCAATCCATTACTCGGACAGAGGCGAGTGCCGCGTTTAGTGGTTCCGGAGCGTCGGTCGGCGCGTTTCGCTCTCCGCCGGCGACGGCGTTTCGACCTCGAACGGTTCGACGGCCCGACTGTGCCGTACGGGAGTACGAAGCGGTATGGCGCCCTCTCTGGACTACCCTCACATGGAGGACCACTCGACACACGACCACGGTGAATCGTCGCCGGAGACGGCCGACCCCGTCCGAGGCTACGCGCCGAACGGACACGCCGCACCGGGCGGGTTGGCCGTCGCGGCGAACGGACTCCGACTCGACCCCGCAGAGACCCGCTTCACCCCGGGAACGAGCGCCGAGTGGACGTTCCGTATCGTCGACGACGACGGGAAGGTCGTCACCGACTTCGAGGAGGCACACGGCGAGCGAAGCCACCTCGTCGTCGTCCGACGGGACCTGACTCGGTTCCAGCATCTCCACCCGGAACTGACGTCGGACGGCACGTGGCGCGTCGACGATTTCGCACTCTCCGACTCGGGAGTGTATCGGGCGTTCGTCGACGTCGTCGTGGACGGGCGGCCGACGACGCTCGGGTTCGACCTCTTCGCGTCGGGGGCGGGAACGGGAACGGAAACGGTCGCCGAGCGACCCGACTCGTCGCGCCGGGCGACCGCAGACGGGTACGACATCGAACTGCTCACAGACGGGGTTGTGGCCCGAGAATCGAGCCGGCTGACGTTCGAGGTTCGGCGCGACGGCGACCCCGTCTCGAAGCTGGATGAGTACCTCGGCGCGCTCGGTCACCTCGTCGCGCTCCGCGAAGGCGACCTCGCGTACCTGCACGTTCATCCGGAGGGGACTGACCCCGACAGTGGTCAGGTCGCGTTCCAGGCGCGGTTTCCGACATCGGGGCGGTATCGACTGTTCCTCCAGACGAGGCCTGAGGGTGAACTGGTGACGACAGCCTTCGACGTTCGCGTCCGTCAGTAGTCGTCGACGCGTCGACTCGCATCCTGACTCGACGTTCGTCTCCACGTTATTGTCACCGATTCACGTCGATAGGGGCTCTTATGCCGACCTTCGCGGAGTACTCTCACGGTGAAATCGCGTGGCTAAATTTCTGGTGTGCTACGGCACCGGTGAGGGACAGACGGCGAAAGTCGCCGAGCGACTCGCGGAGCGACTCGGCGAGCGGGGACACGAGGCGACGGCGGTGAACGCGGGAGACCGGTCGGGTGACCGCTCGGTGGCCGCGTTCGACGCCGTCCTCGTCGGCGCGTCGATACACGCCGGAAAGCACCAACCCGCCGTCGTGGAGTTCGTCGAAGCGAACCGTGACGCGATGGCGACCAAACCGACGGGGTTCTTTCAGGTGTCGCTGTCCTCGGCGGACGAAGAGGGGGAGGCGCAGGCGGCGGGGTACGTCGATTCGTTCGTCTCCGAAACCGACTGGCATCCGGACCGCATCGGACTGTTCGGTGGCGCGCTCCGCTACTCGGAGTACGGCTTCCTCAAACGGTTGCTGATGAAGCAGATCGCCAAACGCACGCTTCCCGACGTCGACACCTCCCGGGACGTGGAGTTCACCGACTGGGCGGAGGTCGACGCGTTCGCCGCCGATTTCGCGGCGTTCGCCGAGGGCCGGCTCGGCGTCGTCCCGCCCGGAACCGACGCATCCGACGGCTCCCGAGCGGAGTCGAGCGAGTAGGGCGGACGCGAGAGCGACCCCGAGGAGCCAGACAGTTTTTGCACGAGTGTGACATATGTACTCGTATGGTGAGTTCACGGTCCGTCGAGGTGAGCGACGAAGCGCGCGACGAGTTCCTCGGCAACGGCGGGACGGGTGTCATCTCGTTCAACGCCGCCGAGAGCGACGACGCACCGTACGCCAGGCCGGTCTCGTACGGCTACGACCCGTCGGATACGACGTTCTTCTTCAGACTCGCGTTCGGTCCCGAGAGCGAGAAACGCGAAGTCGTCGGCGCGAGCGCTCCGGTCACCTTCGTGGTGCACGACCGGGGAGACGAGGGCTGGCAGAGCGTCGTCGCCTCCGGCAGACTGGAGAGAGTGACCGAAGCGGCTATCGACTCGGACGTCGTGCAGGCGATTCGACGCGTCCACATCCCGCTCGTCGACGTCTTCGAGCGCCACCCGCGGGAGTTGGAGTTCGAGTTCTACCGACTCGTCGCGGACTCGGTGAGCGCCCGAAAGGAGGCGCAGGCGGAGAGCTAACCGACCACCGAGGCGGGATGTCGGCTGACGCCCGAGTACGGTCGCCTCTGCCACCGAAACCGTTTAGCCAGCAACTTTCAAAACGTCAGGTACGAACACGATGGATATCGCAGCTGACTTACGACGGCCACGCGCTCGTCCCTGATGACCGGCGAGGCTCGACGTCCCGACACCGACACCGGTCCCCTCGACGGCGTGACCGTTCTCGACGCCTCTCGCGTTCTCGTCGGACCGTTCTGTACGATGCAGTTGGGCGACCTCGGCGCGGACGTCATCAAGATAGAGCTCCCCGGCAGCGGCGACCAGACCCGCGGGTGGCACCCGCCGACGCACGGCGACTCCGAGGAGAGCGCGTACTACCTGAGCGTCAACCGCAACAAGCGCTCGTTGACGCTCGACCTCGCCTGCGACGAGGGGCGCGACGTGTTTCGCACCCTCGCCGGCGAAGCGGACGTCGTCGTCTCGAACTTCCGCGTCGGGAAGATGGCCGAGTACGGTCTCGACTACCGGACGCTGAAGCGGGACAATCCCGGCCTCGTCTACTGCGCGCTATCGGGCTACGGCGAGTGGGGCCCCGACCGCGACCGGCCGGCGTACGACCTCATCATGCAGGCCGAAGGCGGTCTGATGAGCATCACCGGCGAGGAGGACGGCGCGCCGGTACGCGTCGGCGTCGCTATCGCCGACATCGGCGCGGGGATGTACGCGACGCAGGCCATCCTCGCCGCGCTGTTCGAGCGCGAACTCGGCGACGGCACCGGCCAGAAGGTGGACGTCTCGCTGCTCGACGGGCAGGTGGCGTGGATGAGCTACATGGCCTCGTACTACTTCGCAACGGGGGTCTCACCGGGGCGGATGGGGAGCAAACACCCGACCATCGCCCCCTATCGAGCGTTCCCCACCGAAGACGGCTACGTCGTCGTCGCCGTCCCCTCGCCCACCCTCTGGCCGAAGTTCTGCACGGCCATCGGCTACGAGGAACTCGTCGACGACGAGCGCTTCGCCGACAACGCCGCGCGGGTCGAACACCGCGACGAACTCGACGCGATACTGGAAGCCGAGTTCGAGACGCACACCACCGAGGAACTGCTGGCGCTGTTCGACGAGTTCGGCGTCCCCGCCAGCGACGTGAAGGATATGGAAGACGTGTTCGAGAACCCGCAAGTTCGCGCCCGAGGGATGCGACAGTCGGTGACGCATCCGACCGCCGGCGAGGTGGAGCTGTCGGGCAGTCCGATGCACCTCTCGAAGACGCCGACCTCCATCCGCCGACATCCGCCGCTTCTCGGCGAGCACACCGTCGAGATACTCCGCGAGTTCGGTTATCCGGACGACGAGATAGAGCGATTCGCCGAAGACGGCGTCGTCTGATTCGCTCTCGGTTATTCGGCCGTTCTCCCGGCTATTCGACCGTACTTCCGGACGCCGACGCCGTGCTACTCACTAACTCACCGTGACAACTCTTTTTCACATACCGCGAGACGAGCGACCATGTTCCCCGAGACGGTCGAGACCGAACGTCTCCGCTTGGAGCGCCTCGGTCCCGATACGGTCGACGTCTACGAGTTCTACGCGATTACGTCGTCGACGGAGATGGACGAGGTGGTTCGTCACCACACGCAGTCGCGACACGAGACGCCGAAAGAGAGCGCCGACTACCTCGACGAGAAGGCCGAAAAGTGGGAGAGCGGCGAGGGCGCGCAGTACGTCGTCCGTCCGCGCGAGGGCGAAGACGGCGCGGGCGAGTTCGCGGGCGTCACCGGTCTCGGGTTCCAGTGGGACAAACAGAGCGCCGTCATGGGACTGTGGCTCCGCAAGCGGTTCTGGGGTCGCGGCTACTCCGGCGAGCGCGCGGCGGCGCTGTTACACGTCGCCTTCGCCGAACTGGACCTCGAACTCGCGTCGCCCGCGCACACGCCAGAGAACGAACAGTCCAAGCGCGCTATCGAGAAGTACGTTGAGAGGTTCGGCGGTCAGTACGAAGGAATCCTCAGAAACTGGGTGCCCGCCGAGATGACGACTACGGGAGAGCCGTGGAACCTCCATCGCTACTCCATCTCCCAAGACGAGTGGCGCGCCGCCGTCGACGACGAGGCTATCGAGACGCCGGAGGTGCGAGTCAGCTATGAGTAGCGACCTCTTTCCGACGGTCATCGAGACGGAGCGCCTCCGACTCGAACCCCGAACGCCCGACTACGTCGACGTGCACGAACTGTACCGCATCTGCTCGCCGTCGCCGGAGATGGACGAAATCACTCGGTATCTCCCGTGGTCGCCGCACGAAACTCCCAAGGAGACGTTTGACTTCCTGCGTCGGGGGCGGCAGCACCGCGAGAACCACGAGACGGTCGACTACGTCATCAGACCACGAGAGAAGGAGGACGGTGCTGGGGAGATCGCCGGATTCGGCGGGTTGAACCTCCAGTGGGACCGCCGCAGCGCCGGACTCGGTCTCTGGCTTCGCAAGCGGTTCTGGGGTCGCGGCTACTCCGGCGAGCGCGCGGCGGCACTTTTCGAACTCGCGTTCGAGCGTCTGGACCTCGAACTCGTCCGCGTGGCCCACGACCCGAAGAACGAGAACTCCCGACGCGCCATCGAGAAGTACGTCGACAGATTCGGCGGCCAGTGCGACGGCACGTTCCGCAACGCGGCGGCGACTGTCGACGGCGAAGTCGTCGACCAGACGCACTACACGGTAACGCAGAGACAGTGGCGCGAAGCCGGTGGTGACGCCGAGCAGACGGTCCGAATGTGGTGGCGCGACGACTGATTTCGATTACTCCGCGTCCGGCAGCGACCCGGCAACGAGTTCGCCGCCCTTCAGCACCGCCTCGGGGTTGTTGAGCAGCGTCACGTCGTCGGTGGGGTCGCCGTCGACGACCACGAGGTCGGCGTGGGTCCCGGTTTCGAGCGTCCCCGCCCCTTCCAGACCGATCGCGTCGGCGGCCGTCTCGGTCATCGCCCGGATCGCCTCCGCCTCGCTCATGCCGTACTCGGCCATGAACGACACCTCGGTCGCGTTCGAGCCGTGGGCGTTGAACGGCGTCCCGGCGTCGGTGCCGCCGGCGATTCTCACGCCCGCCTCGACGGCCCGGCGGAACGAGTCGATGTGACGTTCGTACACGTCGCGCGTCTTCCTCGCGCTCTCCTCGGTCGCCATCTCGGTGTTGCGGATGATGTGGTACGGCGCGGAGAGCGTCGGCACGAGCGTCACGTCCTCGTCGACGAGCATCTCGATGGCC
The DNA here is from genome assembly GCF_003439925.1 of Haloprofundus halophilus. Lineage (NCBI taxonomy): Archaea > Methanobacteriati > Methanobacteriota > Halobacteria > Halobacteriales > Haloferacaceae > Haloprofundus > Haloprofundus halophilus. Next base: position 749,561 of record NZ_QQRR01000002.1, read on the forward strand.
TCGTCGTCGAGAAACGTCCCGTGTTCGACCGTGTCGACGCCCGCCGCGACGGCGGCTTTGACGCCCTCGCCGCCGTGGGCGTGCGTCGCCGCGTGGACGCCGCGGCGGTGCGCTTCGTCGACGATGGCGTGCAGTTCCTCGTCGGTCATCGCCACCGCGTCGGGGTCGCTACCGGGCGTCGTCACCCCGCCGGTGGTCATGAACTTGATGAACTCCGCGCCCTGCTTTTTCTGCTCGCGGACCGCCTTTCGGGCGTCGTCGGGGCCGTCTATCTCCCGGCCGAGGTGGTGGCCGTGACCGCCGGTGATGGTGATGGAACGGCAGTTGGCGACCATTCGCGGCCCCGGCACGTCGCCGCTGTCGACGGCGCGCTTCAGGACGGGGTCGATGTCGCGCGCGCCCATCGCTCGGACGCCCGTCACGCCCGATTCGAGCGTTCGGCGGGCGTTTCGCGCCTCGACCAGCGCGAGCTCCGCGTCGCTCATGCCGACGACTTCCTCGACGCTCACCTCTCCGGAGAGCGAGAAGTGAACGTGCGCGTCGACGAGCCCCGGAAGCACCGTACGACCGGGCAGCGAGACGACCGATTCGTCCGCGTCGGCGTCGGCGTCCACGTCGCCGACGGCGAGTATCTGCCCCGTATCTGCGTCGACGCGAATCGACCCTTCACGGGTCTCTCCTCGGTCGAACAACAGCACGTCTCGAAGAATCATCGTCGCCCCCTACTGTCGGCGGAGGCTTGAACGTGTCTTTCTACGGTGTGTGTTTCCATACGACACATCTCGGCCACGTGTCACGTGGCCAGAAAGTACTTTTCACCACGCTAGTTCCGAGTGGATATGACAGAGACGAACAGCGGCCGGTTCGGTGCGCTCGCCGCTGCGGGCGGGGCCCTCGTCGGGGGTATCGCGTACGCGTTCGGCTACGCGATGACGTACGTGGTCGCGAGTTCGGAGATTCAAAACTCCGGTGCGCAGCAACTCCTGGAGGTGTTGACCGGCGAATCGGCGACGTGGAAAGCCGTCGGCTGGGTGTTCTACAACGCTCACTTCGTCGACACCGATATACCCGGACTGTTCGGCGCGTCGCGCGCGGTAAACTTCGTGGCGGAGGTCGAGGCGTTCCCCACGATGCTGTACGTCCTCCCGCCGGTGCTGCTCCTGCTCGCGGGAGCCGCCGTCGCGCGGACGGCCGGCGTCACCGACCCGACGGGCGGAGCGAAAGCGGGCGCGGCGGTGCTCCTCGGCTACTTCGCGCTCTCGGTCGCCGGTGCGTTCGCCTTCGCCGTCCCGGTCGGTCAGACGGCGACGGCCGAACCGGACTTCGTCGCGGCCGTACTCGTCGCCGGCGTCGTCTACCCCGCCGTCTTCGGAACGCTGGGGGGCGTCGTCGCCGGGACGGTTCAGAGCTCTCGGGCGACCATCTCGCCCCAGTGAGCGAAGCCGAACCGTTCGTAGAACGCCCGCGCTCGCTCGTTCTCGCCGTCGACGTCGAGCACTATCCGGTCGAGCGGGAGCTCCTGCGCCCGCGCCGCGTCGAGCGCTGCCTCCAGTAGTTCGTCGGCGACGCCCGTCCCGCGGTGGTCGGGCGCGACGTAGATCTCGTTGAGCACGGCGGCGTCCCAGATCATCGACAGCGACGCCGGCAGGACGAACGTGTAGCCGACCAGTTCGCCCCCGTCGCTCTCGGCGACGTGGACCGCCCGCTCGTCCTCCTCGACGCAGCGGTCGACCCACTCGCGGTAGCGCTCGCGGTAGTCATCGGTCAGTTTCGCCTCGTACTTCTCGCGCTTGTCGTCGCCGCCGGTCCCGTCGCCGAGGCCAAGTTCGAAGGCGCGTTTCAATCTCCAGAGTTCGCTGTACTCCTCGGTCGCGTACGGTCGAATCTCCATGCCGAGGGGTCGTCCACCGACGGTATCAGTGGTTCGAAGCCGGCGGTTCGTCGGACGCCCGGACCCGGCCGTTCTCTCGCAACCGCGCCCCGACGACGACGGCGCTCACGAGCACGAGCATCAACTGCGTGCCCGAGGAGACGACGGGGAAGACGCGCTCGACGTTCTCGGGTTCCGCGCCGGGCGAGGGGTCGACGCCCGTCCGGTAGTGGCGCGTCTCCGTCGTCGCCCGCGGCTCCTCGGGTGCGAACTCGACGAACGTCTGCACGACGCCGCGCTGGTTCGAGAGGTACAGGTGGCCGTTTATCGAGTAGAAGCCGTCGTACAGCGGGTAGAACGCGTTGATACCGTTCGTGAACAGGTCGGGGAAGATGCCGCCGAACGCGAGCGCCGCGAGCGCGGCCCATCCGAGGCGAACGCCGCGGCCGCCGAACCGGTCGCGGAGCCGAGAGCCTCCACGGAGACGAGTATCGTAGACGAGTCCACCGCCCAGAAGCGTCGGCAACAGCAGCGTGTGGAGCAGCGAACGATGCGCGCCCACGAGGACGAACCCGAAGAACGTGTCGAGGTCGGGAGTCGCGGCGGCGACGAGGACGACGGCGAGCGCGCGGCGGTCGAACTCGTCGCCGAGAAGCGCAACCCCGACGAGCGCGCCGAGAGCGAGGTGGACGACGGTCGACGGCACGTCCGGAGATAGCAGAGCGAGCGTATGTACGTTGCGCCGCTTCGGGGGCTGTTTCGAGTCCGTCGGAGAAATCGTCATTCGTCGAACCCCCCTTTCGATACCCTTTTGTCCGGTCGCCGACCCACACCGCCTATGTGGCAGTCCGTCCGCGGAGGGCTTCGCCGATGACCGAAACGCCGAGAGAGGACCTCGCGCGCCGAATCGCCGGCGAAGTGACGCTCAGCGACGAACCCGGAGCGACGCTCCGGAAGTGGCGTACCGACTTCGACATCTCTCAGACCGAGCTCGCGGCGCAGTTGGACGTCTCCTCGTCGGTTATCTCCGACTACGAGAGCGGCCGCCGCGAGAGCCCGGGCATCGGCGTCATCCGGCGGATGGTCGACTCGCTGCTCGACATCGACGAACAGCGCGGCGGCGGGCGGATTCGTCAGTACGCCCGGGTGCTCTCGGCGGGGTTCGAGAGCGACATCGTCCACGACCTCCGGGAGTACTCCACGACGGTTCCGCTGGACCGACTCTACGACGCGATGGACGCGACCGAACTCGTCCGCGGCGACGAGGACAGGGTCAGCGGACACACCGTCATCGACAGCATTCAGGCGATAACGCGGCTCTCCTCCGACGAGTTCTACCGGCTGTACGGCCAGAGCACGAACCGAGCGCTCGTCTTCACCGGCGTCACCCGCGGGGAGTCGCCGCTGGTGGCGATGCGCGTCGTCAACCCGACGCCGAACGCCGTCGTCCTCCACGGCGTCGAGGAAGACGACCTCTGGGAACACGCCCCGGCGCTGGCGCGCATCGACGGCTTCTCGCTCGCCGTCTCCAACCGAGACTTGGACGAGATGCTCGACGACCTGCGCGAGCTGCCGTAGTCGGCGTTCCGACCGACTCTATCGTCGAAGTGTCGACTCTCCCGGGCCGGTGTCGATGTGGTGTACCGCCTTCGGCGAGAGCAATCGACCGCTCGGGAGTTCGACCCACCCTGTCGCCAGCACGCGAATCCGCCCTTCGTGCAGCACCGTCTCCTGTTCGAAGTCGCCGTAGACGACGGCGTCTCGGTACTCCCGCTCGAACAGATCAGAGAACATCTCCCAGAGCGAAGCTGTCGGCACCATGCCAGAATGTCACACTGACTGATTAAAAGCGTAGCGTCGATCGTTCCGTCGACGGCGTGAAATCGCCGTCACTCGGCCGCAATCGCCCGACTGCTGTGTTCCTCCACGAACCCGACTATCGCGTCCGTCCCCTGGAACCCCTCTGCGAGTCGGCCGACGAGTTCGCCGTCCTCGAACAGCAGGAGCGTCGGGACGCTCCGAACGTCGAATCGCTCGATGAGGTCGGGGTCGTCGCGGGGGTTCAGCATCGCCACGGTGACGTCGGTCGCGCGGGCGACGTTGCCGACGACGGGTTCGATGGACTGACAGAGCGTGCAGCCTTTCGTGTAGAGGTCGACGAGCACGAGGTCGTCCTCGGCGACGAGGTCGTCGAGTTCCTCGCCCGAGGAGAGCCGAATCGGTTTGCGTCGCTGTGCGTCGGCGTCGGCGGCGTCTGCGGTCACGGCTCACGGTACTCGCTCTGCGTTAAAAGTGGTTGCGCGGTTCGGCCGCCGGGTCGCACGGTTGCCGTGCGCTCACCCGAACAGCGACTTGTTTCGGGCGTCCTGAATCGCGTACGCCGCCCCCAGAATCGCCACGCCGAGGAACACTTCGGTGTACCCCGGCGGTGTCGGATTCGGCAGCAGCGACCACGCGAAGATGGCGAGGCTGAGGAGGACGAGGAGCCAGATACGCCACTTGCCGAGGAGTCGCCTTCCGAAGCCGGTGTCGTTCGACCGCTCTTCTTCCAGTCTCCCGGTACCTGAGTCGGCTCGAATGGCCTCCTCTCCGGTTTCGGCGTCCGTGCCGGTTTCGACGTCCGTATCGTTGCGAACAGACATCCGTTCTCACCACTTGACAGTACGGTGTCGACTCTCAAAGGGAGAAGGCAGGAATACAAAAGCCGTTGAAGTGGAGGCCGAAGCTACTCGACGTACTCGTACTTGCGCTCGTTCATCCGGCCCCACCCGGTGAAGACGAACTCGTCCACGGGCGCGGTGAACTCCTCGACTTCCGTCTCCTTCTGGTGGTTGTGGACGTCGTGGACCTGCTCGTACTCGCTGTAGCTGAGTTCGTAGCGGCGTTCGAGCTGCTCGTCGACGTTGAGCGCGTGAATCTCGTCGAGCCAGTTATCGCAGACCGTCTCGGCGTGTATCTCCGCCTGCGCGCCGGAGCCGTAGGAACCGACGAGCAGCCGTTCGCCCGAGAGCGACCGACCCGCCTCGGCGGCGTTCTTCAGCGCGCTGATGCGGGCGATGTGGACCGACCCGGTGTACCAGTTGCCGACCTGCTCGGAGATGGCGAGCGTCGGTTCGATGGCGCGAGCGTACCACTCGCTGTAGTTGTCGGTCTGCTTCAGCGCGTCCATGTAGTCGCGGATAGCCGCCTCGTACTCCTCCCAGGAGCCGAAGTCGGCCTCGCGGGGCTGGCGACCGATCTCGTCGGCCATCGCGGCCTCGACGTCGGTACCGCGGGTCATGTGCCGATACCCCAGCAGCGCCGCCTTCCGGACCATCCCGGGGAACGGCGTGTGGAAGGGGATGTACTCGAAGTCGTCGGGGTGGGTGTCGCCCGCGACGCTCTCGTAATCTTCGAGCGCCTCGCGCATGCGGGCGAGGTACACCTGCACCGAGCGCTTGCCGTCGACGCTCGGGAACTGCTGGTTCGGCTTGAGGAAGTCCGTCTCGTCGGCGGAGCCGTACCCCTGTTCGGTCGAGAGTTCGACGAGGTCGGGGTCCTCGGAGATGAGCATCGCCACCGCGCCGGCACCCTGCGTCGCCTCGCCGGGGTCGCCGCGCTCGTACAGCGCGGTGTCGGTGGCGATGACGAGCGCCGACCGACCGCGGTTGCGACCCGCCTGTATCCAGTTGTACGCGTCGTCTAAGCTCTGGGTTCCCGCGATGCAGGCGAACTTCCGCTCGCCTTTGTTCGCGTGGTGGAAGTCCTCGTCGTACAGCTGTTCGAGACAGCCGGCGATGTACGTCGAGACGGGCTTGGAGTTGTCGAAGGAGCTCTCGGTGGCCACGTCGATGCGGCCGATGTCGTCGGGCGTCAGGCCGCGGCGTTCCATCAGTCGCTTGGCCGCGTTCGCGCCCATCGTGACGATGTCCTCGTACACGTCGGGGAACGAGGAGGCTTCGAGACCGATTCCCTTCGTGTACTTCTCGGGGTCCTCCCCTTTCACCGGTGCGAACGTTCCGGGGAGGTCGAGGACGAGCTTTCCCGTCCAGATTTCGACGGCGTCGATACCGACTGCAGTCATGTGTGAGTGATAATGAACGTCGGTATATGGGCCTGTCGATGGGTGGTTCGTCAGGTGTCGAACTCAGAACGAGCCGACGGTGAACGTCATCGACTTCGCGGACCCGTCGGCGAAGTAGAGCGTGACGGTGAGTCGCTCGTTCTGCATGTCCACGGAGTCGCCGGAGTTCCCGGACCCGCTCTCGTAGAAACGGAGCAACGAGAACGTGATATCGCTACCCGACTCCGCAGTCGCTCGCCGAATCAGCGTCACTCGGTCTCCGAGAGTGTACCGACTGTTACCGCCGTCGCCCGCTTCGTAGTAGCCCGACTCGTCGGTTTCGAGGTGCATCTCGTGCTGTCCGGCGCCCTGTCCGCCGTTCCTCTCGCGCAGTTTACCCGCCGCGGCGGTGTCGACGGTTATCGCCTCGACGACCGCCGGCCCGGGACCGTCGTTCGAGACGCTGAATCGAACGGTGGACGACCCGCTGAACGGCTCCGCGTCGTCGTTGTAGCGCACGTCGCTCGCGGCCGTTCCGCCGTTCCCGCCGTCACCGTCGCCGCCGCTGGCGGTCCCCGATACCGTCAGGTCGAACGTCGCGCGCTCCGCCTCGGTGTCGGCGTCGCCGAACCCGACCTCGACTTCGACGCTCTCGCTCTGCGACGAGCCCTCCGGTGGCTCGTAGACGACGCGCACCTGCCCCTCGCCGTCGGTTTTCGTTCCTTCCGGGAACGTCACGCTACCGCCACCGTCGGTCACCTCGGCGGTCACGTCTTCGCCGATGACTGGGTTTCCGAACTCGTCGCGCACCTCCGCGACGAGCGTCCGAGTCGTTCCGGCTCGTACCGTCGAACCGTCGCCCTCCACGTCGGTGACGTACGCCGCCTCCGTCTCGCCGACGTTCGACCCCACGCCGACCTTCGCCATCCGGAGCGAGTACGTCTCGTCGGCTTCGAGTGTCATCGTCAGGATGCCGTCGTCGACGGCGACGTCCTCGACGTACCCGCCTTCGGTCTCCGATTCGAGCAGTTTGCGCCAGTCGTCCTCCGACAACTCCGTCGCCAGCGATATTCGAATCGGCTCCCCGTCGCTCGTCACCGTCGTCGTTCGCGTCGATGCGCTCACCGACCGCACGTCGAGCGGTTCTACTCCAGTTCGCTCTCTCGACAGCTCACCGCCGAGTGCGACGAGCGAGATGCGCCGTCCGTCGACGAGCGTCTGGTCGCTCTGCGGCAGCGCCGCGCCGTCGTCGAAGCGGTTGTAGACGACGGAGTTCTCGTACACCGTCGTCGGGGGGTTCTGGTACTGGGCGTAGTCGGGCGTGTACTCCAGCGACCGCGTCTCGAACGTCCGAACGTCGTCGCCCGTCCAGTAGTCGGCCGTCTCCGCGTCGACGGCTCTCGCGTTCTCGATGACGATGCCGTCGGCGACGCTCTCTGTCGTCGAGAGCCGTCCGCTCGCCGGCGGCGGGTTGACGAAGAGCACCCGGTTCGGATACTGCGCCCCGAGAGAGACCGAGATCGGGTGCGTCGTTCCGGTGCCCGCGCTCCGCAGAATCGCGTTTCTGGCGTCCAGCAGGTCCGATTGGACGCGCTGGTTGTGGTCGAACTCGACCCGCTCGTTGTCCGCCGGGACGACCTGGACCTGATACATCGACAGCGAGAGTATCAGCACACCGAACAGGAGGACGAAACCCACCTGGACGGTGACAGCACGTCGGTCGTCCCGAAAGTTCATGGACGGGACAAGTCGTCGGGGCAGTAAAAGTTACTGCTCCGGCGACTGTCCGGCCGTCGAACACGTCACTCGTCGTCTTCGACGACTTCGGGGTCGCTCATCGCGCTCTGGAGGCTGTCGAGACCGTTGACCCACTCGGAAACGAGACCGTACTCCAGTTCCTCGGCGACCGACATGTCCAGTTCCGACCCGTCGATGATGTGCGTGCCGGCCTGGACGAGATAGCCCAGCGCGGCGTCGAGGTCGTCCTCCGCCTCGGCGTCGGCGGCGGCGTAGACGTACTCCTCGACGGGCGCGTCGCCGACGGTGCCGCTGTTGACGTACTCCTCGGCGGCGTAGAAGACGCAGACGAGACTCGTCTGGACGCCGTCGATGAGCATCAGTTTCTCCTCGTCTTCGAGCGAGGGTTCCGAGAGGACGATGTCGCGAATCTTCGCGATCTCGTCGAGCGCTCGTCCCTCGTCGAGCGAGTCGTCCTCGTACGCGGAGACGATTTTGGCGACGGCGATGGCCGCGTCGTCCTGCAGGTTCAACAGCAGTCGGGCGGAGTCCTCGTTCTCGGGGTCCAGCTCCTCTTCTTCGACGCGGGTCAGCCAGTTTTGCCACCGTTCCTCCGTGTAGAACGTTTCCTCGGGGTCAACCATATCTCACCCGAACGCTGCAGTACTCAAATGCCTTTCTTCTCAGCGGACACAACGTGTGAACGCCTCACTCGGTGGCGACTCGGGGGCGAATTTCGCCGACCGAACGGCGTCTGACGCAGCGTCCTCGCCGAAGAAAGTCAAAATAAGTGACAGTTTTCGGTGCACAGAGGTCTCACCGCGGCTTCGGTCGCGCGTCCGTCACCCGTCGAGCGTCGCCTCCGTGTCGATACCGTAGACGCGCTTCGGCGTCTCGACGTGTGCGTTCCGCATCGCGTCCTCGTACCCCTCCTCCAGCAGCCAGCGGACGCGACGCGGCACCGTCTTCGGCCCCAGTACGGCGCCCGGTCGGTCCGGGTCGTCGACGAAGTCCGTCTCCATCAGGAACGGTTCGTTCGCTTCGACGGCGACGCGGAGTCGGTCCTTCTCGCTCATCACGCTCGGCGTCGGGCCGCGGAGTCTCCCGGCCGCGTAGTGTTTGACGACGTTCTCGGCCGGGAGGCCCCGCGCTTCGGCCCACTCCGCGATGTCGGTGAGGTCCTCGCTCGCTTCGGTGTGCAGTTGCACCGCGCAGTCGCGCTCCGCGCCGAGCGAGAGCGCGTGCTTCAGCACGTCGTTGGAGGCGTCCCAGACGTCGTCGGACACCTCGTAGTGGGGGCGGCCCGACTTCAACGCCAGCGCGCGTCCCTCGGCGACGAACTCGGCGGCGACGTCGAGCCCGGCGCACATCAGGTCGCGGGCGTCTTCGGGCGCGAAACCGCGCTCGTCGGTCAGACGGGTGACGAGGCCGGGGTGGACGCCGAGCACCGGCCACGCGCGCCCGTCGAGCACCTCGTTCGCCTCGGCGACTGCGCCGAGCGTCTCCTCGAAGACGGCGCGAAACTCCTCGCCCGTCTCGGCTTCGACGCCGAGATGCCACGACGGCTTGTTGACGACGAGCAGGTGCGTACCGCCGAGGCGCGCGAACTCCTCGACGGCCTCGACGCCCCGGCCGTGCCGCGGGTCGAGGTGGAGGTGGTTGTCCAACACCGGCGTGTCGAGTTCGTCCATGGGCGTCGTCGGAGCGAGAGAGAGAAAAATCTGGCCGAGTCGACCGGCGGATTCGCCTGTCGGTTCCGACGCTTCCGGCGGCGTTTACTCGCCTAAGGTGATGCTTTCGGTGGCCGAGTTCCGAAGCGCGTCCGAGCGTCCGTGCGCGCCCGGCGCGATAGCCAGCGTTCGAATCCCTCTGGCGTTGGCCATCTCCAAGACCGGTTTGAAATCCGTGTCGCGCGAGGCGATAGCCAGCGTCCCCGCGCTCTCCTCGACCGCGAACCGCGTCGCGTCGACGGCGAGCTTCACGTCCACGTCGCCGCTGGTGACGACCACCTCGAATCCGCGGGCTTCGGCGGCCTGAATCAGTCCCGGCGTCGCGTGCTCGTCGAGGTACAGACGAATCGTCACGAGTCGGCCCGCCTTCTCGGCGGCCTCCCGCACGTCGTCGAGGTCGACGTCGAACTCGTCGCGCAGAATGTTCGGCCCGTCGACGAACAGCGCGACGCCTCTGTCGCGCCCCGATTCGTCCGTGAGCCGTCCGAGCAACTCCATACTCCCGAACTTTGCCGGGAAACTATATGCGTGCTGATTCGGCCGGAGTGCGTGGTGATTCGGTCGAAGAGGTTAGTTCTAAGCTATGAGCTAAGAATGTTTTGCCATCCTTTTATAAGATATTACTAATAAAGTATGAAAATAATTATATACCGAGTGTGTGAAAGTCAGGCGCAGCCATGCCAAACGAAGACACACCGTCGTGGAAACGTCGTGGATTTCTGAAGACGACCGGTGCGCTCGGCCTCGTCGGCCTGAGCGGCGTCGGGGCGGCGACGCCGGGACGCAGCCCCGGTCCGAAGGAGGACGAGATTCTCGTCGGCGTCTCGAAGACCGCGGACAGTCCGAAGGCGGAAGTCGAGAAAGCCGTACCGGGCAACGCCCGCGTCGTCCACGAGAACAAGCAACTCGGCTACGTCGCCGTGAAGTTCCCGTCGGAGGCGTCCGAAACCGCCCGCGAGAACTTCGTCGAGGCGGTCACGAAGCGCGAGAAAGTCAAGTACGCCGAGAAGAACGAGACGCTCGAAGCACTGTACACGCCGTCGGACGAGCGCTACTCCGACCAGTACGCGCCCCAGCAGGTCAACGCCGACGTGGCGTGGGATACGACGCTCGGCAGTTCCGACGTCACCATCGCCGTCATCGACCAGGGCGTCATGTACGACCACCCGGACCTCGCCGACCAGTTCGGCTCGAGCGAGGGCTACGACTTCGTCGACGACGACTCCGACCCCTATCCGGACGACCTCGAAAACGAGTATCACGGCACGCACGTCGCCGGCATCGCGGCGGCGACGACGGACAACGGCGAGGGCATCTCCGGCATCAGCAACTCCACGCTGCTGTCGGGTCGCGCGCTCTCCGAGGAGGGCAGCGGTTCGACCGCCGACATCGCCGACGCCGTCCAGTGGGCCGCAGACCAGGGCGCGGACGTCATCAACCTCTCGCTCGGCGGCGGCGGCTACACGGACACGATGAAGAACGCCGTCTCGTACGCCTACGACGCCGGGTCGCTCGTCGTCGCGGCCGCGGGCAACGACTACGGGTCGTCGGTCTCGTACCCGGCGGCGTACAGCGAGTGTCTCGCCGTCTCCGCGCTCGACGAGAACGAGTCGCTGGCGAGTTACTCGAACGTCGGTCCCGAGATCGAACTCGCCGCGCCCGGTTCGAACGTCCTCTCGACGTGGACGACGAGCACCGAGTACGACAGCATCTCCGGCACGTCGATGGCGACGCCCGTCGTCTCCGGCGTCGCCGGGCTGACGCTCGCCGCCTACAGCCTCACGAACGAGGAACTCCGCACCCACCTCAAGAACACGGCCGTCGACGTCGGCCTCTCCAGCGACGAACAGGGCAGCGGCCGCGTCGACGCCGGCAACGCCGTCACGACCGAACCCGGCAGCGGCGGTGGCGGCGACGACGGCGGCGACGACGGCGGCGACGACGGTGGCGACGGCGGCGGCGACGACTCCACGTCGGCCTCGGTCGACGGCTCGCTCAGCGGCTACTGGGACTCGAAGTGCTGGAGCTACGGCTTCGAGTACGACGGTCCCTCGAAGGTCGTCGTCGAACTCTCCGGCCCGTCGGACGCCGACTTCGACCTCTACGTCGACGAGGGCTCCGGCTCCTGTCCGACGACCGGCGACTACGACTACCGCTCGTGGACGACCGACAGTCAAGAGACTATCACCATCGACGACCCCGACGACTCCGCGGACCTGACGGTGCTCGTCGACTCCTACAGCGGGAGCGGCGACTACACCCTCACCATCACCGAGTACCAGTAACTCGGTAGCGATAGAATCGTCAGCCATCGACTCCGGTCCCTGTTCTCGTCGCGCCGCATCCGTCGTCGACCCGCCGGTCCGGGCATCGCTACACGTCGCTCAGTCTCCAAAACTTGTACAATTTCTAAAATTTGTACAATTTGTACGCGCGCTAGTTCGCACCGCCTCGGTCCCGTACGCGTGTTGTTCGACTTCTGGATGTCGGCGGCGCGTCCTACCCCGACGGCTCGCCGGACGCCCCGCCGCTCCCGGTTTCGCCTCAGATCGGTTCGGTGTCCAACTCGAACGGCGGCGGTTGCGTGCCGTCCGTGTCGGTGAAGCCGTACTCGCGCGCGAGGTCGCCGGTGACGAGTACCTGCCCCGACTTCCCCATCATGTCGGGGTCGGCGGCGAGCGCGGTGACGGCGCGGCCGACGTACTCCGGAGAGTGCGTCTCTTCGGGCACTTCCTCGCCCGTCTCCTCGAACGCGCGGACGACGCGCTCGGTTCGGACGAACCCCGGATACAGCGAGACTGCCGCGACGCCGCGGTCGCGGAGTTCGTGGGCCATCGCCTTCGCCATCCGGTCGACGGCCGTCTTGGCGACGTCGTACATCACGCTGCCCCGATACTTGTCGCCGTCACCCGAGGAGACGTTGACGACGAGACCCTCTCCCCGGTCGACCATCCGTCGGGCGGCGAGTCGACTCGCGGCGTAGTGCGCGCGGACGCCGGCGTCGAACATCCCGGACCAGCGGTCCATCGACTGCGTCCAGAACGGGTCGTCGAACGTCTCGTCGAAGCCCTCGTAGCCGCCCCAGACGTTGTTGACGAGCAGGTCGACGCGGCCCTGTTCGTCGTCGACTCGCGCGAACAGCGCCTCCACGTCGGCGTCGACGGTGTGGTCGCACCGGACGGCGATACCCTCGCCGCCCCGGTCGGCGACGAGTTCGGCCGTCTCGGTGACCGTCCCCGGCAGATTCTCGGTCGTGTCGTCGGCGACACTCCGGCCGGTCACGTAGACGGTCGCACCCGCGTCACCGAGCGAGAGGGCGATACCGCGGCCGACGCCCCTGCTCGCACCGGTGACGACGGCGACGGTATCGGAGAGGTTCGGCATAAAAAGCGGACCGGGTTACCGCTCGTTGACCTTCAGCACCTTGCCCGCGGCGATGGTCTGACCCATGTCGCGGATGGCGAACGAGCCGAGTTCCGGAATCTCGCTCGACGGCTCGATGCTGAGCGGTTTCTGCGGGCGCAGGGTGACGATGGCGGCGTCGCCGGCTTTGATGAAGTCCGGGTTCTCCTCGGCGACCTCGCCCGAGGCGGGGTCGAGTTTCTGGTCGATGGACTCGATGGTGCAGGCGACCTGCGCCGTGTGGGCGTGGACGACCGGCGTGTAGCCCGCGGTGACGACCGAGGGGTGCTGCATCACGACGATCTGCGCCTGGAACGTCTCGGCGACTTTCGGCGGGTCGTCGGCGGGACCGCAGACGTCGCCGCGGCGGATGTCGTCCTTGCCGACGCCGCGCACGTTGAAGCCGACGTTGTCGCCGGGTTCGGCGCGGTCGACCTCCTCGTGGTGCATCTCGATGGTCTTCACTTCACCCGAGACGTCCGACGGCTGGAACGAGACCTGTGCGCCCGTCTCGAGGATACCGGTCTCGACGCGGCCGACCGGGACGGTCCCGATACCCGAAATCGTGTAGACGTCCTGGATGGGGAGGCGCAGCGGCGCGTCCGTCGGCGGCGACATCTCGGGGAGGTTGTTCAGCGCCTCCAGTACCGTGGGCCCGTCGAACCACGTCATGTTCTCGGAGTGCTCGGCGATGTTGTCGCCCTCGAACGCCGAGATGGGGATGAAGCGCGCGTCGTCGGTGTCGAAGCGGACCTGGGTGAGCAGCTGCTTCACGTCGTCGACGACCTCGCGGTAACGGTCCTCCTCGTAGTCGACGGTGTCCATCTTGTTCACCGCGACGATGAGCGTCTCGATACCGAGCGTCCGCGAGAGGAACACGTGTTCGCGCGTCTGCGGCGCGACGCCGTCGTCGGCGGCGACGACCAACACGGCGTGGTCGGCCTGCGACGCGCCCGTAATCATGTTCTTGACGAAGTCGCGGTGACCGGGCGTGTCGACGATGGTGAAGTAGTACTTGTCCGTGTCGAAGCGCTGGTGGGCGATGTCGATGGTGACGCCGCGCTCTCGCTCTTCGGCCAAGTTGTCCATCACGTAGGCGAACTCGAAGCCGCCTTTCCCTTTCTCGGCGGCCTCCTCTCGGTGCTGCTCGATGACGTGCTCCGGTACCGACCCCGTCTCGAACAGCAGACGCCCGACGAGCGTGCTCTTGCCGTGGTCGACGTGACCGATGATAGCTAAGTTCTGGTGTGGTTTGTCCTGTGACATGGTAACGCAGGCGCCGCGCGCCTGTCAGGTGGTTTATGTTGTACGAGAGCAAAACGGTTGCCTCCAGTACGTCGGTTGAACACACTTACCGTTGACACTATACGGAACGAACGATACTCGGCGTCGACAGAGTGTCGTCGAAATATAAGGAGTCCGTGAGCGCCGAGGGCGTCGGGAGGCGTGGTCTACGCCGAGTAGCCCGGCGACTGCGACTCGATGACGTCGGCGATGCTCGTCATCTCCTCGCCGACGGTGGCCACCACGTCGTCGAGCGTGACGATGCCGACGAGTTTGCCGTCGTCGTCGACGACGGGGAGTCGGCGTACCTTCGCCTCGCCGAGTTTCTTCGCCACGGCGAACCCTTCCTCGTTCTGGTTGATGGTCTCGGGGTTCTCCGCCATGACGTCTTCGGCGGTCATCTCCGAGATGTCGTCGTGTTCGCCGACAGCGAGCGCGATCTCCCTGTCGGTGACGATACCGCGCGGTTCGTCGTCTTCGACGACGACGACGGAACCGACGCCCTCCGACGAGAACTGCTGCGCGATCTCCTCGATTGTCGTGCTCGGGTCGACCGTGACGACGTCTTCGGTTGCGAGGTCACCAACTGGCATAGCATCTACTAGCCCCACACTGACCGTGGTAACCGTAGGGCCTGTATTTGCGCGGCGGGTCGGGGGCGGCCGAGACGGCCTGCAGGCGGGTCGCCGCGGACAAATTCCACAATTTTTGAGAGTTCCATAGTGTGTAGGGTGTTCAGACGACGTTCGCTTCGTACCGATTGGAAGGGGGCGACGGCCGACGACCGGACGACTCGTCTCAGTCGTCGGTCGCTAGCAGATACCGCTCCAGCAACCGCTCGTAGACGCGGGCGGTCGCGACCAGGTCGGAGACGGCGACGGACTCGTCGACGGTGTGGGCGTCGTCTTCGATGGTCCCCGGACCGAACAGCACGGCGGGGATGCCGCGGGGGATGAGATGGCGGGTGTCGCTGCCGGCGTTGAACCCGACGACGTCGCTCTCGACGCCGACTTCGCCGGCGGCGGCGACCGTTTGCCGAACCAGCGGGTGGTCGGCGTCGATACCCGCGGCGTCGACGGTGAGCGTCCGGCGGAGCTCGAACTCGACGGGCGGCGCGTCGACGAGACCCGACTCGACGGCCGCTCGCATCCGTTCGTCGTAGTTCTCGGGTTCCGGTCCCTCGGGGAGCGTCCGCCACGAGACGGTCGCTCGGGCCTCGCCGGGGACGACGTGCGGGGCGGACCCGCCTTCGATTTCCGTGACGGTGATGGTCGGGCCGGGTTCGAGAATCGGGTGGTCCTCGGCGGCGACTTCCTCGGCGAGGTCGGCGACGCCGTTCAGCGCGCAACGGAGGCCGTCGATGGCGTTGATGCCACGGTCCGGGCGGCCGGAGTGGCTCTCGCGGCCGTACACGACCAGTTCCCAATCGAGCGCGCCGTACTGCGCGATGGCGACATGGAGGTCCGTCGGTTCGCCGACGACCGCGGCGTCGACGTCGCCGACTGCCTCCGCGATTCGCTCGGTGCCCGGACCGCCGCGTTCCTCGTCGATGGCGAAGCCCAGGACGACCTCGCCGGGGTCGGCGGAGCTGTCGGAGTCGTCGTCGCCGGTCAGAAACGCCTCGGCAGCGACGACTTTGGCGGCGAGAGCACCCTTCATGTCCGCGACGCCGCGACCGACGAGACGGTCGCCATCGGGGCCGTCGCTCTCGCGCCGGAGTTCGTACGGGTCGCCCGTCCAGTCGTCGGCGTTGGCGGGAACGACGTCGGTGTGGCCGGTCAGGAGCAATCGGCCGTGTTCGGGGTTTCCTGCGCGTGCGACGAGATTCGGTCGCCCCGGTTCGAGTTCCTCGCGCTCGAGCGTCCATTCGACGGGACTGGCTTCGAGATACTCGACCAGCGCGTCGACGACGGGGCCCTCGCCGCCCGGCGGGTTCGGACTGGGGCGTTCGACGAGCGTCCAGGTCAACTCGACGACTGCCGACTCGGTGATCTTCACGGCTCCCGCTCTCGCGGAGCGCGTATAGCCCCGTCGACGCCGGAAAAACCCGCTGACAAGCTGTTCTCCGCGTCGATTTCCGACGACGACGGCGTTAAGCGACCCGACCGTCACGCTCCCGTATGACCGAAGAACTCGTGACGCGAGGCGACGTCGAAGCGGCCGCGGAACGCCTCGACGGCGTCGTCAAGCGCACGCCCGTCGATAGCTCCCGTACGTTCGCCGAGCGCTGCGGAGCCGACAGCGTCCACCTCAAACTCGAATCGCTCCAGCGAACGGGATCGTTCAAGATCCGCGGCGCGTCGAACCGCATCGCTCAGTTGAGCGAATCCGAACTCGACGGCGGCATCGTCGCGGCCAGCGGCGGCAACCACGCGCAGGGCGTCGCGTCGGCGGCGGCGGCCCACGGCGCGGACGCGACTATCGTGATGCCCGAGGTGACGCCGATGGCGAAGATCGAGGCGACGCGGGGCTACGGCGCGGAGGTCGTTGTCCACGGCGACGTGTACCAGGAGTCGTACGAGCGAGCGATGGCTATCGCCGAGGAGCGGGGCGCGACGTTCGTCCACCCGTTCGACGACCGCGCGGTCATCGCCGGGCAGGGAACCGTCGGGCTCGAAATCGTCGAGGACGTGCCCGACGTCGACACCGTCGTCGTCGCCATCGGTGGCGGGGGGCTCATCTCGGGCATCGCAACGGCGGTAAAAGCGCACACCGACGCGCGGGTCGTCGGTGTCCAGACCGAGGGCTGCGCGCACATGAGCGAGTCGCTCGAACGGGGCGAGGTGTACGAGCGCGACTCCATCGACACCATCACCGAGGGCATCGCGGCCAGCAAGACGGAAGCGTACACGTTCCGGCACGTCAGCGAACGCGTCGACGAAGTGGTGAACGTCACCGACGCCGACGTAACCGCGGCGATGGCGCTCCTCGCCGAGCGTTCGAAACTCGTCACCGAATCGGCCGGAGCCGTCGCCCTCGCGGCGCTGGTCGGCGACTACCTCGACGTGACCGGCGAGACGGTGGCGGTGCCGGTCTGCGGCGCGAACATCGACCTCACGCAGTTCGCCGACTACGCCAAAGCCGGCCTCGCCGAACTGGGGCGATACCGGACGCTTCGGCTGACCGTCGACGACTGGCCGGGGTCGCTGGGTGCCGTGGCCGAAGCCGTCGAAGGGGCGGGTGCGACCGTCGACGAGATATCGCGTCTGCCGCCGCGCTCGGGCGTCGACCCGGCGCAGACGGAACTCTCCGTGGCCGTCGAGGGCAGCGGTCCCGACCACCTCGACCGGGTCGTCGCCGCGCTGGACGAACGTCCGGAAGTCGGCACCGTCGACTGATTACGCACCCGGAAACTGCAGAAGGTTCGAGCCGGCGGTCCGCAACATCGCGACCACGCCGTTTTCGTATCTCCACATTTGGTTTACGTGGACTGTTACGACGGGGACTCCGAACGTCGTCGAGCGGCGCGAACAGCCTCGACGACCCGCCAGTGGGCGTGAAAGCGGAAGAGACGGAGAAACAATAGAGACGGAGAAACAGCAGGGATGGGGGAACTCAGAAGATTCTCATCGCGCGACTCATCTCGGCAAAAGTTGCAGTGCGGCGTTCGGTAGTAGTGGCGACCTCGGTCTGAGTCTGCTCAGAAATCTTTGCTACAATCATAGTAAATACCACCACGAGCAGGTATATAAACCTTCGTCCGACACGTCGGTTCGGAGCGCGTCCAACTCGCGTCGTTTCACACGTTCGTGCATAGAGAACCGGTGAATTCCGGGTTCGAGGCCGACGAACTCGTCTCTCTCGTACTCCCGATGCACAGACGCGCATATCGTCGGTAGTCACGCGGGAGGAGATACCAAAGCATTACTTACCCCGAACCAAGCCACTGATATGGCCCATCGGAAGCCGCCACTGCGGGAGGTCCACGCCGACCGCGGGGCGAAGTTCACCGGGTTCGGCGGGTGGGAGATGCCGGTGGAGTTCGACTCCATCCGCACCGAACACGCCGCGGTCCGCGATTCGGCGGGCATCTTCGACGTCTCGCACATGAGCGAGATCGAGGTGTCCGGGCCGGACGCGACCGAGTTGATGCAGCGACTCACGACCAACGACGTGACGGCGCTCGACCCGGGCGACTCGCAGTACTCCTGCATCACCGACGAGTCGGGCGTCATCCTCGACGACACCGTCGTCTACGCGCTGCCCGACGAGTTGGACAACTCCGACTCGGCGGACCCGACGTATCTGTTCATCCCGAACGCGGGCCACGACGAGCAGATGTACGAGCGGTGGACCAGCCACCGCGACGAGTGGGGTCTCGACGCCGCCGTCGACGACCAGACCGAGGAGTGGGCGATGTTCGCCGTCCAGGGGCCGGACGCGCCCGGCCTCGTCGCCGACGCGGCGGGCTCCGACGTTCTCGACTGCTCGCGGTTCGAGGCGACGTACGCCGAGATTGCGGGCGCGGACTGTCTCGTCGCACGCACGGGCTACACCGGCGAAGACGGTTTCGAGGTGCTCTGTCCGTGGGACGCCGCCGAGTCCGTCTGGAGCGAGTTCGACTGCCAGCCCTGCGGCCTCGGCGCGCGCGACACGCTCCGAATCGAGATGGGGTTCCTGCTGTCCGGAGAGGATTTCGACCCCGAGGAGGAGCCGCGGAACCCCTACGAGGCGGGCATCGCGTTCACCGTCGACCTCGACACCGAGTTCGTCGGGCGCGACGCGCTCGAACGGGCGAAAGAAGACGGCGTCGACGAGCGGTTCGTCGGCCTGAAACTCGCCGAACGCGGCATCGCCCGCCACGGCTACGAACTCCGCGACGAAAGCAGGGAGAAAATCGGTCACGTGACCAGCGGGACGATGAGTCCGACGCTCGGAGAAGCTATCGCGCTGGGCTACGTTCGAACCGACCACGCGGAACCGGACACGCGCGTCCGGGTCGTCGTTCGCGGCGACGAAAAGCGCGCACAGATCGTGAACACACCGTTTCTGGAGAACAAATAGATGTTCGAAGTACCTGACGACCTGCGGTACATGGAATCGCACGAGTGGACCAGCACCGACGACGTGGCGCGAATCGGTATCACCGACTTCGCCCAGGACGAACTCGGCGACGTGGTGTTCGTGGAACTGCCCGACGAGGGGAGCGAACTCACCAAGGGCGACGAGTTCGGCGTCGTCGAGAGCATCAAGGCGGTGTCGGACCTCTACGCGCCCATCTCGGGCACCGTCGTCGGCGTCAACGAGGCGCTGTTCGACCAGCCCGAACTCGTCAACGACGACCCGTACGCGGAGGGGTGGATGCTCGAAGTCGAACCGGCGGACGACGGAGAGTTCGACGAGCTACTGACGGCAGAGGAGTATCGCGAGCAGACCGAATGACGCGAGAACGAGGCAGTCCGTACGCACCGCACGCGGAGGGCGAGACCGCCGCGATGCTCGACGCCGTCGGCGTCGACGACGAGGAGGCGCTGTTCGACATCCCCGAGGGCGTTCGCTTCGACGGCGAGTTCGGCATCGAACCGCGAAGCGAGCAGGCGCTTCGGCGCGAACTGACGGCGCTGCTCGGGAGAAACGACGACCTCACGGAGTTCATGGGACGCGGGCACTACGACCACTACGTCCCCTCCATCGTCGACAACCTCTCGCAGCGCGCGGAGTTCCTGACGAGCTACACCCAGTACCAGCCCGAGATCACGCAGGGGTTCCTGCAGGCGCTGTTCGAGTACCAGTCGATGCTGGTCGAACTCACCGGGCTTCCGGTGGCGAACTGCTCGATGTACGACTCGGCGACGGCGCTCGCCGAGGCCGCTCGTCTCGCGGACCGAGTTCGACAGGCCAGCGGCACGCGGGTATTCGTCCCCGAGTTCCTGCGCTCGGGCAAGCGCGGCGTCCTCGACAACTACCTCGCCGGGACGGAGATGACCGTCGAGACGTACCCGATGGACGACGGCAACGTCGACGTCGAGGCGCTCGCCGAACTCGTCGACGACGAGACGGCGATGGTCTACGCGGAGAACCCGACGGTTCGCGGGAGTATCGAGGAGCGACTCGCCGAGATCGGCGAACTCGCCTCGGAGAACGACGCGCTGTTCTGTCTCGGCACGGACCTCGTCGCGCTCGCGCTCCTCGAAGAACCCGCGAGCGTCGGCGCTGACGTCGTCGTCGGCGAGGCCGGCGTGCTCGGCCTTCCGAACGCGTACGGCATGGGTCTCGGCCTGTTCGCCACGCGCGAGGAGTATCTCCGACAGGTTCCCGGCCGCCTCGTCGGCGTGAGCGAAGACGCTGCCGACAGGCGCGCGTACACGCTGACGCTGCAGACGCGCGAGCAGCACATCCGCCGCGAGCGTGCCACGAGTAACATCTGCACGAATCAGGCGTGGGTGGCGCTCCGCGCGGCCATCCACCTCGCGTGGCTCGGCCCCTCGGAACTCGTCGACCTCGCGGAGGACTGCGTCCGCGACGCGGCCGCCCTCGCAGAGCGCCTCGACGCGCTCGTGGGGCTCAAAGCGCCGGTGCACGACCGCCACCACTTCCGCGAGTTCGTCGTCCGCTGCGACCAGCCGGCGGCGGCCATCGCCGGGGACCTCGAAACCGAGGGATACGCGGTCCACGTCGTCGGCGAACACCTCCTACAGGTGTGTATCACCGACGCGAACGCGCACAAGGCGGACGAACTCGTCGCGGCCTTCGAGGGGGTGCTCTGATGATTCACGACCAGGCGAGATACGTCGAGAACGGTCAGTACGAACCGCTGCTGTCGGAGAAAGGGACGAGCGAGGTCGACGTCGGCGGCGACGACTCGCCGCTTCCCGACGACCTGACGCGCGACTCCGTCGAGCTCCCGGCGCTCTCGGAACCCGAGTTGGCCCGTCACTACACGCGGCTCTCGCAGATGAACTGGAGCATCGACAGCGGACCGTACCCGCTCGGCTCCTGTACGATGAAGTACAACCCCAAGTTCACCGAGGAGGTCGCCGCCGACCCCAAGGGCGCGGTGCATCCCGACCGCTCGGCGCGGAGCGTGCAGGGGAGCCTCGGACTGCTCCACGGCTTGCAGGAGTACCTCGCCAGAATCGGCGGCATGGACGCCGTCACGCTCCAACCGCCCGCCGGGGCCGCCGGCGAGTTCGCGGGCATCCTCGTCGCGAAGGCGTACCACGAGGCCAACGGCGAGGACAGAGACGAGGTTATCATCCCCGCCAGCGCCCACGGCACGAACTTCGCCAGCGCGGCGATGGCCGGCTACGACGTGGTCGAACTCCCCTCCGCCGAGGACGGCCGCGTCGACGTCGAGGCGCTCGAAGCCGCCGTCGGCGACGACACCGCGGCGCTGATGCTGACGAACCCGAACACCGTCGGACTGTTCGAGCGCGACATCGAGCGGATCGCGGAGACGGTCCACGACGCGGGCGGGTTGCTCTACTACGACGGTGCGAACCTCAACGCGTTGCTCGGCCGCGCTCGGCCGGGCGACATGGGGTTCGACATCATGCACTACAACGTCCACAAGACGTTCGCGACGCCGCACGGCGGCGGCGGTCCCGGCGCCGGTCCGGTCGGCGTCGTCGACGAACTCGCCGAGTTCCTCCCCGCGCCGCGGGTGCGCGAGCGGTCGTCCGGCTCCGGCTACGAGCTGTTCGACCCCGAGCGGTCGGTCGGGAAAGTCCACGGCTTCCAAGGTAACTGGCTCGTGCTCGTCAAGGCGTACGCCTACATCGCGCGTCTCGGCGATGAGGGACTGCTCGACGCGAGCGCCAAGGCCGTGCTGAACGCGAACTACCTCGGTTCGCAGGTGGAGTTCGACATCCCGTACGGCCCGTTCCACCACGAGTTCGCGGCCACCGCCGGCGAGAAGGACGCCGCCGACGTGGCGAAGCGGATGCTCGACTACGGCGTCCACCCGCCGACGACGAAGTGGCCCGAGATGGTGCCGGAGGCGATGCTGACGGAACCGACCGAGATAGAGACGAAGAAGTCGCTCGACGACCTCGCCGCGGCGTTCAACGCCGCCGCCGGCGACGACGAGGAGACGCTCGCCGACGCGCCGTCGCGGACGACCGCCCGACGCATCGACCAGGTGAGCGCCGCGCGCAATCCGCGACTGTCGTGGCAGGCGCTCGACGGCGACGAGTAACGCAGTTACTCCTCGTCGAGCACGACGCCGTCGTCTTTGACGTTCGGCGCGCCGACGACGAGCACCGTCCCGCTCTCGACGGCGGTCAACCGCCGCCTCGCCTGCGGTTCGACGACGACGTAGTCGTCGGGAACGAGTTCGAGCGTCTCGTCTTCGATTCGGAACTCGAATCGACCGTCGAGAACCGCGTACAGCTCCTCTTGTTCCTCCTGGTAGTGGTACGGCGTCGATTCGCCTCTCTCGAACGTCCAGACGTTCGGCCGCATCTGCGCGGGACGGAGGTGGTAGCCGACCGGTTTCACGCGTGCGTCGGCTACATCCGCCTCGTGGGCGTCGACGTCCGCGAGATTGATTCGTGAGTACACGGCGGGCAGTTCGTCACAGAGTATCAAAGGCATTTCTCGGTCGACGCGTGTCCGACGACGCGGGAAACTGTTCGGCGGACTTCACACTTCCCCGTAGACGATTTTTCGATATCGCAATAATTAGTGTATGCGTCGCCGGTCAGTCTCCGACGACGCCTCTAGAGCAGGCAGATAAATCGGCGAACTCCGGAAGTACAGTCCGAGCTGTCGGCGGTCAGACTGAGCGAGAGAACTACTCGGCGGTCGTTACTGCGTGCTGTCGATGCCGTCGATGAGGACGAATCCGTAGTTGCACTCGGTGCAGCGCCACTTCGTCTTCTCGCCGAGGTGGACGTTCGTACTGGCCGAGCGGTAGAACTCCTGGCTCCCGCCGCAACTCGGGCAGTCGTGTTCCATTTCGAGGCTCATGTCGGTATCTCGCGCGTGTGGTGTGTTGAAGATGTTGGTTCGGCGTCGGTCGCCATCGGCGGGGGCGCGGAGAGAACCCCGGATACTGTCGATTACGCGGCGGCGTCGAGCGGCGTGTACCGAGTCGCTGGACCACCCATACACTGTATACTACGATACCGAGTTTCGATCGACTGCCGTCCGCGACCCGGTTCGCCGCACCGATTTTCGACCGACTGTCCCCGCGGGCGAACCTCTTTGACGGGCGCGCACCTACGACCGGGCATGGTCACCGAACTCTACGCGCTGGACGGCTGTCCGTACTGCGAGAAGGTCCACGACGCGCTGCAGGAGAACGACGTCGATTACGAGACGCACTGGACGGAGGCGATGCACTCCGACCGGGACGAAGTCAAGCGCGTGAGCGGCCAGCGTGCCGTTCCATTTCTCGTCGACACCGACCGCGGAGTGACGATGGGCGAGAGCGAGAACATCCTCCGGTACATCGAGAAGACGCTGGCGCGATGAAGATCTACACCGGCCGCGGTGACGAGGGACTGACCGACCTCAAGGACATGTCGCGCGTCTCGAAGACGAGTCCGCGCATCGAGGCCTACGGCACCGTCGACGAGGCGAACGCGCTCGTCGGCACGCTTCGACCGACCGGCTACGAAGACATCGACGAGATACTCGAACGCGTCCAGAACCATCTGCACATCATCCAGGCGGACTTTGCGAACCCCGACCCCGACGAGGGCGACCCGCAGGTGCGCGAGAAACACGTCGAACGGCTAGAACAGTGGATCGACGAGATAGACGAGGAGCTCGAACCGCTGCAGTCGTTCATCCTGCCGGGCGGGAGCGAGTCGGGGGCGGCGCTGCACCACGCTCGGGCGGTGGTCCGCCGGGCCGAACGCCGCGCCGTCGCGCTCGCCAGCGACGAACCGGTGAACGACCACGCGGTGACGTATCTCAACCGGCTGTCGGACGCGCTGTTCGTCTTCGGACGGGCGGTCAACGCCCACGACGGCGAGAAGGAGGAGTCGCCGACGTACTGACCGCTCGTCGGAGCGAGACTGAGAGAACCCGGTGAGTCCGAGATGATGCCCACGGACGCCGGGGTCGGGACAGATGCGGTGTCTGACGAGACCGGACAGGCACGGTCACAACACCGTGTTTTAGGTTAGCCTAAGATTGGCAAAAAGCGTTACGATTTAGGTTTACCTAAAACGCCTCGGAACGCGCGAATATGCGGAGAATCGAGTCGGCGGCGGCGATGTCGGTCGGAAGACGCCGCGGTCGGACAAGAAAATCCTTAAGTCCTATCCGCGGGTACGACCGAGTGCCGGGTTGGTGATCTAGTCTGGTTATGATACCTCCTTCACACGGAGGAAGTCGGCAGTTCAAATCTGCCCCAACCCATCTTCTGATTCCTCGCGACGACGAGCGATAGCAACGGCGTAGCGCGGGCAGGACAAAGCGTTCGCGGAATCGAACGTGACGACGGCATTCGAACTCGGGAGTGAAGCGAACGGAGCGAGCGGAACGACCGAAGCTCGAACTGCTCCATTCCTTCGATGGAACGGGCGCGGACGCGCCTCTGAGTCCGATTTGCCGCCGCGCGCACGTCTCTCGACACCACACCAGCACTCCTGACCTGTTGCGAAACAGTTTAACTGACCGGTCGGTTAGTACGACCAAGACCTGACCGACCAGTCAGTCGGAAGTCGACCCGAGATGAGCGAGGACACTACGGACGAACTGATGCGCGCGACGTACCGCGCGCTCTGCGAGCGGGGGTACGCCGCGTTGACGATGCGCGACATCGCCGACGAGTGCTCGAAGAGCAAAGCGACTCTCCACTACCACTTCGACGGCAAACACGACCTCCTGGTCTCGTTTCTGGAGTTCCTCGACGAGCGGTTCGCCCGGAAAATCGCGGCCATCGACGCCGACGACCCGACGACGGAACTGTTCGCACTCCTCGACGTCGCCTGTCCGTCCGCCGAAAGCGACGACGCCGGCGAGTTTCAGACGGCGATGCTCGAACTGACCGCACAGGCCCCGTACGAAGAGGAGTACCGAGAGCGACTGCTCGCCTTCGAGAGCCGCCTTCGCGCGGAGTTCGAGGGAGTCATCGACTCCGGCGTCGAGTCGGGCGCGTTCGACGGCGACGTCGACCCCGAACGGACCGCCGAGTTCCTCCTCACCGCCATCGACGGCGCGCAGACCAGGCGGGTCGCGGTCGGTCACGACGCAGACAAGATGAGACAGATGATATACGACTACGTACAGACGACCGTGTTAGCGGACGAATCGCCGAGACGAACCGAGGTGCGCGCCGAGTGAGCTTGCTCGACCGCATCGACAGCGTGTTCAAAGGCCCCGAGGACGTCGACCTCACCTCCGGCGGCATCGTGAAACCGCTGTTCTACCTCTCTTTGCCCATCGTCCTCACGAACCTGATGCAGACGGCGTACAACCTCGCGGACACGTTCTGGCTCGGCCAGTACGACACCGCCGCGCTCGCGGCCATCAGTTTCGCGTTCCCGATGGTGTTTCTGCTCATCTCCATCGGGACGGGCTTCTCCGTCGCCGGGAGCGTCCTCGTCGCCCAGCACACCGGCGCGAACGACGAGGAGAAAGCGGAGTACGCGGCGTCGCAGACGGTGACGTTCTCGCTTCTCGCCGCGCTCGTCCTCGGACTGGTCGGCTTCGTCTTCGTCGAGCAACTGCTGAGCGTCTTCGGGGCCTCCCCCGAGGTGCTCCCGATGGCGACGAGCTACATGCAGGTCATCTCGCTCGGCCTCATGTTCATGTTCGGCTTCTTCGTCTTCGTCGCGCTGATGCGCGGCTACGGCGACACCGTCACGCCGATGCTCGTCATGTTCGGCTCCGTCGTCCTCAACATCTTCCTCGACCCGTTTCTCATCTTCGGGTTCGACGACAACCCGCTGTTCGCGATGCTCGGCGCGGAGAGCCTCCAGACGACGCTGTTCGCCGCGACGGGGTACACCGGGTCGGGCATCACCGGCGCCGCCGTCGCCACCATCTTCTCGCGGGCGCTCGCGCTGGCCGTCGGGTTGGCTATCATGTTCAACGGCACCCGCGGCGTGGAGATCCACCTCCGCGACATGGCTCCGAACTTCGGCTACGCGCGGAAGCTGCTCGCCATCGGCCTCCCAGCGTCCGTCGAGGGTTCCGGCCGAGCCATCTCCATCAACCTGCTGCTCATCGTCGTCGGGCTGTTCTCGACGAACGTCGTCGCCGCCTACGGCGTCGGGACGCGGGTGCTGTCGGTCATCTTCCTGCCGGCGCTCGCCGTCGCCCGCGGCGTCGAGACGATGACCGGTCAGAACATCGGGGCGAACAAGCCCGACCGCGCCGAGAAGGCCGCCAACAGCGCCGCGCTGACGATGTTCGTCGTCCTCTCGGCGTTGGGCGTGCTCACCTGGTTCGGTGCCCGACCCATCGTCGGCGTGTTCACCGACAACCAGGAGGTCATCAGCATCGGCGCGGAGTTCCTCCGCTACGTCGCGCCGACGTTCGGATTCATCGGCATCGTCCAGTCGTTCGTCGGTAGCTTCCGCGGCGCGGGCAAGACCGTCGTCGCCGCCGTCATCTCGGTGTCGATGCTCGGCCTCGTCCGCCTCCCGGTGGCCTTCTTCGGAGCGGCCGACTTCGGACTCGGCCTCGGGTCGTCGGGTATCTGGCTCGGATTCGCCGTCTCGAACGTCGTCGGGGGCGTCATCGCCATCCTCTGGTACCGCCGGGGGACGTGGCGCGATGTCGACATCTCGTCGGACCGGAGCGTGCCGAGCGTCGAAGCCGAACCGACAGACGACTGACCCTCGGCCGACAGACGACCAACTGTCGTCACCGACGCGTCCGCGTCTCGCGTTCTCCGTCGTCGAACCGTCGTACTGCCGAGACGGTCGTCTCAGCCTGCGAAACCATCAATATCCGGCGTTCACTATCCTCGGGGCGGATGGAACTGCTGTTTCGGGTACTGGTCGCCGGGTTCGTCATCGTCGCGCCGTCGGCGCTGTTTCTCGGTCTCTGGCACGGCCTCCACACGCTCCGAGACGACCGCCTCGTCGAGCGACTGCTCGACGAGACCGACGAGGAGTTCGGGCGCAGCGGCCTGTTCGCTCTGACGCCGACGGCGCGCCGCAGTCGACGCTCCGGCGCGGTCGCCTGCAGAGCGTGCGGGACACCGAATCCGCGCGGCGTTCGCTTCTGTCACGGCTGTCTGTCGAAACTCGACACCGCGTAGAACGGAAGAGAGATAGGTGGTCGCCGTTCGAGTCGTCTTTAGACGCGACGGAGTGCGACCGCAACCGCACCCAGGAGACCGACGAGCGCCACGACGACGCCGAAGCCGGGTCCATCGGTGCTGGTTTCGCCGTCTTCGGTCGCCTCGTCGGCACCGTCGTCTTCGGCGGTTTCGGAGGATTCGGTCGTCGTCTCCTCGGAGCTCTCACCGTCTTCGGTAGTCGTCTCGTCGCCCGCCGACGTGGTGGTTTCACCGCTCGTACCGTCGCTGGTCACGTACGCCGTGCTGCTGATGGGCGCGCCGTTCTCTCGGTACGGGGCGTCTGCGGACTCGTTGAACGCCTCGTCACCGTCGTCGGTGTACGCGGTCGCGATGGTCACCTGGTCGCCGGTGAACGAGTCGTTGAGCGACACCGTGACGTTCGTCTGCTCGCCCGATTCGAGGTAGTCGGAGTGGCCGACGAGGTTGCCGCCCTCGTCGAAGATGGCGACGTAACCGCCGTTCGAGAGGTTCGCCTCCTCGACGACGACGCTCTGGTTCTCGACGGTCTGGTCGTTGTATTCGAGCGTCGCGGTTCCGTTCGCGGAGTCGTTCGCGGTTCCGTCAGACTGTGCAGCGACCGTCCCCGTCGTCGCGGGTGCGAGGAGGGCCATCGTCGCGGCGAGCACGGTGAACGCCACGACGGCGGTCAACGCGGTGCGTCGGATTGTAGATTGCTTCATCGTTGTCTCTGGTTCCGGTGCCGTCCGGTCGTCACGGTCGGTGTCCGGCACGCACCTGGAACTCGGCCTACACGTTCTCAACCAGTGGTAAATTGTTTTGGAAACCGAACGCCCCGGACTGTCACGACCCACGGTACTGCGTTCCACGGCGTGGTAAACCACCCCGTCCATCTGTCGTGGTCGTTGGTGACGAACGTATCAGATTCTCGAAAAACTCATAAGTGAGTAAATCCTCGTATCGAATATGCACTGGAAACACCGACGCGACGCACCGACCGCAGAGCGAAAGAAGAAAGAGACGGACGCCGGCACCCGCTGGTCGTTCATCGCGGCGGCGACGATTGCCGCGTAACGACGCCATCCAACGATACCACACCGCCGACGGCCGGCGGACGCCTCTCCTCCACCTCGACGGTGCACTCCCCGGCATCGTCGACGACGTCTCGGACGACCACGTCTGACCGACCCGATTCTTCGGCGGTTGACATTTATCCGATACTCGCGTAGACGACGTATGAGTCACATCGCCGAATTCGAGCTATCGAGTCCGGACCTCGCGTTACTGTCGACGCTGGACGCGGCGCCGTCGATGCGCATCCGCGTCGAGGAGGTACTCTCGGCGGACGACTCGGCGCCGTTGTACCTTCTGTTCTGGGCGACCGGCGGCGACTTCGAGGCGTTCGAGGCTGCGCTCGAAGACGACGAGACCGTGCTCTCGGTCGACGTACTCGACACGTTCGAGACCCAGAAACTGTACCGAGTACGCATCGACCCGGACGTGGTGCTCTACCCTATGGCGGCGGCCGTCGGCGCCTCCCGGTTGGAGATAACCGCCACGCACGACAGCTTCGACATGCGGATGCGTTTTCCCGACCGGGAGGCGCTCGCCGAGTTCCGCCGCCGCGTCCGCGAACGCGGGGTGTCGTTCACGCTCAAACGGCTGTACACGCCCGAGAGCCCGGAGACGACCGAACGGTACGGGCTCTCCGAGAAGCAGCGAACGGCGCTCCGGTCGGCGGTGCGGATCGGCTACTTCGACGTCCCCCGGCGCGCGAGTCTCGACGAACTCGCCGACGAGCTCGGTATCTCGGGACAAGCGGCGTCCGAGCGGCTCCGCCGCGGGACGGTCAGGCTCGTCCGCAACACTATCGAGGCGGAGTCGTAGCGAGAAAAGAGAGTGCGAACGGTCGCCGGCGGGTCCAACCCGATTAGAGGAACGACTCGATGTTGTCGGCGACTTCCTCGGGCGTGTCGCCGACGGGAACGCCCACGTCGTTGAGCGCGTCGATCTTGCTCTCGGCGGTGCCGGTACCGCTACCGGAGACGATAGCGCCGGCGTGACCCATGCGCTTGCCCGGCGGCGCGGTCCGGCCGGCGATGAAGCCGGCGACGGGCGTGTCCATGTGTTCGTCGATGAACGCGGCGGCTTCCTCCTCGTCTTCGCCGCCGATCTCGCCGCACATGACGACGGCCTCGGTCTCGTCGTCCTCCTCGAACAGCGAGAGGGCGTCGACGAAGTCGGTGCCGATGATGGGGTCGCCGCCGATGCCGATGGCGGTCGTCTGACCGATGCCGCGGGCGGTGAGGTTGTCGACGACCTGGTACGTCAGCGTCCCCGAGCGGGAGACGAGACCCACGTTGCCGTCGGCGAAGATGTTGCCGGGGAGGATGCCGAGTTTCGCCTCGCCGGGCGTGATGATGCCGGGGCAGTTCGGGCCGAGCAGACGGGTGTCGACCTCCGAGAGCCGCTTGTTCACCTTCGCCATGTCCTGGGTCGGGATGCCCTCGGTGATGGCGACGGCGAGGTCGAGGTCGGTGTCGAGCGCCTCGAAGATGGCGTCGGCGGCGAACGCCGGCGGGACGAAGATGACCGAGGCGTCGGCGTCTTCCTCGCGGACGGCCTCGTCGACGGTGTCGTACACCGGGATGCCGTCGACCTCCTGGCCGCCTTTGCCGGGGACCGCGCCCGCGACGACGTTCGTCCCGTACGCCTCCATCTGGCCGGTGTGGAACTTGCCCTCGCCGCCGGTGATGCCCTGTACCACTACGCGCGTGTCGTCGTCTACGAGAATGCTCATTGGCTCGCCTCCTGTGCGTTTTCGACCGCCCGCTGGACCGCCTCCTCCAGCGTCTCTTCGACCTCCACGAGGTCGGTGTTCAGAATCTCCATGCCCTCCTCGGCGTTGGTGCCGGCGAGGCGGACGACGACCTTCTTCGGAATCTCGTCGAACGATTCGAGCGCCTCGTTGATGCCTTTGGCCACCTCGTCGCCGCGGGTGATGCCGCCGAAGATGTTGAAGACGACCGCGTCGACGTTCTCGTCGGAGAACACCATGTCGAGCGCGTTCGTCACGCGCTCGGCTTTCGCGCCGCCGCCGATGTCGAGGAAGTTCGCGGGCTCGCCGCCGTAGTAGTCGACGAGGTCGAGCGTCGTCATGACGAGCCCCGCGCCGTTGCCGATGATGCCGACGTTGCCGTCGAGGCGGACGTAGTCGAAGCCGTACTCGCCGGCTTTCCGTTCGAGGTCGTCCTCGTACGTCTCCTCTTCCATCTCGGCGAGTTCCGGCTGGCGGAACAGCGCGTCGTCGTCGATGTTCATCACGGCGTCGGCCGCGACGACGTCGCCGTCCGACGTGATCATCACGGGGTTGATCTCGATGTCGGAGGCGTCGCGCTCCTCGTAGAGGTCGTACAGCGTCGTGAGAATCGAGGAGACACCGCGTGCGACCGACTGGTCGACGCCGGCGTCGTAGACGGCCTTCCGCGCCTGGTACGGGTGCAGGCCGAACGCCGGGTCGATGTGCTCACGAGCGATGGCGTCGGGGTTCTCCTCGGCGACTTCCTCGATGTTGACGCCGCCCTCCGTGGAGACCATGGCGACGGGTTTGCCCTCGCCGCGGTCCATCGTTACACCGACGTACAGTTCGTTCGTGAAGTCGACGCCGGCCTCGACGAGCACCTGTTCGACGGTGTAGCCTTTCAGGTCCATCCCGAGGATGTCGTCGGCGTACTCCCGGGCCTCCTCGGCGTCGGAGGCGAGTTTGATGCCGCCGGCCTTCCCGCGGCCGCCGACGTGAACCTGCGCTTTGATAGCGACGGGGTAGCCGATCTCCTCGGCCGCCGACACTGCCTCGTCGACGTTCGTCGCGAGCTGCGACTCCGGAATCGGAATCCCGGCGTCGGCGAAGATATCCTTCGCCTGATACTCGTGAAGCTTCATGCGTACGTGTGAGGGTTCGACTGGCGCTTAAATCCCGTTCATTCGTGACACAGCGGCGCGTGGTTGCGAACGGGAATCGCGGAGCACGACCGGGACGCGGAATTTTCGGAGCCGACTCGGAAAGAAGGCTCAATACGCTGGGAGACGTAGGATACGACGCCTCGTAGTGTCCGGTCACTCGCGCCCACGATACATCCCGCTACGGGGCGCCTCGGTTCGGCGACCCGCGGTGGTCCGCGACGTGTGACCACCGCGTCGGACTGAGCCTTTATTCGTTCTCGGCGAGAGCCACACCTATGTCAGTACTCGATAGTTTCGGACTCGACGGACGCACCGCCGTCGTCACCGGCGGCAACCGCGGTATCGGCCGCGAGATCGCCGACGCGCTCGCGGAGGCGGGCGCGAACGTCGTCGTCGCCAACCGCGACGGAGAGTCGGGGACGGTGGCCGCCGAGGAACTCGAAGACGACTGGGGCGTCGAGACGCTCGCGGTCCCCGTCGACGTGGCGGACGAAGCGGAGGTTCGCGCGATGGTCGATGCGACGGTCGACCGCTTCGGCGGCGTCGACGTGCTCGTCAACAACGCGGGCATCGTCGTCCACGAAGCCGCCGAGGAGATGACCGTCGACGAGTGGGACGCGGTGATGCAGGTCAACGTCCGCGGGGTCTTTCTCTGCTCGAAGTACGCCGGCATCGAGATGATGGATTCCGGTGGGACTATCCTCAACGTCTCCTCGATGTCCGCCCGCGTCGCCAACTACCCGCAGCGGCAGGTCGCTTACAACGCCTCGAAAGGCGCGGTCGAATCCTTCACCCGACAGCTGGCCTCCGAGTGGGCCGAACACGACATCCGGGTGAACTGCCTCGCGCCGGGCTACATCCGCACCGACAACACCGACCAGGCCGACGACGTGGACCCGAACATCGACGAGGTGTGGCGCTCGGAGATGCTGATGGACGAGATTCCCGGCCCCGAGGCCGTCGCGCCCGCGGCGCTGTACCTCGCCAGCGACGCCTCCTCGTACGTCACCGGCGCGTCGCTCGTCGTCGACGGCGGCTACACGGTCAGATAGTCGGCGGACCTACGTTCACTCGTCCTCGTCGGCGTACAGTCGCACCAAACGGCACTCCGGGCAGACGTAACCGTAAACCGTCGGCGTCCGTCTGAGTCCGAGTCTCCCGAGTAGCCCCTCGCGCGCGTGGTCGGTCCGCAGCTTCAGTCGTTCCTGTTGTATCGTCGTCACCGGGTCCGCGCGCTCCATCGTAACGCCGCAGTCGGGGCAACGGTGCGTATCCGAGGGCATAGGTGAGATACGCGTCGCTGGGCGAAAGGGGTTTACGCCGTTTCGGGTGGGCGCGCGCGGAGGCTACACGTCGGCGTAAAATCGCACGAGTCCGCAGTCCGGACAGAGCATCGCGTCGACGTACGAACCCTTCAAATCCAGCGCACCGAGGATTCCGCCGCCGGAGTCGACGCGGATCCCGTCGCCGTTGTAGGTCGTCTCGTGGTTCACGCCCTCCATCGAAACGTCGCAGTCGGGGCAGCGGGGAGCCATACGTCGGCGCACGTCGCCCCCTTTTATCGCTCCTGCGGTCTTCGCTCTCTGTATGCGCGCAGCCAGATTCCACGAGCACGGTGGCCCCGAGGTACTGACCGTCGACGACGTCGACTCGCCCGAACCCGGTTATGGCGACGTAATCGTCGACGTTCGCGCCATCGGCGTCAACCCGGTAGACACCTACTTCCGAGAGGGCGCATATCCCGTCCCGTCGCTACCGTTCACGCCCGGTTCGGACCTCGCGGGCGTCGTCTCGGCGGTCGGCGACGGCGTCGACCGGTTCGCGCCGGGCGACCGCGTCTTCGGTACCGGCCTCGGCAACGGGATGCACGGCACCTACGCCGAGGAAGTCGCCGCGCCCGCCGAGTTCCTCGCAACGCTCCCGGAAGGGGCCTCCTTCGAGGACGGCGCGGCGCTCGCGCTCGTCGGGATGACCGCGTGGCAGGCGCTCGTCGCGCACGCGGAGCTGGAGCCCGCAGAGCTGGCGCTCGTCCACGGCGGCAACGGCGGCGTCGGCCACGTCGCCATCCAACTCGCCGAGACGATGGGCGCGCGCGTCCTCACGACGGCGAATCCCGACTACCGCGACAGGTTGGAAGCGCTCGGCGCGGAGACGGTGTTCGACTACGGTCGAAACGACCTGACGGAGTCCGTCCAGCGCGTCGGCGCGCCCGAAGTCGTCGTCGACACGCGGATGGACGAGTACATGCAGTTCGACGCCGACGTGGCCGCGCAGGGCGCGCGAGTCGTCTGCCTCGGCAACTCGACCGAGCAGGCGGGTCTCTCCGCGGTCGGCGCGGCCAAGAGCAAAGACGTTCGCTTCCAGTTCATGACGATGTACAACACGCCCGACAAGGCGGCGGTGTTGGCGCGCCTCGGCGACCTGCTCGCCCGCGGCGAGGTCGTCCCCGAAATCGAGCGGACGTACAGTCTGGACGAGGCGGGCGAAGCGCAGCGCGCGGTGCTGGAGGAGAGCTTCCTCGGCAAGTTGGTCATCACGACCTGAGCGGCTCGGAGTGAGGCCTCGCCGCCGCGACTTTATGGCGCTCGCCGCCGACTCCTTCCCCGTATGACAGTGAGCTTCGACTTCAGCGACAGAGTCGCCGTCGTCACCGGCGCGTCGGGTGCGCTCGGCAGCGCCGTCGCCGAGGCGTTCCGGGACGCGGGCGCGACCGTCGCCGCCTGCGACGTGGTGGAACCGAGCAGCGACGACGCCCGACTCGACGCCGGTGACGGCATCGAGTTCTACAAAGCCGACTTCACCGACGAAGACGCCGTCTCCGAGACGATGGCGCGAATCGCCGACGACCACGGTCGAATCGACTACCTCGCCAACATCGCGGGGACGTGGCGCGGCGGGTCGCCAATCGAGGAGACGGAGGTGGACACGTTCGACTTCCTCTTCGACGTGAACCTGAAGACGATGTTTCTGGCCTCGAAGCACGCGATTCCCCACCTGAAGGACGAGGAGGGTGCCATCGTCTCCGTCTCCGCGCGGTCGTCGCTCGAAGGCGGCGAGGGCGACGGCATCTACCGGGCGTCGAAGGCGGGCGTGCGACTCCTGACCGAGACCATCGCCGAGGAGAACAAGGGGACGGTGAGAGCGAACGCGGTGATGCCGAGCGTCATCGATACGCCGCAGAATCGGGAGATGATGGAGGACGCCGACTTCGACAGATGGGTGAAACCGGAGGAGATCGCGCGGGTCGTCATGTTCCTCTGTTCGGACGGTGCGGCGGTGACCAGCGGTGCGGCAGTGCCCGTCTACGGCGAGGCGTAGACTCGCGGCACTCGCCCCGTCGTGTCGACGTCGCTACCGCGAGTACCGTCGAAAAACACTGCGAAGCGCCCGGCGGGGCGCGTTCAGAAGTACGTTTCCTGCAGGAAGCCGATGTAGTCCATCGTGCCCAGCGCCAGCGTGACGAGCAGGATGAGGATGACCGGAATGCGGAGCATCCAGATCCAGTACGTCTCGAACGCGCCGTCGCCGTTGCGACCCTGCGCGAGCTCCGCCAGCGAATCCTCCGCGTACGCCCAGCCGACGAAGATGGCCATCAGCGTGCCGCCGAGGACGAGCAGGATGTTGTTGGCGAACAGGTCGTACGTGTCGAGGTACGTGAGGTCCAGCGCCGTCGGGATGCCGACGACGAACAGGATGCCCGCGATGACGACCGTCGCTACCTTCCGGTCGACGCCGAAGTTGTCGATGGCGTAGGAGACGACGACTTCGAGGATGCTGAACGCGCTCGTGAGCGCCGCGATGCCCAGCATGAAGAAGAACACGAAGCCGATGACGTTACCGGCCGGCAGTTCGCCGAACGCCGCGGCGAGACTGATGAACACCGCGCCGGCACCGCCGGAGCCGGGTTCTGTACCCTGCGCGAACAGGAACGGGAAGACGACGAGACCGGAGAGGAACGCGATGAACGTGTCGATGGCGACGACGGTCAGTCCGTCGCCGAGCAGATTGCGGTCCTCGCCGAGGTAGGACGCGTAGGTAATCATCACGCCCATCCCGAGCGAGAGGGTGAAGAACGCCTGTCCGGCGGCGTCGGGGATGATAGAGAAGATGTTCGCGGAGATCTCGGCGAAGTCCGGCGAGAGGTAGTACGAGTACGCCTCGCCCGCCGAGTCGAGCGTCGCGCCGTAGGCGGCGAGAATCGCGAGCAGCACGATGACACTCGGAACCATCACCTTGGCCGCGCGTTCGAGGCCGTCGCGGATGCCGAGTGCGACGACGCCGGCGACGAGGCCCATGAAGACGGCGTGGAAAATGACGGCGTTCGTTCCGGACGCCGTCGAGAGGAAGTACTCCTCGGGTGCGCCGAAGTACGCCCCGGAGACGCTCCCGATGATGTACTGTAGCACCCACCCACCGACGACGCTGTAGTACGAGAGGATGATGAATCCGGCTAACGCGCCGATCGCGCCGATGAACGTCCACGCCGGTTTCCCGAGCCGTTCGAAGGCGTTCACCGGATTGCGCTGCGACCGCCTCCCGATGACGAACTCCACGAGGAGAACCGGTAGTCCGACGACGGCGATAAAGAGCAGGTAGACGACGAGGAACGCCGACCCACCCGCTTCCCCCGTCAGGAAGGGGAAGCGCCAAATGTTACCTAATCCCACTGCGCTACCGACCGCTGCCAAGATGAATCCGAGCCGTGTGGCCCAGGTTTCTCGTGCAGGCATGTGATGCCATATCTAAGAACTATCTTATAAACCCGCGTTATCTTCTCGCACAGTGGCACGTGGTAACGTCCGTATTTTTTAACAGTCACTACCGTGAACACTTTTTCGCGTCTGCACATCCGCAGAATATGTGACTTCGTATTCATGTGTCGAATCGTCACCGGAGACGGATTTCGAGCGAAAAATCGGTCCCGAAACCGCCGGAAGAGCGCCTATAATCCGTTATTTTTGCGCGCTGAGAGTTCTTCGACTCGAAACGCACTTTAGCGATGTCGGGCCAATGCCAAGCAATGACACGAGACGGACGGGCGATGCGCACATGACACGAGAGACGTGGGGGACGCGAATCGGCTTCATCCTCGCGGCGGTGGGGAGTGCGGTCGGGTTGGGCAACATCTGGCGGTTCCCCTGGGTCGCCGCCGAACAGGGCGGCAGCGCCTTCCTCGTCGTCTACCTCCTCGTCGTGCTCGCCGTCGGCGTCCCCGGACTGCTCGGCGAGTTCGTCATCGGCCGGCGGTCGAACCGTAACCCCGTCGGGGCGCTTCGTTCGCTGTCGGGGTCGAAGAACTGGGGCCGAATCGGCTTCTTCAGCGTCGTCGCCTCCGTCGCGCTGCTGTCGTTCTACAGCGTCGTCGGCGGGTGGATTCTCCGCTACTTCGTCGAGAGCGGAGCCGCGCTCCTCGGCGGCGGCGCGCCGTACTTCTCGAACCCCGGGGAGTACTTCGGCGCGGCCGCGTTCGGTCTCGACGCCGTCTTCTTCCACGTGCTGTTTCTCGCGCTCACCGCCGGTATCGTCCTCGCGGGCGTCCGCCGCGGCATCGAAGTCGGGACGACGGTGATGATGCCCGCGGTGTTCGTGCTCCTCGTCGCGCTCGCGGTGTGGGCGTCGACGCGCGCCGGTGCCGCCGGCGGCTACGAGTTCTTCCTGCGCTTCGACGCCGCGACAGTACGGGAGAACTTCTTCCAGGTGCTCGGTCCGGCAGCCGGACAGGCGCTGTTCACGCTCTCGCTCGGCGCGGGGACGATGATAACGTACGCCTCCTACCTCGGCGAAGACCGCTCGCTGCCCGCGGACGCGACGACCATCGCCGTGCTCAACACGGCCGTCGGCGTTCTCGCGGGGCTCGTCGTCTTCCCGCTGCTGTTCTCGCTCGGTATCGACCCCGCGTCGACGGGCACCGGCGAAGGGGCGCTGTTCGTCGGCCTCGCGGGCGCGTTCTCGCAACTGCCCGGCGGCATCGTCATCGCGACGGCCTTTTTCGCCGTCGTCACGCTGGCGGCGCTGTCGAGTTCCATCAGCATGCTCGAAATCCCCGTCTCGTATCTCGTCGACGAACACGGGATGCAGCGCCG
Organism: Haloprofundus halophilus; assembly: GCF_003439925.1. Classification (NCBI taxonomy): domain Archaea; kingdom Methanobacteriati; phylum Methanobacteriota; class Halobacteria; order Halobacteriales; family Haloferacaceae; genus Haloprofundus; species Haloprofundus halophilus. The sequence continues at coordinate 786,837 of NZ_QQRR01000002.1, forward strand.
CAACGCGGTCGGTCTCCTGTCGGCCCTCGTCGCGGTGACGGGGAGCGTCTGTGCGCTTCGGCCGAGCGTCTTCGGCTTCGTCGCCGGGACGCTCGTCGACATCCTTCTCACCGCTGGCCTCGCGGTGTTCCTCGTCTTCGTCGGCTGGGTGATGGGCCGAGACGCCCTCGGCGAGTTCCGGGCCGGGAGCGGGACGTTCGCCCGCGCGCTCGCGGACCCGTGGCGCGTCGCCGTCGGCGTCGTCATCCCCCTGTTTCTGGTGTTCACGCTCCTGACGACGTTCGGCGTCGACGCGCGCGTCGGTTTCTGGCCCACCGTCGCTCTCGCGGCCGTCGTCGCCGCCGCCACTATCCTCGGCGCGCGCGCCTCGCGGCGACTCCCGAGAGCGAACTGACTCGCTCGGCTCAGGCGGTGTTGACGACCCCGCCGTCGACGACGATGGACTCGGCGGTGACGTACGACGCGAGGTCGCTCGCCAGGAACGTGGTGATGCCCGCGACTTCCTCGGGTTGCCCGAACCGTCGGAGCAGAATCGTTCCTTTCAGCTGTTCGCCCTCCTCGGTGCCGACCATCGGCGAGTCCTCCGTCGTCATCGCCGTCTCGATGACGCCGGGGTGGACGACGTTCACGCGGATGTCGTCGGGCCCCAGTTCGGCCGCGAGCGAGTAGGTGAACAGCCGAACGCCGCCTTTCGACGCCGCGTAGGGCGTGATGCCGCCGTAGCCGACGATGCCGGCGACACTCGACATGTTGACGATACTCCCTCCCTCGCCGCGCTCGACCATCCGAATCGCCGCCGCCTTCGACCCGTTGACGACGCCGTCGAGGTTGACGCGGAGCAGATTTCGATATTCGTCGAGGTCCAACTCGATCAGCGGCGCCTGCGGGCCGACGATGCCCGCGTTGTTCACCATCACGTCGACGCCGCCGAACTCGTCTGCGGCCTCCACGGCGGCGACGCAGTCGTCGTAGTCGGAGACGTCGCACTCGACGAACGTCGCCTCCCCGCCGTACTCCTCGACGAGTTCGTGCGTCGGCGTTCCGCCTTCACGCGGGTCCTCGCGGATGTCGGCGACGACGACCGACGCCCCGTGTTCGGCGAACTGCTCGGCGATTGCGCGTCCGTTACCGCTCGATGCGCCCGTGACTACCGCTGTCTTTCCGTCTAAGAGTGTCATCGCGGTGAAGATAACGTCGAATGGTACCATAGCACTTGGCACACGCGGGTTGATACGTCGGGTCGGTGACGAACCGGGCGTCGAGACTGACGAACCGGGCGTCGAGACGGTTGACGGGGTGTCGGTCGCCGGCGGGGTGAGATATCGACGACTGTCGAACCAGGTTTTGCCGTATTGCGGAAACCCTTTTGCACATCGAACGGACGTTCGTGACAATGCACGTTGGTGGTCCGGTATGACGATGGACGACCGTATCGAAGAGCTCCGACAGAAACGCGAAGAAGCCCGCAAGGGCGGCGGTGAGGACCGAATCGAGTCTCAGCACGAGAAGGGGAAGATGACGGCGCGCGAGCGCATCGACTACTTCCTCGACGACGGGACGTTCCACGAGTTCGACCAGTTCCGCACCCACCGAACCCACAAGTTCGGGATGGAGGAGAAACAGCTGTACGGCGACGGCGTCGTCACCGGCTACGGCGAGGTCGACGGTCGGACCGTCTTCGTCTTCGCCCACGACTTCACCGTCTTCGGCGGGTCGCTCGGCGAGGTGTTCGCCGAGAAAGTCTGCAAACTGATGGACCAGGCGATGGAAGTGGGCGCGCCCATCGTCGGTCTCAACGACTCCGCGGGCGCGCGGATTCAGGAGGGCGTCACGTCGCTCGGCGGGTTCGCCGACATCTTCACGCGCAACCAGAAGGCCAGCGGCGTCGTCCCGCAGATTTCGGCCATCATGGGACCGTGCGCCGGCGGCGCGGTGTACTCGCCGGCCATCACCGACTTCATCTTCATGGTGAAGGACACGAGCCACATGTTCATCACCGGCCCCGACGTCATCAAGACGGTCACCGGCGAGGAGGTGACGTTCGAGGAACTCGGCGGCGCGGTCACCCACGGGTCGACCTCCGGCGTCTCACACTTCGCCGTCGACTCCGAGGAGGAGGCGCTCGACAAGATCGCGCGCCTGCTCTCGTATCTCCCGCAGAACAACGTCGAGGACCCGCCGCGCGTCGACCCGTGGGACGACCCCGAGCGCGCGGACGAGGAACTGACGAACATCGTTCCGGACCAACCTCGGAAGCCGTACGACATGCACGATGTCGTCGACCGCGTCTGCGACGAACACTCGTTCTTCGAGGTCCACGAGGGGTTCGCGAAGAACATCGTCGTCGGCTTCGCCCGCCTCGACGGCCACGCCGTCGGCGTCGTTGCCAACCAACCGCGCGTGAACGCCGGGACGCTCGACATCCAGGCCTCCGAGAAAGGCGCGCGCTTCGTCCGCTTCTGCGACGCGTTCAACATCCCCATCCTCACGTTCGTCGACGTACCGGGCTTCCTCCCCGGCACCGACCAGGAACACAACGGCATCATCCGCCACGGCGCGAAACTGCTGTACGCCTACTCCGAGGCGACCGTCCCGCTCCTGACGGTCATCACGCGCAAAGCCTACGGCGGCGCGTACGACGTGATGGCGTCGAAGCACCTCGGCGCGGACGTGAACTACGCGTGGCCGACGGCCGAAATCGCCGTCATGGGGCCGCAAGGAGCGGTGAACATCCTCTACCGCGAGGAACTCGCCGAGGCCGACGACCCCGACGCCCGCCGCGACGAACTCATCGAGGAGTACCGCGAGGAGTTCGCCAACCCCTACACGGCGGCGGACCGCGGCTTCCTCGACGACGTCATCGAACCGACGGAGACGCGGGCGCGACTCGTCGACGACCTGCACATGCTGAAGTCGAAACGCGAGCAGACGCCCGACAAGAAGCACGGGAACCTCCCGATATGAGCCTCGACGCGGACGCGAAAGGCGAGCAAGCCGGAGACGCGAACGGCGAGGCGACCCGCCAGCACCTCGCCGACGCCTCGGCGGACCTCGTGATTCCCGCAGACGCGGACGCCGACGAAGCCGCGGCCATCGCCGCCGTCGTCGGCGCACACCTCCGGGACCAGCAGGCGGCCGCAGCGGCCGCCGCCGCGTCGGAGTCAGAGGAGACGTGGGACGGGAGTCGGTGGCGCTTCGCCGGGCGCGTCGACGCGCTGCAGGGCCGGGCCGTCCGCGTTCCCGACGGCGCGCCGACCGACGCGTGGACCGCCGCGGGTCGAACCGACCGGTTCTGACCGACGACGGTCGCCGGGGGTTCTCTGGCTGCAGTACGTGACCGGGACCTCACGTAGCGTCTCTCGACCGTTCGGGTTCGATTCCCCTCTCCGTCACGTAGACACGTTGACCACTCCACGGAGACGACAGTTCACCGAGCGCTTTTGGTAGTCGACGCCGAGTTCCACACAGTATGGCAGACACAGACGCTCCGACCGAAGAGACGCCCTCCCGGAGCGACGGCGGTCAGCCAACGACCTCGACTTCGACCTCGTCGGAGTCGGCAGAGCCGACCGCGCTGACCCTCGGTGACCTCGTCGGGACGACCGAACGGAACCGAACCGGCTCCACTGCGGGGTGGCTGTTCCGCCACGCGCTGTACGTCGGCGGGATTCTGCTCGTCGGCTTCGTCGTCCTCCCCGAACTGATGCTCTCGGTCGGCGCGGGGTGGCCCGTCGGCCTCGCGTGGGCGTTCGCGGAGTCGCTCCGCTACGGTTCGGTCATCCTCGCCGGGATGTACGCGGTGAACGTCGCCGTCTCGGACGCGCTCGAGCGGTAGCCGTCGCTGCGGCGCCGAGCGCCGTAAACGAGCTTTTTCTTCGAAGTTGACGACATCGACTCCGGACCGATAGAATGAGGTTCCGCATCCGAATATGGAAAGGCAAGAAATGTTCAGTAAGGTTCTCGTCGCCAACCGTGGTGAAATCGCGGTGCGCGTGATGCGCGCCTGCAAGGAACTCGGCGTCCGAACCGTCGCCGTCTACAGCGACGCGGACAAACACGGCGGTCACGTCCGCTACGCCGACGAAGCGTACAACGTCGGCCCCGCCCGCGCGGCCGACTCCTATCTCGACCAGGAGGCCATCCTCGACGCCGCCCGGAAGGCCGGCGCCGACGCCATCCACCCCGGCTACGGCTTCCTCGCCGAAAACGCCGAGTTCGCCCGCAACGTCGAGGAGAGCGAGTTCACGTGGGTCGGCCCCTCCTCGGACGCCATGGAGCGCCTCGGCGAGAAGACGAAGGCGCGCGCGCTGATGCAGGAGGCCGACGTGCCCGTCGTTCCGGGGACGACCGAGCCCGTCGACTCGCCCGACCAGGTGAAGGAGATAGCCGACGAGTACGGCTACCCGGTCGCCATCAAAGCCGAGGGCGGCGGCGGCGGCCGCGGGCTGAAGGTCGTCCGAAGCGAGGAGGAAGTCGAGGAGCAACTCGAAACCGCCCAGCGCGAGGGCGAGGCGTACTTCGACAACGCCTCCGTCTACGTCGAGAAGTACCTCGAAGCGCCGCGACACATCGAGGTCCAGATTCTCGCCGACCACCACGGCAACGTCCGCCACCTCGGCGAGCGCGACTGCTCGCTGCAGCGCCGCCACCAGAAGGTCATCGAGGAGGCCCCGTCGCCCGCGCTCACCGACGACCTGCGCGAGCGCATCGGCGAGGCCGCCCGCCGCGGCGTCGCCGAGGCCGACTACACCAACGCCGGGACGGTGGAGTTCCTCGTCGAGGACGGCGAGTTCTTCTTCATGGAGGTCAACACCCGGATTCAGGTCGAACACACCGTCTCCGAGGAGATTACCGGCCTCGACATCGTCAAGTGGCAACTGCGCGTCGCCGCCGGCGAGGAGCTCGACTTCGAACAGGACGACGTCGAGATAGAGGGCCACGCCATCGAGTTCCGCATCAACGCCGAGAAGGCCGCCCAGGAGTTCGCCCCCGCGACGGGCGAACTCAAGACGTACGACCCCGCCGGCGGCATCGGCGTCCGCATCGACGACGCCGTCCGCCAGGGCGACGAGATCGGCGGCGACTACGACTCGATGATAGCGAAACTCATCGTCGCCGCTTCCGACCGCGAGGAGTGTCTCGTCCGCTCCGAGCGCGCGCTCGCCGAGTACGACATCGAGGGCCTCGAGACCATCATCCCGTTCCACCGCCTGATGCTCACCGACGAGGCGTTCATCGAGGGCGAGCACACGACGAAGTACCTCGACGAGAAACTCGACCGCGAGCGCATCGAGCAGGCCGTCGAGAAGTGGGGCCCCGCCGACGCCGGCGGCGACGACGGAGACGAGGAAGTGACCGAACGCGAGTTCACCGTCGAAGTCAACGGCAAGCGCTTCGAGGTGAACCTCGAGGAGCGCGGCGCACCCGCGATCCCCGTCTCGGGGAACTCCAGCGGCAACAGCGCCAGCCGGCCGCCGCAGGCGAAAGACGACGGCGGCGACGACGAGGTCGTCGTCGAGGGCGACGGCGAGACGGTCACCGCCGAGATGCAGGGGACGATTCTCTCCGTCGAAGTCGAGGAGGGCGACGAGGTCGCCTCCGGCGACGTGGTCTGCGTGCTCGAAGCGATGAAGATGGAGAACGACGTGACGACCCAGCGCGGCGGGACGGTCACACAGGTCGTCGTCTCCGAGGGCGAGAGCGTCGACATGGGTGACGCGCTCGTCGTCATCGAGTAGCGCCGCGTCCGTCGTTTCCGATTCGCACTGCATCCGTCGTTTCCGACTCGTACTGCATCCGTCGTTTCCGACTCGTACTGCGTCCGTCGCTTCCGACCCGTACCGCGTTCGTTCGCCGTACGCTCTCGCCCCGTCTCGTCTCTCTGTCATCACCCGTCGAGCGACCGCAAACGGACCGGTCCAGTCGCCTCTCAGCTCGTGTTCGGCGTCGACGCGGGGTCTTCGGGCTCGGCGGAACGCTTTTTCCGGTCGTCGGTGAGTCGCCGCGAGGCCAACACCGCCGACTGTATCAACGCGCCGGCGGCGGGAGCGGGGTCGTCCCACGCCGGGATGCTGTGTCGGTAGCCGCCGAGGGCGCGTCCGAACGTGCCGAGGGAACTGACGGGGCGCTCGGAGACGTTCTCGCCGAGCCACTTGAGGTCCTCGTAGAACAGTCGCTGCATCCGCTCGCCGGCGGGATACTCGCCGTCGTGGTGAGGCGTCTCGCCAAGCAGTTGCTGGAAGTGCAGCCACGGGAAGTCGACGCCGCAGGAGACGGCGAAGGGGACAGACCCCCAGTACCGTCCGTTGACCTCGATGAGGTAGTACTCGTCGTCGTCGGTCCGCATGAACTCGACCATCGCCGGACCCGTCCACTCCAGCGCCCCGACGACCTCCTCGGCGTAACGCCGCATCTTCTCGTCGCGCATCGACTCCAGCACCGCGGAGTTCCCGCCGGAGGAGGGGAACGTCCGGACGCGTCGCTCCTGGAACTGTGCGAGCACCTCGCCCTCGTCCGCGAGGACGACTGCCGCCGTCGTCTCGCCGGGGACGTACTCCTGGACGATCGGTTCGTGGCCCTTCAGATGGCTGTTGCGGCCGACGAGCACCTGGTACGTCGAGACGAGCGCCGCCTCCGTCTCGACGTAGTTCACGTCGTCGATGAGGTCCGTGTGCGCCTGCCCGTCGTCGAGCACCGTCTTGCTGCGGTACTTCACGACCGCCGGCAGCGACATCCCGTCGGCGAGGTCGACGACACCCGCGTAGTCGTCTCGCTGACGGGTCTCCGGCGTCGGCACGTCGAGGTCCGCGGCGAGGTCGAACAGCGCCCCCTTGTCGTACGCCTTGTCGAACGTCTCGGGGTCCTCGACGGCGACTTTCGCGCCCGTCTCCTCCAGTTCGGCTTTGTGGTGCGAGCACACCAGCGAACTCGTGTCCGAGACCGGAATCACGGCGAATACGTCGTTGGCCGCCAGATACCCCCGGAGGTCGTCGACGAACTGACGGTAATCCGACGCCGGGTCCGGGTAGACGTATCTGCCGTCGGCGTACCGCGAAAACATGCCGAGGCCCGTCCGACTCGTCCCGCCGACAGTCACGTCGACGCCCCGTCGACCGAGCGAGCGCACGACGCGCAACGCCGCCGGTCCGTCACCGTCCAGCACCAGAACCCGCGGGGGGTCGGACGCTGTCTTCGGAGCGGTCGGTTGTGACTCGGGGTGCTGCCGATTTGGCATGTGGGACAGAACGTCGCGGAAGGTGAAAAAGCCAGCATGAGAGGTTGTTGACATAGGTATAAGCGTACTGGCCGACCGCCCCCGAAAACGCGAACCATTTCTAAATTTGAAAGTAACATCTTCCTGTCAGCAAGCACACCGATGCGCTCGCTCTGGGCCTCGGCGCCGAGGCGAGCGCCGACGGTCCGTGACCGCCGCGTTCATTGCGACTGCCCACCGATTCGCCCGCATGAGTGACACGCGGCGGGCGGTTCTGGACGCGTTGGCCGACGACGTCGTCTCCGGCCCGGCACTCGCCGAAGCGCTCGGTATCTCACGAGCGGCGGTGTGGAAACAGATAGAGGCGTTACGGGCCGACGGGTTCGTCGTCGAGAGTACGGACGCCGGATACGAACTGAGAGACGTTCCGGAGTACGGCGCGTCGGCGGTCGAACTCGGCCTCGACGCGCCGGTAGCCGTCGAGTATCACGAACGCCTCGGCAGCACCAACGACCGCGGCCGCGAACTCGCCGCCGAAGGCGCGGCCGACGTCGCCGTGCTGGCCGACGAACAGGTCGGCAGTCGAGGTCGACTCGACCGCGAGTGGACCGCGCCGAGCGGTGGAATCTGGCTGAGTCTCGTCCTCCGTCCGTCGCGGCCCCCCGCACACGTGCCGCTGTTCACGCTCGCCGCGGCCGTTGCGACGACGAAGGCGGCGCGGGAGGCGGGCGTCCCCGCCGAGATCAAGTGGCCGAACGACGTGCTCGTCCCCGTCTCTGACGACGCGGCAGACGGTGAGACGCTCGGCCGCGGTGGCCGAAAACTCGCCGGCATCCTCACCGAGATGGAGGGGGAAGCCGACCGGGTCTCGTGGTTAGTCGTCGGCATCGGCGTCAACGCCAACGTCGACGCCGAGGCGCTTCCGGCGGGCGCGACGACTATCCGCGAGCGAGCCGGCGACGTGAACCGTCGACTGTTCGCCCAGCGCCTCATCGAGGAGTTCTACGCGCTCCGCGACGACCCGGAGTCGGTACTCCCGGCGTGGCGAGAGTACAGCGCGACGCTCGGCCGGCGAGTCCGCGTCGAGACGCCGGGAGGGAGCGTCGAGGGCGAGGCCGTCGACGTGGTGCACCCGGGCGCGCTCGTCGTCGACACCGACGACGGCGAGGTGACCGTCCACGCCGGCGACTGCGAACACCTCCGCTCGGCGTAGTCCGGCGACCGAGAGAACCTCCGCTCGGCGGAGCGCGACCCGACGAGACGCCGAAGTCGACGGCGCTCAGGCGGGTTGCCCGGGCGGTTCGTCGGCGACGTGGACCGTCAACACCGGGACGTTCGACCCGCGGACGACTTTCTCGGCGACGCTGCCCAACAGCAGGCGGTCGATGCCGCCGCGGCCGTGCGTCCCCATCACGATGAGGTCACAGTTCTCGCGCTCGGCGTAGCTGACGATTTCGCGGCTCGGCGAGCCGTCGACGACGGCGGCTTCGACCGGCACGCCGCGCTCGGTGGCGATTCGTCGAACGTCCTCGACGGCCGTCTCGGCGTCAGAGCGGAGCATCTCGTCGATGCCGTCCCAGGACGACTCCATGGGCAGACCCGCGTAGCTCGCCGTGTTGACGACGTAGATGGCGTGTATGGTCGCGTCGTGGGCTTCGGCGAGGTCGACGGCGTGGCCGACCGCACGCTGGACGCCGTCGGAGCCGTCGGTCGGAACGAGAATCCGTTCGTACATCCCCATGCGATATCGTACCAAGCTACTGCCGGAGGGTTAATAACTGTTCGCGCGGCGAGGCGGTGCTCAGAGGACGACGCGTTCGACGTCCGAGACGCCCGCGCGGCGGACGACGGCGCGGACGGGGTCGCGGACGCCCGAGAGGTTGTCGGAGTCGCCGTCGAGGACGAGCAGTTTCGCGTCGCGGCCCTCCTCGACGAGTCCGCAGTTCAGTCCGGCGATCTCCGCGCCGTTGACCGTCGCCATCCGGAGCACTTCGGCGGCGGAGACGTCGGCGAGTTTGGCGGCGAACTCCATCTCGCGGAACATCGACGGGCTGTTCAGCATCACGTTGTCGGTGCCGAGCGCCACTGTCGTCCGGTCGACCAGTTCGCGGATAGGCGGCACCCCGACGTTCGTCACGAGGTTCGAGCGCGGACAGACGACGATAGGCACTTTCCGGTCGGCGACGCGTTCGAGGTGCAGCGGTTCGGGGTGAACCATGTGGACGAGGAACTCCGGTTCGAGGTCGAGCGCCGGGTTGATGTCGTCAGGGTCGCGCTCGCCCGCGTGGATGCCGAACAGCTTCCCGGCTTCGCGGGTCGCGTTGCGGACGCTGCCGAACTCGCCGTCGCGCGCGCCGCTGGCCCCGAACCCGTCGGAGATCTCCATCGCGTCGGCCGTCTCTCGGCCGAGTACGACCGGCAGGAGGTCGACGTCCGCCGCGGCCGCGCGAATCGCGTCGACGCCCTCGCGGCCGCCCTCGCGGAACTCGATGCAGGCGGCGGTGCCGCCCGACTGCATGTACCGCAGCGACCGGCGCATCGCCGAAATCTTCTCGGACTGACTCGCCTGCCGGAGCAGGCGGTGTTTGAGGCCGTCCGGCGGGGCGACGAGTTCGTCGAGGCTCAAACCGCCACCGGCCTCTTTCGCTATCGAGTCGCCGATGTGGGTGTGCGCGTTGACGAACGCGGGGGCGATTATCGACGTGGAGTCCGTCGACGCCTCCTCGACTGCCTGTATCGTGCCGTCTTCGACGACGACCCGTCCCTCTATCGGGTCGAACTCCCGACCGACGAGGACGGTTCCCTCCAGTTCCATCGTCTGGGGCGAGACGGTGCCGTGGCTTGAAACCCTCGTTCCGTCGCGCGACCCGCACGGACCGGTCTACGGGGCCGCGAATCAGTCGAACTGGTCGAGCGTTGTCGCCTCGCCGGCGCGGACGTCGTTGACGAGCGCGCCCTCGATGTCGAGGCCGAGTTCGTCGGCCGCGGCGCGGCCGACCGCCCCCGCCACGTCGGCCGGCGCGTAGACGCCGAGTCGCCACTGGTTCTTCTGGGCGGTCCGGAGCGCGTTGACCAGCGGCGACTGTCGACCCAACTGTCGAATATCGCCGTTGACGACGACTCGACTCGTCGACTCTCTCATCGACGGTTTGGCGGGGACGTCGACGACGACGTGTTCGGGCTCGACGCCGACGGCGTCGGCGACGCTCGCCTCGACCTCGCGAATCTCCCCGTGAGGCGCGTCCAGAACGGACTCCGGTACGTCGGAGAGTTCGGCCCAGACGCCGCGCTTGTAGAGGTCCCGGCCGTCGAGGCGGCGGGCGAACTCGGCGGTCTCGTCGATGTTCCGGAGCGCGACGAGCAGGTCGTGGTCGTCCATCCGCCGGAGTCGCTCGGCGGTACAGTCCGTGTCGGCGAGGAGATGCTCGGCGGCGCGTCGCAGCATCGCCTTCGAGATGCGCGCGACCGGGTGCTGGTAGACGGTCGGGTTCATCAGCGCGCGAGCGACGAGCAGGCTCTCTGCGGTCTGGACGTTCCCCTCCGCGAGCACCAACTCGCCGTCGACGAACGTCAGTTCGCGGACGAGCCGCTCGTGGTCGATGGTGCCGTAGGGGACGCCGGTGTGGTGGGCGTCGCGGACGAGGTAGTCCATCCGGTCGATGTCCAGTTCACCGGAGACGACCTGCCCGTACTTGCCTTCGCCGCGAACGAGTTCGGCGACGCGTGCCGGCTCCAGGTCGTGGTCGCGCAGCACCTCGCCGACGGTTCCCTCGGCGAGCAGTTCGTCGACGTCGTCGTGGTACTTGCCCGTGTGACGGTGCGTCAGCGCCTCGACGTTGTGACTGAACGGGCCGTGACCCACGTCGTGCAGGAGGGCGGCGGCACGGACGCGCTCGGCGTTCATACCCTCGACGCCGAGGTGGTCGAGCGCGCGGGAGGCGAGGTGGTAGACGCCGAGGCTGTGCTCGAAGCGCGTGTGGTTCGCGGAGGGGTAGACGAACTGCACCGTCCCGAGCTGCTTGATGTGGCGGAGCCGCTGGACCTCCCGCGTGTCCAGCAGCGCCGCGGCGACGCCGTCGACCTCGATGTGGTCGTGGACGCTGTCCTTGATGGTGATCATTGGTGGGCGATTCGGCGTCACCGCTTAAAAACGGTCGGAGGTGCGGGTCGTCGTTCCCGTCCGCCCTCGCCCCCCTCGCCCCCTTCAGTCGGACGAACCGCTCGGAAGGCTCAGTCGTCGATGTCGAGTATCGCGGCCGCGGCGTCGCCGACGGCCTCGACGTGTTCGTCGGGCGCGTACACCCCGAGTCGCCACTGCGCGCGTTCGGTGTTTCTGAGCGCGCCGACGAGTTCGGAGGCCTCCTCCAGCCGCCGGACCGTGCCGTCGACGACGACGTGGGTTTCGGACTCCTTGAGCGCCGGTCGGCTGGGAACGTCGACGATGACGTCGTCCGGGTCGACGCCCGCCGCGTCGGCGACGTCGCGCTCGGCGGCGCGAACGTCGTCGTGGCCGAGGTCCGGGACCCACGCCGGAACTTCCCAGAGGCCGGCCCAGACTGCGCGTTTGTACAGGTCGCGGCGCTCGATTCGTCGACCGAAGTCGGGCACCTCCCTGCCGAGTTCGACGAGCAGGTCGTGGTCGGCCATCCGGCGGAACTTTCGGACACTGAGGTCGGTCTCGTCGAGCAGGCGCTCGGAGGCGCGGTCCAACATCGCGCCCGCGATTCGCGAGACGTGGTGGCGATAGACGACTCCGTTCATGAGGCTGCGCGCGAGGAGCATGCTCTCGGCGGTCTGGACGTTCCCCTCGGCGAGGACGAGGCGGCCCTCGCGCAGTCGGAGCGCGCGGACGAGGCGGCCGTGGTCGATAGTGCCGTAGGGGACGCCGGAGTGGTGGGCGTCGCGGACGAGGTAATCCATCCGGTCGACGTCCAGTTCGCCCGAGACGAGCTGGCCCAGGTCGCCCTCGCCGCGGACGAGTCCGGCGACGCGCTCGGGGTCGAGGCCGTGGGCCCGGAGTACGTCGCCGGCGGCCGACGAGGCGAGCAGGTCGCCGATTTCGTCGTGGTGCTCGCCCGTCCGGCGCATGATGACCTCCTCGGTCTGGTGGCCGTAGGGGCCGTGACCGATGTCGTGCAGCAGCGCGGCCGCGCGGACGTGCGCCGCCCGGTCATCGTCGACGCCGAGGTGGTCGAGCGCGCGGGAGGCGAGGTGGTAGACGCCGAGACTGTGCTCGAAACGCGTGTGGTTCGCCGACGGGTAGACCAGACGCACGGTGGAGAGCTGTTTGATGTGTCGAAGCCGCTGCAGTTCGGGCGTGTCGAGGAGGGCGCGGGCGACGGGGTCCACCGAGATGTAGTCGTGGACGCTGTCCTTGATCGCGTTCATGACGCCCGACTTCGCAATCGGAGAACAAATAGCCGTCTCACTCGGTGTCGGGGGTGAGTCGGGGCGAGTCGGCGTCGGAGGCGTCGCCGTGAAGGCCAGATACAAATCGTTGCCCGGTCAACCTCCGGCAAATGGTCACCTTTCTCGCCGGCGGGACGGGCACCCCGAAACTGCTCGACGGGCTCGGGGAGTCGAGATTCGACCCGAGCGAGACGGTCGTCGTCGGCAACACCGGCGACGACGTCGAACTCGGCGGCGTGCTCGTCTGTCCCGACCTCGACACGGTCTTGTTCGACGGCGGCGGCGTCCTCGACCGCGAGCGCTGGTGGGGAATCGACGGCGACACCACCGAGACCCACGAGGAGCTCCGCCGTCTCGCCGACGCCGCCGGACTCGACGACGGCCCGCGGTACCTCCCCGACGGCGCGCAGACGAGCGGGCGAGAGATCGCCCGTTGGCGACGCTTCTCGGGCGTCGCGGAGTTCATGGAACTCGGCGACAGGGACCGAGCCGTCCACGTGACGCGGACGAGTCTCGTGGACGAGGGCCACAGCCTCACCGAAGTCACCCGGATACTGGCCGACGCGTTCGGCCTCGACGTGACGCTGCTCCCGATGTCTGACGACCCCGTCGCCTCCGTCGTCCACACCGACGAGGGACCGATGCACTTCCAGGAGTACTGGGTCGCTCGCCGCGCCGACCCCGCGGTCCGCGACGTGGAGTTCCGCGGAGCCGACGACGCCGGGCCGACCGACGCGGTGCTCGACGCGCTCGCCGCGCCAGTGGTCGTCGGTCCCTCCAACCCCGTGACGAGCATCGGTCCGATGCTCGCGGTTCCCGGCATCTGCGAGGCGCTGGAGTCGACGCCGGTAGTCGCCGTCTCGCCGTTCGTCGAGGACACGGTGTTCTCCGGCCCCGCCGCCGAACTGATGCGCGGTGTCGGCTACGAGGCCAGTACCGCCGGCGTCGCCGAGGCGTACCCGTTCGCCGACGCGTTCGTCCTCGACGACGACGACGGAACCGAACTCGACCGGCCGGTCGTCAGAACCGACACGAAACTCGACGGTCCCGACGACGCCGCGCGCGTGCTGGGCGCGGTCGAGACTGCACTGGAGGCGGTCTCGTGAGCGCTCCCAACCGGAGAGCCGAGCGACCGCCGCTCCGCCTCGCCGCCGCGAGCCTCAGCGGCGTGTCAGACTCCGAGTGGGCGAACGCGGCCGCTCCATACGTCGACGCGGCATTTCTCGGCGGTATCGCGTTGGACGGCGTCTCGCGGGAGGCGGCGCGCGAACTCGTCGACCGCGGGCGCTCGGAGTTCCTCCCCGACGACCCGCTCTCGTTCGTCGACGCCGAGCTACGAGCGCTCTCCGACGCGCCGATTCGCGTCGGCGTCAACGTCCGCAGCGCGACTGTCTCGCCAGTTCGGGCAGTCGCGACCGTCTGCAGCGACCACGGTGCGATACTGGAACTCAACGCCCACTGTCGCCAGGACGAACTCCTCGCGGTGGGATGCGGCGAGGCGCTTTTGGCCGACACCGACCGCCTCTGTCGGTACGTCGCCGCCGCGGCCGAGACCGGTGCGACCGTGAGCGTGAAGACCAGAACGGAGGTCTCGGGCGTCGACCTCCCGGAGACGGCCCGGCGCGTGGCCGACGCCGGCGCGACGATGTTCCACGTCGACGCGATGGACTCCGAGCACGTCGTCGGCGAGGTCGCCGCGGCCGTCGGCGACGACCTCTACCTCGTCGCCAACAACGGCGTCCGCGACGCCGCCAGCGTCCGCGAGTACCTCGACTACGGCGCCGACGCGGTGAGCGTCGGGCGGCCGAGCGACGACCCCCGCGTTCTGAAGCGGGTGCGCGCCGCCGTCGACGAGCGGTTCGACGCGGACGATTCCGACGAATCCGACCCGTCCGACGATTCCGACGGATACGACGAATCGGAGGTCCCGGCGTGACGCCCGCCGAGAACGCGGAGCTCGCGCTCCTCCTGGAGGTCTCGAGCACGCCGAAACCGGGCAACGTCGACCGAAATCGAGATCTGGACGACCTGCGGTTCGAACATTTCCTCGCGGGTGCCGTCGGGTCGAGCGAAGGGCTCCGGATGGCCGCCGACGGCGCCCCCGTGGGGGCGGCGTTCGAGCGCGCCGTCGAGGGGATGAGTCGACAGGGCGGCGGCAACACGCAGTTCGGGTGTCTGTTGCTGCTCGTGCCGCTGGTGAGAGCCGCGGCGGAGAACGGCGACCTCACGCCCGAGACGGCGACGAGCGTCGTCGAATCGACCACCGTCGCCGACGCCGCGGCGTTCTACCGCTCGTTCGAACACGTCGACGTCGCCGTCGACGACCCGCCGCACGACGCCCCCGAACTGGACGTTCGACGCGGGAGCGACGCGGTTCCCGCGCTCGAGTCCCGGGGACTGACGCTGTACGACGTGATGGAACTGAGCGCCGGCCGCGACGGCAACGCCCGCGAGTGGACCGGCGGGTTCCGGCGGACGTTCGCCGCCGCCGACGCGATCTGCGACGACGACGGTCCCGTTCCGGACCGCGCGGCGCGGGCGTTTCTCGACCTGCTCGTCGAGGAACCGGACACGCTCGTCGCCACCCGACACGGCGAGGAGGTCGCCGCCGCGGTTTCGGGGTGGGCCGCCGACGCTCGCGGCGACGAGGCGGCGACGGAGCGACTGGCGGAGGCACTCGTCGCCGAAGGTGTGAATCCGGGAACGACCGCCGACATCACCGCCGCGGCGCTGTTCGTCGCGCTCGAACGGGGGCTGCGCGTGTGAGTGACGAACGCGGGGGCGGCGGAAGCGACCGGAGCGACCGAAGCGACCGAAGCGGCGGAAGCGACCGAAGCGGCGGAAGCGACGACGAGACGGACGCCGAATGGCCCGTCGAACTCCGAGGCGTCACGGAGTCGGTGGTGACGACGCTCGGGCCGAACGACCTGTGGAACGTCGCGGCGCTCGGGGTTCGCGCGCCCGCCGCTTCGGATACCTCGGCGACGGCGACGACGTGGGGGAACACCCGGACGCGCCGGAACTTCCACCGGCAGGGTGAGGGCGTCGTCCAGTTCGTCACCGACCCGCGGACGTTCGTCGCCGCCGCGGTGACGATACGCGAGGAGACAGAGCCAGTTCTCGACAGCGCCGACGCGTGGGTTCGCGTGGAAACCGACTGCGTCGACAGCGAGGAGCGCGGAGAGACGACGGTCGAGCGATGGGAACTCCGCCCCGTGGAGTCGGCCGTGGTCGAGACGGGCGTGCGAACCATCAATCGAGGGTTCTACGCCGTCGTTGACGCGACCGTCGCGGCGTCGCGGTTGGACGTGTCCGCTTACGACACCGACGCGCTGTTAGACCGCCTCACCTACTTCGAGGAGACGGTCGAGAAGTGCGGCGGCGACGCCGAGCGGGAGGCGTTCGAGCGGCTGAGCGCCGAGACGGGATGGCGGAAGCGACGCGATTGACGGTGAGCAGACGACCCGGCTGTCGTCGAGGGGACCCGAGGCCACGAACCGTGTCACCGTCGTCCACACCGCGGGCGCGGAACGAATCGTTTTAGTGGGCTACGACGGAAGATTTCCGTATGGCTATCAAACCCAAGTACGTCAAGCAGATGGGAACGCTGCTGCTGGAGAAGTACCCGCAGGCGTTCAACACCGACTTCGAGACGAACAAGGAGAACGTCGACAAACTGACCAACGTCGATTCGAAGGGCGTCCGCAACCGCATCGCGGGCTACGTCACGCGCAAGAAGCAATCGCAGGCGGCCGCAGCGTAAACGTCCGTTTTTCGAGTTCGGATTCGAGACAGAGACGCCGAGCGACGCGAGTGTCGAGAGTCGCTTCGAGTGCCGAAAGTCGCTTCGAGTGCCGAAAAACCCGACTCAGATAGTGTACTCGGACTCTTTCAGTTGGACGTAGCGTCCGTTGCGGAACTTGAACTTCCGTTTCTTGTACGCGCCCGCGAGGCGGGCGGCGTTGATACCCGTCCGACCGGCACCCTCCAGAACCTGCATGGCGCCCCCGCTGTCCATGAGCTTTCGCGCCGTTTCGAACGCCCAGTCCCAGTCGTCGGGGCCGTAGTCGTGGACGAGGTCGGCCATGGAGACGTTTCGGAGAATCTCGTCGTCTATCGCGTCCTTCCAGCGCCGGTTGTACGCCGAGAGGTCGCCGGAGGCGGCGAGTTCGCCCGCGATAGCGCCGGTGCGGACGGCGACGTGGTCGCCGCCCTCGTGGAACGCGGAGGTCGCGCCCATCGCGCCGCCGACGACGGCGATGTCCGCGCCGACCGGCGAGTCGATGGGTCGCGTCGAGGAGATGGCGTACGTCTCCGTCCCGCCGCGCTTGCCGCGGTCTTCGACGAGCGGGAAGTCGTCGAGGTCGTACTCGTCGCCGTAGACGTGGTCGAGCAGCCGTCGGATGTACTCTTTGCCCTGCGGGATGCGCTCGTCCTCCGGGCGGAGGAGCGCGTACTTCTCTCTGTCTTCGACCTCGTCTATGTCCATCCCGATGGGCATCGTCAGGCCGACGCGACAGACGTTGTCGTCGTTCGGGAACACCCACGGGTAAGCGGTGTGACCGGGCATGTACCCCCACCAGAACGTGATGGCCGACTTGATCTCCTCGAACAGTTCCTCGGGGAAGCGGCGGTACTCCTGGTAGGCGATGTGGTTCGACCGCCGCGAGGAGAGGCGTTCCGAGGCTTTCTCGCCGTCGGGGAGGTAACGGTCGAGCACGCGGTTGGTGACCGTTCGCTGGGGGCCGTCGGCCAGAATCAGGAAGTCGGCACCGACGTTCTCGCCGTCTTTGAGTTCGACGGTGTGTCGCGGGTCGTCGCCCGTCGCCGCGAGGTTCGTCTCGACGTTCTTCACCGAGGCTTTCACGCGGTACTCCGCGCCCGCGTCCTCGGCGCGTTGGCGCATCCAGTCGTCGAACCGGGCGCGGTGGAACGTGTAGCCGAACTCGTCGTACGACGATTCGATGCCCGTCGCCTGGAGCGTCAGCGACTCGTTCGGACCGACGAACTCCGCGCGGTCGAGCGTCTGGAGGACGATTCCGTCGGGCATCTCGTCGGGGTGGATTCCCATGATGTCCACCCAGTAGTCGAGGATGCCCGCGGCGTCCGTCGAGTCGGGACCGAGCTGTTCTCGGTCGGCCCGCGGGACGCCTTTCTCCATCACGACGGCCGTCGCTCCGGCGGACGCGGCCGCGTGCGCCGCTGCCGTACCGCCCGGACCGCCGCCGACGATGGCTACGTCTACGCGCTGCATACCTCGTATCCGGCAGTACTCCGCCATTAAAGGTCCGGAACGTTCCGCGCGGCGAACAGTCACTCAGCGAGCGAACGCCGGGGCTGTCGGAGGTTGCAGGGATTCGGGAGGGTGGGCGGCGGCTACTCCGCGGGCGTCGCCGAGTCGTCGCCGCAGGCGTCCGGACTCGACATCGACCAGATACCGAGTCGTCCCTCGTGGTCGACTTTCACCAGCAGTCGGTAACACGGCGCGTCGCCGAGGTCCGACAGCGCGAACGTCTCCCAGCTCTCGGCGTCGTCGAGGCGCGCGGAGATGACGTACGACCCCGGCGTCTCGCTCCAGGAGAGGTCAACCGTCTCGCCGTCGGAGACGTTGTTCTCGACACCGTCGAGGTCGTGCGAGGTCCAGTGGACGAGTTCGCCGTCGCGGCGGACGATGAGGTCGATGCTGTGGGAGTCGACGTGCGAGTTGCTGAGGTGGAGTTCGCCCAGTTGCGCCGACCCCTCGGACTCACCGAGAACGCCCGCGCTGGCGCACCCACTGACGAGGCCGGCGACGCCCACCCCGAACGCGCCCAGAACACGACGCCGCGTCGTCTGCGACCGTGACATACGCACCACCGAAACAGTCTTCGGATAAATACGTTCCGAGCGAGTGATGTGTTTTCTCCCGCCCCTCCGTCGAAGTAGGCCGCGACTGCCGAAGGGGGTGCACTCATACCGCTGGTCGGAAAACGGGGACGCATGACCGACCCGGATATCGTCGTGCTGCGACAGAAGATTCACGGCCTCTCTGCGGAGGCGTACGCCGAGACCCTGCGCGAGCGACTCCCCGATTACGACGTCGCGCTGGCGAAGACGCCCGCCGAAGAGCGCGAGTTCCTTCGGACGGCGCGCGTCGCCACCGGCTTCTCGCTCGACGCCGACGAGCTGGACGCCGCGCCGAACCTCGAACTGTTCGCCTGCGTCTACGCCGGGACGGGGCATCTGGACCTCGACGCCTTCGCGGAGCGGGGCGTCGCCGTCACCAACGCCTCGGGCGTTCACGGGCCCAACATCGCGGAGTACGCCCTCGGCGCGATTCTCTCGTTCGCCCGCGGGTTCGACACGGCGTGGCGACGCAAGGAGCGCGCCGAGTGGCGGTCGTACCAGGCCACCGAACTCCAGGGAAGCCGAGTGACCGTCGTCGGCCTCGGCGCTATCGGGGAGAGTATCGTCGACCGCCTCGCCCCGTTCGGCGTCGAGACGGTGGGCGTCCGCTACTCGCCGGAGAAGGGCGGCCCGACGGACGAAGTGTACGGCTTCGACGAGATACACGAGGCGCTCGCCGACAGCGACTACGTCGTCGTCGCCGCGCCGCTAACCGAGACGACAGAGAAACTCATCGACGCGGAGGCGTTCCGGACGCTGCCGCCGCACGCGGTGCTCGTCAACGTCGGCCGCGGTCCCATCGTCGACACCGACGCGCTCGTTTCGACACTCCAGACGAACGGTCTCCGCGGCGCGGCGCTAGACGTGACCGACCCCGAACCGCTCCCGCAGGAACATCCGCTGTGGTCGTTCGACAACGTGCTCATCACGCCGCACAACGCGGGCCACACGCCGAAGTACTGGGAGCGCCGCGCGGACATTATCGCGCGGAACCTCGACAAGGTCGAGGAGACGGGCGAGTTCGAAAACTTGGAGAATCAGGCGGATTAGAGCAGACCGGTTACAATTCGCTCGCTACTCCACCGCGTTCCGCAGCGTCCCGATTCCCTCGTAGGTGATTTCGACCACGTCGCCCGGTTCGATGGTGCCGGGGTTCGCTGGGCTACCGAACGCGATTGCATCGCCAGGCTGGAAGGTGAATCGCTTCGAGAGGTAGGAGACGATTTCGTACGGACCGAACAGCATCAGTTCGGTGTTCGCCTCCTGTCGGCGCTCGCCGCTCACGTCGGTGTGCATGTCGAGGTTTCGCGGGTCCAGCTCCGTTTCAATCCACGGCCCCAACGGACCGGAGCCGTCGAACGCTTTTCTGGCCGTCCGGCCCTGCTGGTCGAGGGCGTCCACGTCGTTCATGATGGTGTAGCCGCGGACGTACTCCGGAACTTCGTCGACCGAGATGTCGTGGCACTCCTCGTCGACGACGGCGACGAGTTCGCCCGCGTACGTGAGTTCCTCCGTGAACGCGGGGTACAGAATCGGCTCCTCGTGGGCGATAACCGAGGTCGGCGGCTTGATGAAGAAGTCGGGTTCCTCGGGTCGCTCGTACTCCATCTGGTCGAGCGTCGCGGCGTAGTTGCGGCCGACGCAGTACAGCGCCGACGGTTCGCACGGTGCGAGCAGGTCGCCGTCTTCACCGACGACGTACTCGCCGTCGTCTGCGAGGATGGTTCCGTCTCGGTACTCGCCCTCGCGCGGGCCGTCAGGGGTCTGGATACGGGCGATTCGCATGGTTGTTCGTCTTGTTGCGTCTCGAAAGGCGTACCGGAAACGGCGGAGCCTGCGCCTCAGAGTTCGGTGAGCCCACTATTCCGTGACCCCAGTCCACTCGATTGAAGTGTGGCGTCTGTGGCTATCCCTGGATTTTGACAGAAATTGCGTGCTGCATACAGAGGATGCATCTCTGACTCCTTTATCAGAGCGGCCACTCATTCCGTGTGAATAGGTCATCAAGGGCGTCAGGGAGAGTGTTGAGCTTGTAGTCTACCCACTTAGTGAACGGCGTGTGGTGCCTGATTTCTCTCCACTCGTCGTCTGTTTCCGCACTCACCTGCACTACACGCTCAAAGAATTCGAAGAGGTAGAGATGTTCTTGCTCCGCCATCCCTGACTCAGGGTCTTCCCCCAGCCTGTAAATTCGCTTTGCCTCGGTGTACGCCTCCTCTACTCCAGCCAGCTCACCGACCAACCGAAAGTCACCGATATATTCGTACCAGACGCCTCGACGGGCCCTCTCGAACCAATACTCATCTTCAGGGACGGGTAGATGGCGAGCGTTGAGGTCTTCAGCGACCAGAATCCCTTGCTTGCAACGGTTGACACACTGGTCACGAGTTCCAGCTAAACGATAACAGACGCCAGCGAGAAGAAACATGTATTCCCCTTTGCAAGCGGTCGTCGCGGGGAACCCAGGCGGAGAGTCACCGAGATACTCGTAAGCTGCCGCCGTGAACCAATCGCCAGCAGCAGAGAACTCGCCGCGCCTACGGTGAGCCTCGGCGTTTTCTACATGTTCCCATGCAGTTTCGCAGGTCATTGGACCAGATAATCACCACTCTCTGATAACCATTCGGCGGTACGCCCCGACCACTTCCGAGTCAGACTGCTGTTGCATACGCGCTGTGTATTCAGCAGCCGGTGAGCGAACCCCTCGATAGCTGTCAGTAACGGAGTGCAAGATACAGAGGATGTGTACCGCAGATTCATGATAGGTAATTGGATATAGTGAAAGGCCATGGGCGATCGGTCCGAAACAGGAGACGAAGCGGATTGGTGGAACGAGGTGTATAGAAGTGAGACAGTTCCACCGTGGGACATCGGTCACCCACAACCAGCGCTCGTGGATGCCATCGAAAGTTATGAATTGACCGGCCCAATCCTCGACGTTGGATGTGGCACCGGGATACACGCACTCTGGGCTACAGAACGAGGATACACAGCTCTCGGCATCGATTTCTCCGAGGTAGGTATTGAAGTGGCACAAAAGAGGGCCAGAGAGCAAGGTCTGGACGCCGATTTTCGTGTTGCAAATGCGCTGAACCTCCCAAGCAATCTCGGGCCGTTCAAGACGGTGTTGGATAGTGGGCTCTTCCACGCCTTCGAGACAGACGAACGGGAAACCTACGCTCGTGAACTCGCCGCAGCCGTCTCGTCGGGTGGACACCTCTTTCTCGTCGGCTTCGCCGAGGGCGCTACCGAGAACGCGGGGCCGAATCCACTCACTCCAGACGATATTCACTCTGCGTTCGGAAATCAGTGGACGGTCCACGAGACCCAGGAGAGTGTGTTTGAAACACGAGTACGTTCCGAGCAAGGGCTCCTCGCCGTCGTCGAACGGGTTTGAGTATCGCATCGATGTCAAGTGATTTGAACATCACTTCTCATCAGACGAATTTTCCCCTGTACCGGATGCGGCTTTCGACTCACTCTAACGGCTGTGCGTAGTCAACTTGCTTTGGCTGGAAGCTCAGATTACGGTAGAACCGGCGTGCGCCCTCGTTCTGCCATTCACAGGAGACCTTGAGGAGATCACAACCCTGCTCGCGAGCCATTTTTTTCACCCGCTCGACGGCCTCTGTTCCGTGGCCTCGATTTCGGTGGTCTTCGTCGATAGCGAAGTTCACGATGCGGAGGTACCGTGAGTACTGACGGGAACCGTGGTTGCCCTCACGAAGCGTGACGAACCCGATTGTATCACCTGTGTGGACGATGAGGTAGTCAGTGATATCCTCGTCGTCAAGGTGAGCGCGGAAGCCACCGTCGGGGACCTCGTTGACGTCCGTGTACGTGAGTTCGTTCAGTCCGGAGTAATCCTCCATCGCTTTCGCGAGGTCGTACCAGCGACCGACAAGCGCATTAAGGTCGTCAGCGGTGGCTTCGACGAGTTCCATACGGAAACTCCTCAACGTTGGCTCTTTAGATTTCGCTCGGTGTGCTTCGTTCTAGCACGTCTTGGAACACCAGCGGCGGCGAACGGGGGGAACGGCTTCTCTATGTCCACTACCGAGGGCTTCGGTTGACCGATACGCGCTATGTATACAGCACGCACGATTCAAACTGCTCAACTTTCGTCAGGATCAACGTGACCGACTCAGAGGATGTATTTCGCATAGAGACGCAGTTTATTCCGACTCAGCGAATATGAATCATCGCGAAGTAGCGCATGCGAATTGCTTGTTTAATTCCGACTCCGATCGACCTCAGGAGAAATTTCCTATGAATTAAATGGCTTTGTTTGAAGTATGGGATAATGAAACGGCGGTCGATTCTCGCTGTACTCGGTGTCGTCGGTGGCGCTGGATGGATTGGATATGGCCGATTCCAGTCCGGTCGAGAGGGACGGGTCTACTGGCGACAGATGGCAGCCGATGCTGGCGGAGAACCAGGGTCGTTGATTGTACTGACCGAGTCGCGTAAGCCCGATGGAGCAGTGAGCCGTACAATTCACGACAAGTATACAGACGCGTTCGACAACGGAACGTATGTCTCGAAGGACCTCCACCGCGCTCTCAAACACAAGTTCGGCTCCGACGAACCCTATTATCTCATTCGATACGAAGACCACGACTGCAATGGTATCCCCGGTGATGAAGGGGGCAATGCTGTCGAAGTATCACGGGAGAAGTTTAATGATCTTCAAATTGGCGACTGCGTGAAAAAGTAGATTCGGTTTAGCGAAACCCCCTCGAATCATGCGGGGTCGGGAGCCAGTAGTAATACGATTAGGTTACCACGAGTACCAAATTTACGACCGATACGCGCTATGTATTCAGCAGTCGGTAAGCGAACTCCTCGACGGCTGTCAGTAACGGGATGCAAGATACAGAGGTTGTATTTATCAAGCGACCATCGCCAGTTTTAGCCGATTGATGAAGAAACACTTGTTCGGTACAAATGCTTAGTACCCGAAAGTTTTTGCTCAACTGTTGGTAGATTGCTCCTATGGTTGATTTAACATTATCCTCGGTCCTTCTACTGTGGATTGCTATTATGACAGCGGTTTACGCTGGGGTATATCTGGCCCTTCAGATGTTTTTCGGACAAAACAATCCAGTTACAGGGATGGAAGAGCAGAACCAATGACGAATGTGTACGGCCACTCGTTGAGGAGTCCACCAGAAGGTAACACTGTGACCGATAAGCGCTCTCTATTCAGCACGGTCTCACCAAACTGTCACCAACTATAGGCTTCAACGGGCCCTGGTGTACGAAAATCGCGGAGCGATTTTCGGCCGACGACTGAGCGGAAACGCGAAGCGTCGAAGCGAAGGAGGAGTGTCCTCGTGAGCGAAGCGAACGAGGGCTCGTCAGAGCTTGTCTCTGACGGTGCTTTTGGTCCGAGAGCAGACGCTTCGCGTCTGCTAAGCCTTCGCGGTTCCACCGCGAAGACAGCTTTTGCCGAGGGCCGCCGAAGGCGGCCCGCAGCGCAAAAGGTGGGTTCTAGACCCAGCCTTCCTCAACCAGCAACTCACCGTTCAGCACGCTCGCGCCCGCCGCACCGCGAATCGTGTTGTGCGCGAGGCAGTTGTACTTGATACCCGAACTCGTCTCCTGAATCCCGCCGGCGGAGATGGCCATCCCGTCGCCGTGCATCCGGTCGAGCCGCGGTTGCGGGCGGTGGGGGTCGTCGAACACGCGGATGAGCGGCTCGGGCGCGCTCGGGAGGCCGATGCCGGGGAACTCGCGCATCGCGTCGGCGATGTCGTCGACCGAGGGGTCGGCTTCGAGTTCCGCGAAGACGTTTTCGAGGTGGCCGTCGAGCGTCGGAATCCGGTTGCACGAGGCCGAGACGTCGGCGTCGTGCAGCGAGAGCTCCGCGCCGTCGAAGGAGCCGAGCAGTTTCCGAGATTCGCTCTCCATCTTCTCCTCCTCGCCGCCGATGTGTGGGATGGCGTTGTCGATGATCTCCATCGAGGTGACGCCGGAGTAGCCCGCACCCGAGACCGCCTGGAGGGTCGAGACGTGGACGCGTTCGAGGCCGAACGCGTCGAGCGCGGCGAGCGTCGGCGTCATCGTGATAGTCGAGCAGTTCGGGTTCTTGATGAGCGCGCCGTCCCAGCCGCGCTCGTCGCGCTGGACCTCGATGAGTCCGAGGTGGTCAGCGTTGACCTCCGGGATGGTGAGCGGCACGTCGGGGGCCATTCGGTCGTTCGAGGAGTTCGAGGAGACGACGTAGCCGGCCTCCGCAAAGTCGGGTTCGACGTCCGCGGCCGCCGAGGAGGGGAGCGAGGAGAAGACGAGGTCCAGGTCGTCGGGCACGTCGTCGACGGCGGTTCGTCGGACTTCCATCCCGGCGACGTCGTCCGGGATGGGTGTGTCGACGCGCCACTTCGCCGCGTCGCGGTAACTCTCGCCCGCGCTCTCGTCGCTCGCGGTGACCGCCGCGAGTTCGAAACTCGGGTGTCCGTCGAGAAGTTGGATGAATCGCTGTCCGACCGCACCGGTTGCGCCGAGGATGCCAACGCGTACTGCCATTAGCGTGTGGGTGGGTGACACTCGCATAAGTGGGTTCGGATTCGGTCGCATTTTCTCGTAAATTCGTGAACATTGGGGGGTTTGACGCCTGCTTTGGCCATTTACTGAGAGACCCTCGGCGGTCGACCGAGTCGAGTTCGAGTCCGTCGGCGAAGCGGGTCGAAACCCGTATGAGGGCGCGGAGAGTACGTCGACTGCGTGCCTTTAGTCCCCGCCCGAGTGTTCCCACTTCGGGAGCGATGACCGCGCGGCGAACCCGGGCGCGCAACATCAGTGCAACCGCCGTCCGGCCCAAAGAGACGGCTGCCTGGCACGAGGGTTTCCCGGCCGACGCGGCATGCCGCCACGGGATGAGGCCGGCCGTTAGTGTCCCGGGCAACATTCTACAGCTCCGACCGGTGAGTTCCACGACCAGCCCCGACTTCCTCCACACCGGAACAACCGATACTACAGAAAACCGTTCGATAACCGTCAAACCTGTCGCCAACACCCTGTAATCGTGGTCAACGAAACACGCTCGTCCACCGTTTTTCCAGTTCGGCCACTGATGGTCAATTTATCTAACGTGGCGGCGCTACAAATTCGCAAGCCTTATTCGTGAACGGCGACTGGTTTCAAAAGCAATGGCGAAAGGCGAAGTTGATTTCTTCAACGACACTGGCGGCTACGGTTTCATCTCGACGGACGACGCGGACGACGACGTTTTCTTCCACATGGAGGACGTTGGCGGCCCTGACCTCGAAGAGGGACAGGAAGTGGAGTTCGACATCGAGCAGGCCCCGAAGGGCCCGCGCGCGACGAACCTCACGCGCCTGTAAAGCAGTTTAGTACGCCGCTTTCGCGGCAAAACGACCCCACATTCTGTTATTTTCGAGTCCGTAGCGGTGACGCTGGGTAACGAGCGCCCGTCGGCGAACGACACGGTGAGGCGCAGCTATCGCCTCCGCGCCGATTAGAGGCGACGGCCCGAGTCGAATCGGTCGTCGGTGAGATACACGTCGCCGTCTCGACACTCGACCTCGATGGCGTCGAGCGACTGCCCGCGGCACGGCCCTCGCGTACAGAACCCGTCGCCGCGGACGAACCGCGCCCCGTGTTCGTGACAGACGATGTGGTCGTCGGTCGTACGAGCGCCGAATCCGGGGTCGAGTCTGACGTGTGGTTTATGCGGGCAGGAGTTTCGCCACGCGTACACTTCGTCGCCGCTGCGTTCGAGTATCCCCTCGGTTCCGCGCTGTCCGTTAATGGCCTCGAACCGAACCGTTCCCCTCGTGGGCACGTCGTCGACGGCGACGAGTCGACGCGGATCGGTCGGCGGGTCGGCTTTCGGGGACGACGAGCCGGTCTCGTCGGTGGCGTCGGCGTCGGTTCCGAGGCGCTCGTCGTCGACAGCGAACCGAAACGTCGCGTCGCCGACTTCGACGGACCCGTCGGTGTCGTAAACTCGAAACGCCTCCTCTTCGCCGTCGCTCTCGACGGTGACTCGGATTGAGTCGTCCATGCACGAGTGTTCACGGGCGCGAGCAACGATAGCTTGTCGGCGACACGCCTCTCGTCTTCTCGCGAGGTCGACGCAGGGAGCGACGCGACCCGTTCCGGAATGACCAGAATCATTGCCGCGACGGTACTCTTCGACGCCATGTCGACCGAACCGGTTTACGACGTGGGAATCGTCGGCTGCGGCGTCATCGGGAACCGACTCGCCGAATCGTTCTCCGCTCACGAACGGACGAACGTCTGGGGGGCCTGCGACCTCGTCGAGTCGAAAGTCGAGGCGTTCGCCGACGAGTACGACTGCGCGGCGTTCACCGATTACCGAGAGCTCATCGGAACCGAGGCCGTCGACGTCGTCTACGTCGGTATCCCGCCGACCGGCCACCTCGAAGTCGCACAGGTCGCGCTCGAACGGGAGAAGGACGTCATCTGCGAGAAACCGCTCGCCGAGAACGCCGCGGAGGGCGAGAAGATGGTCGAACTCGAGGCGTCCTCCGAGCGGACGACGGCCGTCAACCTCCCGTTCCGGTACACGCCCGGGTTCGTCGAGATGCGAGAACGCATCCACGCCGGGGACGTGGGCCGTCCGAAGCGAATCAATCTCGACTTCAGATTCCCGCAGTGGCCCCGCGAGTGGCAGGACGTGGAGTGGCTGAAGAGCAGAGAACAGGGCGGTCCGCTCCGCGAGGTCGGAACGCACTTCCTGTTCGGCGTGCAGGAGATTTTCGGTTCCGTGGAGCGACTCAGCGCCGAGGTCACCTACACCGGTCCGGAGACGTACGAGGAGTCCATCGTCGGCTACTTCGAGGTCGACGGCGTCCACGGAACGCTCGACCTGCTCTGCGACCACGAGCAGTCGGAGGAGAACTCGATTACGGTCGTCGGGTCCGAGTCGTCGCTGACGCTGACCGAGTGGTACAAACTCGTCGAGAACCGCGGTGACTCCGAAGCGGGAGACGTGACGACGCTCAACGAGATGCGCGAGCAGACGACGCTGACGCTCGTCGACGAGTTCGTCACCTCGCTCGATGGCGGCGACGGAAACCTGGTCTCCTTCGAGGAGGCACAGCGGGTGCAGCGCGTCGTCGACGCGGTGTTCGCCTCCGAGGGGACGATGCGAGAACTCGGCGACGGCTGAGTCCGCCGAGGGCGGAACAGCCATATCGCTGCTTCGCACTCGTGGACGTGTGAACCGCGATCGCTTCGTCCAACTCTCGTTTCTGGCGTTCGGCCTCATCCTCGTCAGTTTCGTCGTCATGGGGACGAGCAGAATATTTCTCCCCTACGGCGTCGCGCGGCTGCTCGCCGCGCCGACGTTCTTCGCGGCGTTCAGCCTCGTCGTCTACCTGTTCGTTCGCGCCGCGCTCTCGTTTTTCGGCGTCGTTCCCATCGAAGAGACGTGACGAAGGAGTGAAGACGTCTATCGGGGGCTGGCAGGCGGCGAGGCTCCCAGCACGCGGAGGGTCGCCGCACAACCGCCTCGTTCCCCGCGCGTCACGTCGTCAGCGCACGGGCGGGAGTGGTCGCGCTCTCCCGGATAAACGTTCGTGAGAGCGCGTCTCCCACTATCGGAACGTCTTTTCGCACCGCCTTCGAAGCGCGCCCATGGAAGTCAAGCGAATCGCGGATCTCGGCCCCGACGAGCGCGACGCGCTGTTCGAGCGCGACGCGGGCGTCGACGCCGTCCGCAGCGACGTGCGCGACATCGTCGGCCGCGTACGCGAGGAGGGAGACGTGGCGCTCCGGGAGTTCTCCCGCGAGTTCGACGGCGTCGAAGTCGGCAACGTCGACGTGACGGACCTCGCCGAGCGAGCGTACGACGACATCGACGAGGGGATGCGCGAGGCCATCGAGACGGCCGCCGACAACGTCCGCGAGTTCCACGAACGGCAGGTTCCTGAGGACTGGCGCGCCGACTTCTCGGGGAGGGAACTCGGCCGCCGGTTCCGCCCGCTCGAACGCGTCGGCGTCTACGTTCCCGGCGGCGCGGCCGCCTACCCGTCGAGCGCGCTGATGGGCGTCATCCCGGCGAAAGTCGCGGGCGTCGAGTACGTCGCCGTCGCCACGCCGCCCGCCGACGAGATCAACCCGGTGACGCTCGCGGCGATTCACGCTGCCGGCGCGGACGTGGTGTACGCCGCGGGCGGCGCGCAGGCCATCTCCGCGCTCGCCTACGGCACGGAGACGGTCAACGCGGTCCAGAAGGTCGTCGGTCCCGGTAACAAGTGGGTGACGGCGGCGAAGGCCGAGGTCCGCGGCGACGTCGAAATCGACTTCCTCGCCGGACCGAGCGAGATTCTGGTCGTCGCCGACGAGACGGCGACGCCGAGGTTCGTCGCCGCCGACCTCCTCGCGCAGGCCGAACACGACCCCGAGGCCTCGGTCGTCGCTGTGACGGACGACGAGGAGACGGCCGAGGCCGTCGCCGAGGCGGTCGAAGCCGGTGTCGACGACCGCGAGCGCAGCGGCGTCATCTCCGAGGCGCTCGACAACGACGCGAGCGGTATTCTCCTGGCGCGCTCGATGCCCGAGGCCGTCCTCTTCGCCGAGGAGTACGCCGCCGAACATCTCTCGATTCAGGCGCGCGACGACGAGGAGCTTCTCGACCGCATCACCAACGCCGGAAGCGTGTTCCTCGGGCCGTACACGCCCGTCGCAGCCGGCGACTACGCTTCCGGAACGAACCACGTGCTGCCGACGAACGGCGGCGCGAAACTGTACGGCGGTCTCTCCGTCGACACGTTCGTCCGCTCGACGACGGTCCAACGCCTCGACGAACCGGGCCTGAACGCGCTCTCGGGGACGATTACGACGCTCGCGGAGGCCGAAGGGCTGGAAGCCCACGCCGAGAGCGTCCGCGTTCGACTCGACGAGACGGACGGCGGAGACGGTGCGGACGGCGGGGACGACGCGGACGACGAATAGCGGAACGTAGGGACACTGTTCGAGGACCCACGAATTCCAAAAATTCTAGAACTTGTTCGATTTTCACAACTTTTGGAAGAGAGTGCAAACGTCTCGGACCGTGCGGGCCGCGCCAGCCACGTTTCGCCGGCGTCGCTCGGCCCTGTGAATCAGCGTCACAGTTAACACCTTTCGGACGATACGCTCAGCCATGAGTACCGAATCCGTCGATGGTGACGCCGAAACACCGGTGAAGGTGACCGAGAGCGCGGCGTCGGAAGCGCTCTCGCTTCTGGAGGGTGAGGGACTGGACACCGACGTCGCGGGGCTCCGCCTCTTCGTCCAACAGGGCGGTTGTGCGGGCCTCTCGTACGGAATGCGCTTCGACGACGAACCCGAATCGGACGACGCGGTGACGGAACACCACGGCCTCCGCATCTTCGTCGACCCGGCGAGTCGCCGCTACATCGGCGGGAGCGTCCTCGACTACGAGGGCGGCCTGCAGGCCGCGGGCTTCCACGTCGAGAACCCGAACGTCGTCTCCGAATGCGGCTGCGGCGAGAGCTTCCGCACCTAGAAACGTAATTAACTCCAGTCGCCCGTAGTCGAACGCATGGAACTGGAACTCGCGACGACGCCCGCAGACGACACCGTCTACGTCGACCGCAGCGACGGCGAACGCGGATCGAAAGCGCCGTTTTTCACCACGTACGTCTCAGAGTCACGCGACGTTCGCTGGGGGTATCTCTGCGGCAACTGCGAGACGTTCGACAACGCGATGGACACGATGGGCCGCATCGAGTGCAACACCTGCGGGAACATCAAGAAGCCCGACGAGTGGGACGCCGCCCACGAGTGAGGCCGCCGGACGAAGTGTGTCGATTCGGACCAGCGTGTCGATTCGGACCAGCGTGTCGATTCGGACCAGCGTGTCGACCGTACACCTCTCGCTCAGAAGTTCGGGACTGTTTTCGGCGACTGTGACAAGGTTTATCAAACACGCGGGTGTACGTTCGCTCACATGGCCCCTGTTACCATGCCACCGGTCGAGGCAGCCAAGACGATTTTCACTCGCCTCGGCTACACCGTATCCGGAGAGGGGACGGACCTACGGGCCGAACGAAAGTGGCGCACCGTCCAAGTGACGGCCGTCGCAGACGACGACACGATGGGTCGCACGCTCGCCGACGGCGGGCGCGACGACGGCCCGCCGTTCCGATGTTTCGTCACCTGGGACGAACACGCCGACTCGCTCTGTCGACGACTCGAACGCACCGCCCGGACCTACGAGTGGGCGGTTATCAGCGTCGGCGACGGCGACGCCGACGACAACTATCGAGTCATCCGCGAAGACGTTCCAGCCGTCGCCTGACGGTCGCTCGACTGTCGGGGGCGGAATTTATCAGTTCGGCGGTTACTTTTCGGCTATGCAGCCACCCGTCTTACAGACCGGCGTCGTCGACGACGCCGTAGCGGCGTTTCTCACCCAGCTAGTCGACGCGATTCCGGTGCTCCTCGTCGGAGCGCTGTTTCTGCTGATCGCGGCGACGGTCGTCAAACTCGTCCTCTTCGTCGTGAGGGTGGCGTTGCGACGAGCGCTCCCAGGCGAGTCGCCGGCCTACCGGCAGTTCGTCGCGACCATCGTCTCGGTGTTTCTCTGGTTCGCCGTCGCGCTGTCGTTCCTCTCCATCGTCGGTCTCGAAGGCATCGCCGCGTCGCTCGGAACCGCCGCGGGGTTCGTCGCCCTCGGCGTCTCCTACGCCACCTCGGGGATGATCGCGGACGCGGTCGCCGGCGTCTACCTGCTGCGCGACCCCGACTTCAACCCCGGCGACCGGGTCGTCGCCGGCGACGTAACCGGCGAGGTCGTGAGCATCGAACTCCGCAAAACCCGTATGCGGGTCGAAGACGACACCGTCGTCCGCAGCAACGCCGAGATAGAGAAGAAGTGGACGAAGCTCGACGACTACGCCTGAGACGCGGAGAGCGCCGGCGACTCCCGAACTCCGACCGCTGCCCGCGTCGGCGACCCCCCGGGTCCGCACTGCTTATCTGTTCCGCCGCGCAACCACCGGTATGTTCGTCGGGCACGCGGTTTTCGCCTTCGCGCTGGTCGCCGGTGCGGCCGCGATTCGCGGCGTCGACTCGACGCGCGCGCTCTCCCTGGGAGCGGTCGCCGCGGCGTTCGCCGCCGCCCCCGACGTTGACATCGCCTACGCGTTCGTCGGCGTCGTCGGCGCGCAGACGACCGACGCGCTCTCGGTCGCCTCGCAGTTCTGGCAAACCGGCAACCTCGTCCACCGAGCGATGACGCACTCCGTGCTCGTCGCGCCCGTCGTCGCCGTCGCGGCGGCGCTGTGGCTTCGCGGCCGTCGTCTGCGGCGGCGGCGGGAACTCGTCGCGGCCGTCGCGCTGCTGGCGGCGGTCGTCACCGTCGCCGCCGCCGTCTCCGGCGGCCTCGGCGCCGTCGTCGTCTCGCTGTTCGTCGCCGTCGCCGTCGCCATCGCGGAGGGAGTCGAGCGCTGGACCGACCTGAGTCCGCGCGCGACGTTCTCGACGGCGCTGGTCGGACTGGTCTCGCACCCGTTCGGCGACCTGTTCACCGGGTCGCCGCCGGAGATGTTCTACCCGTTCGACGCGACGCTGTTCGCGGACCGACTGTCGTTCAGCGTCGACCCGACGCTGAACCTGCTGGGCGCGTTCGGTCTCGAACTGCTCACCATCTGGACGGCCCTCGTCGTCGCGCTCTCCCTCTCCGGTTACTCGCTCCGTGACGCCATCGACGGGCGCGCGGCGCTGGGTGCGGCGTACGCCGTCAGCGTGCTGCTCATCCCCGCGCCGACGCTCGAACTGTCGTACCCGTTCGTGTTCAGCGTCCTCGCCGTCGGGATGGTCGGTGCGGCCCCCCGCGTCGGAATCCGGAGTCGACGAGTAGAACTACCGGACAGAGTCGCTGCCCTCTGTACCGGTCTCGCGGCGGTGAGTATCGCCGGATTCGCGTATACGGTCGCGTATCTCGTCGCCTGAGTCGGTCGTGACCGCACCGCCGCGGTCCCGACTCGGCGCGCGAGCGGCCGCCGTAGTGGGAAGCCTTTTGCTCGGAACAGAACGATAGGGGCCCATGAATCGGTCGGGACTGAGCCACGTCGTCGAAAACGAGCGGACGAACGCGGCCGTCGGGTGGGTCTTCGTCGCCGTTCTCTGCGCCGCCGGGACGGGGGAACTGCTGACCGGCGAACTCGTTCAGGCGGGGTTCGTCCTCGCCACCGCCGGACTGGCCGCCGTTCCGGCCGTCGCCTACCGGAACCCGCGGGCGATGCTGCCGTGGGAGGTGCTGGCGCTGGCGGTGCTCCCGGTCGTCGGACAGGCGTTCGTCGGCGGTCAGACCATCGACGGCGTGACGCTCAGCGGACGCGTCGTCCGTTACTTCGCCGTCGCCGCCGTCGCGCTCGTCGTCGCCGTCGAACTCGACGTGTTCACGCCCGTGCGGATGAACGACTCCTTCGCCGTCCTGTTCGTCGCCGTCACGACGATGGCCGCCGCCGGGGTGTGGGCCGTCGTCCAGTGGCTCTCGGACCTCTATCTCGGCACTGAGTTCCTCCTAGACGGCCGCCCCGGAGACGTCGTCCACACCGCGATGATGTGGGACTTCGTCGCCGCGACGCTCGCGGGCGTCGGGGCCGGACTGCTGTTCGAGTTCTACTTCCGCCGCCGTTCGCACGCCCGCGAGCGGCTTCCGGCGACCGTCGGCGGAGGTGAGAGCCGATGAGAGTACGTGAGAAACTCGGCATCAACGGTCGGCGGCAGACCCAGTTGGCGCGGCTGATGCAGCTGTTTCTCGTCGGGATGGTCGCCATCGGCGTCGAACGCGGCGATGTGGGCGTCGTCGTCAACGCCGGCGTCGGCCTCGGCGTGACGTACCTCCCGGCCCTTCTGGAGCGGGATTACCACATCCCGATGGACGCGGGACTGACGCTGTGGGTGACGACGGCCGTCTTCCTCCACGCCATCGGTAGCGGCGGGCTTCCCGGCGTCGAGACGGGGCTCTACCGCCAGTTCTGGTGGTGGGACCACATGACGCACACGCTGTCGGCGTCCATCGTCGCCGCCGTCGGCTACACCGTCACCCGCGCGCTGGACGTCCACACCGACGCGGTCGAGCTCCCGCCGCGGTTCGTGTTCGTGTTCATCCTCATGTTCACCGTCGCCTTCGGCGTGTTCTGGGAGGTACTGGAGTTCGCCATCGGCGAGGTCGCCGCGATGACCGGCGGCGACCCGGTGTTGACCCAGTTCGGCCTCAGCGACACGCTCGTCGACATCATGTTCAACACGCTCGGCGGCGTCGTCGTCGCCATCTGGGGGACCGCACACCTCTCGGATGTCGTCGGCGCGGTGGCGGCGAGGTTCGGCGGGAGTCGGACGAAGTCGGAGCAGGCGAAGTAACCGGACGGGGCGGACGCGTCGCCGAGAACGTGCACCGATGGGGACGGACACGTCGCCGAGAACGTGCATCGACAGGAACGGACGCGTCGCCACCGTTTCTCGGAACGTGTGACCGTCGTGTGCATTTTTACCGTCACGAACCGTAGTCGCACCCGAGATGGTGTTCAAGAAGATCACGCTCATCGGACAGAGTGACGAGGGATTCGAAGCGGCCGTCGACGACGCCGTCGACCGCGCCGAGGAGACCCTGGAGAACGTCTACTGGGTCGAAGTGGACGAGTTGATGGTCGAGATGGCCCAGGACGGGCGACAGTACCAGGCCGAGGCGACCGTCGCCTTCAAGCTCGAATAAAGCCGCAGGCTTCTTACCGCGGCCGCTCCGACGCGGAGTGAATGCCGCGGTTGCTCCACTACTCCGACATAGAGAACGTCTACGACGACCCCGAGCGCGCGGGCCGGCTCGCGGGGCTGCTCTCCTCGCTCGGCGGCCCCGACTCGCTCGTCGTTGGCAGCGGCGACAACACCTCGCCGGGCGTCCTCGCGCTGGTCTCGAAGGGCCGACAGGCGCTCGACTTCTTCCGCGCCGTCGGCAGCGACGTGGAGACGTTCGGCAACCACGACTTCGACTACGGTCCCGACGCGACCCGCCAGTTGGTCGTCGACGCCCCGCAGACGTGGGTGAGCGCGAACGTCCGCGACGAGGAGGGCGAGCGGTTCGGCCGCGACGAGGGCGTCGTCCCGTGGACCGTCGAAACCGTCGAGGGCGACGATATCGGCTTCTTCGGCCTCACCGACCCCGCGACCGACTCGCTGAACCCGCAGGCCGCCGAACTGACGTTCACCGACCCGTACGAGGCGGCCGAGCGCGCCGTCGCCGACCTCCGCGACGAGGGCGTCGACTACGTCGTCGCCGTCTCCCACCTCGGCGCGGGCGACGGCGAACTCGCCGAGCGGGTGAACGTCGACGCGGTTCTCGGCGGGCACGTCCACTCGGCGCGAGTCGAGTACGTCGACGACACGCTCCTCCTGCGACCCGGCGTCAACGGCCGGACGGTGCTCGAAGTGACGCTCGACGGAGACGGCGCACGCGCGCAGCGCCACCGGCTCGGAGAGCGAGACGCGCCGGTCGACGGGGCGCTCGTCGCGGCGCTTCGGAGCCGACTCGCCGAGTCCGGCCTCGACAGCGTCGTCGGCGAGGCGGAGACGCCGATGCGGCGGAGCGAGGGGATCGTCTTCGGCGGCGAGTGCGCCGTCGGCAACTTCGTCGCCGACGCGTACCGCTGGGCGGCCGACGCCGACGTGGGCCTGCAGAACAGCGGCGGCATCCGGAACGGTCCGCCGCTGTCGGGCGAAGTGACCGTCGCCGACCTCGTGAGCGTCGTCCCCTTCGCCGAACCCGTCGTCGTCGCCGAACTCACGGGCGAGGAGCTGTTGACGGCGTTCCGGCAGGCCGCGGGCGGCGCGGTCGACTTCGGCGAACCGCACTGGTGGCACGGCCACGTCAGCGGCGCGACGCTCCGGTGGGACGACGACCGAAACGACCTCGACGGGGTCCGCGTCGGCGGCGACCCCGTCGACCCCGACCGACTGTACCGCGTCGCGACGGCGGAGTATCTCCTGCACAGCGACCACGAGTTCCCGGTTATCGAGCAGCGCCACCGCGCGGGCGAGTACGGCATCCAACACGAGATACTCGCCGAGTACGCCCGCGAGTTCGGCGTCTCAGCGAGCGTCGACGGTCGGATTCGACGGCCGACGAGCGAGTGACCGGGGTCGACGGCCGGCGAGCGAGTGACCGGAGTCGACGGGCGACGTTCGCCGAGCGTCCGTTCGGTAGGCGAGACGGTACGTCTCCGGTACCTATCGCGGACCGGATAGAAATATTCACACCTGCGAACGCTGACCGTCCTGTAATGACGTTGGTTGTCGTCCCGGTTCGGTACCCGTTGACCAGCCACTCGAAGGCGACGTTGCGCGAAGCGGTGCGCATCGCCGAGGAACGAGACGCCGAGCTGACCGTCCTCCACGTGAACCTCTACCAGAACGGCGAGAACGTCACCCGAGCGGAGCTGAAACGGGCCACGCAGGCGGAGTTCGGCCGCGTGTCGCGCGCCCGTTACGTCATCCGCCGCGGCTTCCTCGTCGAGGAGACGATTCTCGAAGAGGTCGCCGCCGAGGGCGCGGACATCGTCGTCATCGGGTCGAAACAGGCCGGGCGCTGGCGACGAATGCTCCGGAAGTTCCTGGACGACCCCGACATCGAGTCGTACCTCCGCGAGAAGCTCGACTGTACGGTCATCACCGTCCGCGCCGACGGCGAGACGAGTACGATAGCGGGCTGAGACGACGGAAAAACGGGACCAGCACCGATTCAGATGCCGAACGTCGCCCGGAGCATGTCGCGGGTGCCGGGACCGAGCCCCACCGCGAGCGCCGCGATGAGAAGCAGCATCGCGTAGCGCGGACTCTCCTCGAATATCTCCGGCTCGAAGATCCAGATGATGAACACCGCGGCGGCGAGTTTCACGAGCAGGAACGGCCACGCGTCGCCGGTCACCGCGAGCACCGACGCCGGCAACACCGCGGCGGTGACGTCGACGATGCCCTGATTCACCGGATGCTTCGGGACGAGGTTCGGCCCCGCGCCGAGCGCCGGCATCCAATCGAGACCGACGACGTTGGCGACGCCGTCGAGGGCGTGCCCCCAGATGAGCAGCAGGCCGATGTAGGCGGTTCCGGCGTTGAGTTCGGGCCGGTACGTCTCGACGAGCCACCACGTGACGGCGGTGGCGACGGTGGTCGCGACGAGCATCACGGTGATGACCTGGGGGTAGAACGTGACGTACTCCGTCGTCGCCGCGAGGTAGCCGAGATACGCGAGCGTCACCGCGAGGACGACCGTCCCGATAGCCGCCAGCGGCCGGTAGAACTCGTCGAGCACGCCGCGGCGCGAGAGCGTCACGGTGGCGACGACGGCCGCGAGCGTGACGAAGAAGACGGTGAAGTAGATGAACGGGCTGATGATGAGCGCGCTCCAGGGGAACGGGATAGCGGGTTCGACGCCCGCGCGCATCGCCGCGATACCCGCGTCTTCGACGACGCGGAGCGCCCCCCCGAACAGCATGAACGGGAACAGCGCGTAGAAGAGTTTGCGACTCGTGCCGATGTCGAGGCGGCGAAGGAGCAGGACGACGCCGCCGAGCATCAGGAGGAGGGTGACGACGTAGCCGGCCTCCGAGACGAGCGTGTAGCCGGGGTAGGCGACGAAGCCCGTCGCGGACTGACACGCCGCGGCGCTGTCGAGGAGCGTCGTCGTGCCGTCGGCGCGGACGGCGCACGTCGCGCCTTCGCCGTCGGCGACGACCGGGCCCCAGAAGTAGTGCCAGAGGAAGCCATCGTAGACGATGCGGGGAAAGAGAAGCGACCCGCCGACGAGGGCGGCGAGGAGCGCGGCCATCGCCGCGAGCCACGTCCGCTCGGGGTTCGCCTCCACGCGGTCTGCGACCGTTGACATACCCGAACTGCCGGAGTGACGCGTGTTGAGGGTTCCGGTCTCGGGCGTTCGAGACGGATAGACGGGACTGCCGAGCGGCAGAACGAGCGAGTCGCCGCTCAGAGCGGCAGAACGGGCGAAGCGACGCTCAGAGCGGCACTCCGGCGCGTTCGTACTCCGTGCCGAGGATGACCATCGTCTGCGAGCGCGAGAAGCCGTCCATCGCCGCGATGTGGTCGAACATCAGTTCGCGCAGCCCCTCCGTGTCGGGGGCGAACACCCGGAGCATCACGTCCCACTCGCCGGTGGTCAGGTAGATCTCCTTGACCGCGTCGAGCTCTTCGAGGCGCTCCAGCGCCTCCGCCTCATGGCCCTGTTCGACGCGGAGGCCGACCAGCGCCGACGTGCCGTATCCCGCCGCCTTCGGGTCGACTTTGGCGTGGTACCCCTCGATGACGCCGGCGTTCTCCATCCGACCCACCCGGTCGTGGACGGTCGCACTCGACATGTCGATTCGACGTGCGATCTCGCTGAACGGGGTGCGGGCGTCCTCCTGGAGGATGCGGAGAATCGCACGGTCCGTGTCGTCGAGTTCCATGCGCGCAACTGGACGGCCGGCGACTTCTGCCTACCGAATCGTGCAACCGGTCGGCAATCGTCGACGTTCGGCGGACCTCCCGGTCAGTCGTCCAGTTTCTCGATACCGCGGGCCGCGGCGAGCACCTCGTCGTGGACCGCGCCGTTGGAGGCGACGAGTCCCTTCGAGTCGTGTCGCCAGCGGTCGCCCTCCAGGTCGGTGACGGTGCCGCCCGCGCGCCGGACCATGTACACGCCGGCGACGGTGTCCCACGGGTTCGTGACGATGTTCGTCATCGTCCCCTCCAGCGACCCGTCGGCGACCATCGCCAGCACGGCCTGCGCACAGCCGAATCGCCGCATGTCGCCGAACCGCTCGACGATTTCGCGCGTCGCGGCCGCGTACTCGTCGCGGTGGTCGAAATCCCACCAGACTGTGGGGACGACGGTGCTCTTCTCGGGGTCGGTCTCGCCGCTCACCGAGACCTCGTGTCCGTTTCGGTAAACCGCGTCGGCGTCGGCGACGTACGTGTCGCCGAGTGCTGGGAGGGCGCTCGCGGCGGCGACGGGTTCGCCCTCGCGGACGGCGGCGACGGCCGTCGCCCAGATGCGGATGTTCCGGACGTAGTTGTTCGTCCCGTCGATGGGGTCAACGACCCACGCGTCGCCGTCGTCGGGGACCGTTTTGAGCGCGTCGTCGGCCCGCGGGCCTCGCCCGCTCGCCTCTTCCGTCGCGCGCGGCGCTACGCTCTCCTCCCCCACGAGTTCGTCTTCGGGAAAGGCGTCGGCGATGACGTCGGCGACGCGGGCCTGCGCGTCTCTGTCGGCCTGCGTGACGACGTCGGTCTTGCCCTCTTTCGTCTCTACGTCGATGCCGCGTCGAAAGCGGTCGAACGCGACTGCCGCGCCCGCCTCGGCGGCGCGTCGGGCGACGGCCGCGCGAAGTGAAACGTCTGCCATTGGTAGGTCGGCGGCCGACCGGACCGAATAGGCGTCGATTTCGATACGCGATACGTCGGCGGTGCGCACTCTGCGCGGTGAAAACGGGTTACGTCGACGCGACGCTCCGCGTCTCGGTGTGTGAGAAGACGAGAATCACAAATTGGACTCGGACGGGGGACGTTTTCAGCCGCCCTAACGGCCCATCCGACTCACGTCGGTTTCGCGAACGCCGTTTTCACGTCGTCCGTTACTTGACCTTCTTCTGGCCTCGTACGGCCAAATGCGGGCGGGGTCGGTTCTCCTGCGACGCGTTGACCTCGATTTCCTCTTACGGATTTCTTGGTGTTTGCGTCTAACCGCGTCCGGTGTGAACGGGTGCGGTCGTCCGGTGTATCCTTGCGATCCTCGCATACTGTGCTATGTTACCCACCAACATGAATCTTTTCTCACGGCCGGCGATACGTCGCCGTCGGTCCGACGAGTTCCCGTCGGGTCGCCACGGAGGTTCATGTACCGTCCCCGCCTATCGACGCTCGATGGCCGACTATCCGCTGAAACAGCGGTTCGTTCTCGACACCTCGCTGTTTCTCTCCGACGAGATTCGCGCGGAGGGCGAGACGATGGAGGACGCGCTCGTCCGACTGCTGGACACCTTGGCGCTGGCGAAACTCCGGCTCAACATCTCCTGTTACATG
This sequence comes from Haloprofundus halophilus, assembly GCF_003439925.1. Classification (NCBI taxonomy): domain Archaea; kingdom Methanobacteriati; phylum Methanobacteriota; class Halobacteria; order Halobacteriales; family Haloferacaceae; genus Haloprofundus; species Haloprofundus halophilus. The sequence continues at coordinate 826,420 of NZ_QQRR01000002.1, forward strand.
CCGCCGTCGGTGCACGACGAACTGATGGTCGTACTCCGGAACCGCGGCGTCGACGAGGAGGCGACGGCCCAGTTGAACACGTGGGTCATCCGTAAACACCCCTCGCGCTTCGAGGTGATGATTCCGGCCGAAGTCGTCTCGCGGTTCATGCACGAGATGAGCTCCCGCGTCGACAGCGGGCTGCGCGTCGCCGAGGACGCCGTCCGCGACGCCGCCGAGGCGGGCGTCGCCGACGCTGCCATCTCGGACCTCCGTCACGACTACCGGAAGACGCTCCGACGCGGCGTCGTCGACTCGCAGGAGGACTTCGACCTGCTGGTACTCGCCCGCGAACTCGACGCCGGCGTCGTCACCGAGGACACGGGTATCATCGACTGGGCGGAGGACTTCGGCCTCCGCTACCTCCGCGGACGGGACTTCCCGAACCTGCTCGAAGCGTACCTCGACGCCAGTTTCGAGGTCTGAGACGCCGCACATCGGCCGTTCGAAGTAATTAACTCAGTTCTGAAATAGAGTAGTTTTATGCCCGTCGACGTAGAACGCGTTCCCATGCACCCAGAAACTGCCGCTCGACAGCTGAAGTACCTCGCCGACACGCGCTTCGAGGAGGACAGTGCCAGTCACTGGGAGGAGTACGCCTACAACGACGTGTTCGAGTACGTCTACGAGAACGGCGAGCGCCAGCACATGACCGACCTGGTCAGTCGCATCTGCGAGGAGATGGACGACGGATGCCGACCGACCGCCGACGAAGCGCAGATGTTCGCCGACAGCCTCGTGACCGAGGGCGGACGACCGCTGACCGACGGCGGTTCCGGTAACGGAAGCTCGTCGCGAGCGCAGTGAAGCGACGGCGGCGAGAAGCAATCTGAAGGAGTTGTCGGCGGCGACGAGGCAGTAGGGTTCCCGCTTTTTCGGTGCTCAGTAGTCGCGTAGCGGCGTCGCTGGCGAGGACGCGACTCGGACAGTACGGCGAAGCCGCTCGGCGGTCGATTTCGACGAGAAGTTTTGCGAGGGAAGAGCGCTCCGAGAGCGGTCTTCCGCATCACGGGGGTGAACCCCGGCGATGCGAGGGGAGGGATTTGAACTACGTCCGGACGCCGAGGCGACCGGCCTCATTCAAATCCTCCCGTTGTGCACGTTCACGCCGCCGCGTGAGTGCGGCGGCGATTAGTGCGAGGGGAGGGATTTGAACCCACGGACCTCTACAGGAGCGGATCTTGAGTCCGCCGCCGTTTCCGGGCTTGGCTACCCTCGCACGCAGTTTTCGGTGGAACCTCGGAACGCTAAAACGTTCCGGAACTCGCGGCACACCCGGGGTAGATACGGGTTCGAGAACGGAGAGCGAGCGTCCGAAACACCTACGCACTCGCCGAAACCATCCCGGAACCGTGACGACGATTCCGGCGGAGGCGCGAGAGCGAATCGAGGACGCGCTCCGCGAACTCGAAGCCGAACGCGATGTCTCGGTCGTGCTCGCCGTCGCTCGCGGGAGCCACGCGTGGGGGCTCGACTCGCCGGAGAGCGACTACGACGTGGGCGTCGTCTACGCGCCCCGCGACCTCCGGACGGGGTTTCACCTCTCCAAACCGCGCGACACCGTCGAGCGGACGTTCGGGGCCGACATCGAACTCTCGGGGTGGGACGTGACGAGGTTCGCCACACTCCTCTCGCAGTCGAACGACGGGGCGATCGACGCGCTCCGGAGTCCGATTCGATACCGCGAGCGGTTCGACGCCGACGCGCTCCGCGAGTACGTCGAGGCGACGTTCGACCCGGCGAGTCTCTACTACTGCTACCGCGGCATCGCGAAGTCGAACTACCGGAAGTATCTCTCGTGGCACCTCGTCGACAGCGAAAAGCAACTGTATCCCATCGTCGAGCGCACCGACGAGGCGTACGTCGTCCGCAGTCGCGGGAGCGACGGGGAGTTCACGATTCCGCGCCACCTCGTCGATAGCGAGGAACCGGCGCGTATCCCCGCCGAACACGTCGAGTCGAAATCGGCGAGCGGAGCGGAACATCCGTCGCACGAGTTCGTCGAGCGAACCGTCCGGTCGACGAAGATCAGACAGACGGTGAAGCGAAACCTCGCGGTGCTCGTCGCGGTGATGAGCGCGCGATACCTCCTGGCCACGGGCGAGGCCGGCGCACACGAACTCCCGCACGTCGACGTCCCGACGTTCCTCGCCGAGCAAGCACCGGACGTCTTCGACGACGACCTGCTCGCGCTGGCTGAGGAACTGGTCGAGCGAAAGCGCCGGGGAGACGACGGAGAAATCGGCGACCGAATCGGCCCCGAGACGGCGACGCTCCCCGAGAAAATCGACTACGAGACGCACGCTCGACCCGGTCCGGACGCGTCGAAGTTGGACGAGTTCGTCGACGAGATGCTCGACGCCGCGGCGGAGCCGTAGCGCCGAGCGAGTCGAGCGGGCTTCGGACCACCGATGCAGTTACCCGTCTCGACGCGGACTCACCGATATGGACGAGCACACCCGCGACCCGAGCGTGGCCCCGCCGCTCGGCGACCCGACCGGGTGGCGCGCGGACAACCGGTGGGAACACGCTACGCTCCGCCGCGCCGTCGAACACGGCGTCCGCCTGTTCAACGCCGGCGAGTTCCACGAGAGCCACGACTGCTTCGAGGACGAGTGGTACAACTACGGCAGCGGCACCACCGAGAGCGCCTTCCTCCACGGGATGGTGCAGGTCGCCGCGGGGACGTACAAGCACTTCGACTTCGAGGACGACGACGGGATGCGCTCGCTGTTCCGGACCGCGCTCCAGTATCTCCGCGGCATCCCGGACGACTTCTACGGCGTCGACCTGCCCGAGGTTCGAGAGACGATGCGGGCGGCGCTGGAGGACCCGACCGCACTGGATGGCTTTCGCATCAGCCTCGACGACCACCGACCGACGGCGTACGAATCCGACTACGAGTACGCCGACCGTCTCGACTGAACTTTCCCGGTTCTCTCGGTGGCGTCGACGCGATGACAGCTCTCCGGGAGTTTCTAAAACGATATCACCGTCCCCCGCTTTGGCCACGTTCATGCGTGTTCACCAACTGGGTGAGGGGACACCCGAAGTCGCCGTCGTCGCCGGGATTCACGGCGACGAGCCGTGCGGTCCGCTCGCGGTCGAACGCCTGCTCGCCGAAGAGCCGACCGTCGAACGCCCCGTCAAACTCGTCGTCGCCAACGAGGAGGCGCTCGAACGCGGCGTTCGCTACCTCGACGACGACCTCAACCGCTCCTTTCCGGGGTCGGCCGACGCCGAGAGCCACGAGCGCCGCCTCGCGTACGACCTCGTCACCGAACTCCGCGACTGCACGGTGTTGGCGTTGCACTCCACGCAGTCGACGCCGCGACCGTTCGCCGTCGTCGACTCGGTCGACGCCGTCGCCCGCGCGGTCTGCCCGCACCTCCCGGTCGACGTGCTCGTCGAGACCGACGGCTTCGCGGAGGGTCGGCTCATCGACCACGCCCACACCGTCGAAGTCGAGTGCGGGTTACAGGGCAGCGACGAAGCCGCCGAGAACGCCTACGACCTGATTCGCGGCTTCCTCGCGGCGACGGGCGTCCTCCCGGCCCCCGAGAGCGCCGACCGCCTGGACGCGGGGCTGAGCGACGAGGTGTCCGTCTTCCGACTGGCGGACGAGATACCGAAGCCGCCCGCCGGCGAGTACGAGGTGTTCGCGACGAACTTCGAGGCGGTCGAGGCGGGCGCACGGTTCGCCACCTACGACGGCGAAGAACTCGCCGCGGAAGTCGACTTCTACCCGGTGTTGCTCTCGCCGTACGGTTACCCCGACCTGTTCGGCTACACCGCCGAGCGAGTCGGCACCCTGGAGTGAGACGGCGAGAGAAAGCGACCCGACGCCGACGCGCCGAGAGTCGACTCAGTTCTCCTTCGGTTCCAGTTCGACGAGCGTCAGCGACCGGTCGAGGTGGCAGTAGTCGTGCGGCGGGTCGCCGACGATAGACTGGATGCGGTACTCCTCGTCGAAGTCGGCGCCGTCGGGTTCGCAGAACTCGTGGCTCGGACACTCGGTGTGCGGACACGGCCCCTGCAGGCGGGCTTTGCTCCCGGCGTACGCCCCCTTCGAGGGGACGTTCGCCGGAACCGGCGCGGGTTCGACTTCGACGGCGCGGACGCCCCCGTCGTGGACCGCGCATTCGAGGGTCTGAGTGTTCTCGCGGACGTCGAGGACGCGGTAGCGCGTCCCCTCCGAGAGGTTCAGACACTGCTTTCGGTACGGACACCCCTTGCAGGCGGTGGACTCGCCCTCGTAGACGAACTCTCGGCCCGGTTCCGCCAGGCGGGTGCCGATGAGCGTGACGGTCGACATGAGCGGGCGTTTGACGGCCTCGGTGTTAAGCCTCGCGTCCGTCGGACACCGGGTCGGCCGAACCGACGCTCAGCTCTCGCGGCCGGTGAGTTCGTCGAGCTTCTCGAAGTACTCCTCGCGCGGAACCTGGTACAGCGACCGGTACTCCACCTCGCCGTCGGCGAACCGACGCGCGCACTCGACGGCGCCGTCGACGCCGGCCGCTCGGGAGTCGTACTCGGTGGTCTCGGCCTCGATCTCGGGCTCTAACAGGAGCGTCACGTGCCACGTGTCGGTCTCTATCTGGGAGGCACCCGGTCGCCGCTTCCGCGAGCCGTTGCTGAGAAACACCGTCGGCATACAGGGGGCGGGGAACTGCTGGCTGTCGAACACGTCCGGTCGGTAGGCGAGAATCGCCCGGCCCTCCGGTTCGTCGTTCCAGACGGTCCACCCGTCGGGGAGCGCATCGAAGCTCATACGAGGGAGTTCGGTCGCCGAGCGGTTAAGCCGACCCGTTCGTCGTCGCGGGTCGCGTTCGACGCTCGGCGCCGGTCGGTCGCGGCTCCCGTCTCCCGGTATTACCCCTCGAAAGTGCGAGCGAGTACATAAATCTCTCTCGTGATAGGTTCGGGAGCGTCGTCCATCGTCGCTGCGTCTGCCTATTTCCCCGTTCCAATTTCGTGAACGGACCCGAAATTGGGAAAAGACTTATGCAGGAAAATCGTCTAAGTGCCAAATACTTGTGGTTTCCTCCTGGTCCTGGACAGTCCAAGAGGTTCTGCAAGTAGCACAGAGAGGCAAGTCAAAACATGGACATTACCATCGTAGTGCCGTATGAAATATCTCTACTAGCGATACAAATTGTGCACGTTGGAGTGACATACGCGCTACTCAGTAAGAACGAAAACTAGGGGAGCACATAGTCAGTGGGAACTGGCTGTGCCCTCCTGGTCCTGGACGTATAGACATATGACTGCACCACTTATAATCTTTTATCTGAGCTATGTGGTGACCTCTGGATATTCACTTTCTGAATTTTTGGTTTTTATTGCCACGAGTAGCGTCAGCAATATGAGTTCGAGTGAGTTTAGTGAAACTCAGTCGTACCTGAGCAATGTCAACTTGTTCAATATACAACACCGAACCAACCGGCCGCTCTCATCGCTCGAAATTACTCCTCGAAAGTGCGAGCGAATACATAAATCTCTCTCGTGATAGGTTCGGGAGCGTCGTCCATCGTCGCTGCGTCTATCTATTTTACCGTTCCAATTTCGTGAACGGACCCGAAATTGGGAAAAGACTTATGTATGCTACTGACTCACACTCTAAATAGTCTCGGACAACTCCGAGGTGGATGCAGCAATCACCCTCCCCGTACCGCTCGCCAAACGAGAGCCGTTCTGTGTCGTTCGCAGTCGCCGATAACGTCGTCGTGCGCGAAGGAGGTGTGTCAAACGATGTCACGGACGAACGACTGTCGGCCACGACTACCACGCCCCACGGCGCGAGCGACGCGTCAGCGGACCGGCGAGTCGCGGCCGGTCGTCGCGCGACGGAGCTTTCGTCCGCGACAGGCGCCCGTCCGCAGACTACACGAGACTCCGTCAGTGATACAATGAACGGCGAAATCGAAACCCTCGAAGACCTGAGCCAGCACTACCAGGACTCCGTGCCAGCGGACCTCCGCGAGGCGAACACGTTCGACTGGTACCTGCGCGAACTGTACGACGACCCGCGCATCGCTCGCAACGCCCACCAGCGCGTTGCCGACATGTTCGACTACTACGGCACCGAGTACGACGAAGACGCCGGTGTCGTCGAGTACCTCATGGCGTCGGAAGACCCCCTCCACGAGGGCGAGAACATCTTCTACGGCCGCGAGGTCCACGAGTCCATCCACGAGTTCGTCAACAAGGTGAAAAGCGGCGCTCGCGGACTCGGCCCCGAGAAGCGTATCAAACTCCTTCTCGGCCCGGTCGGGTCCGGCAAGTCGCACTTCGACCTGATGGTCCGACGCTACTTCGAGGACTACACGATGCGCGACGAGGGGCGGATGTACACCTTCCGGTGGACGAACCTCTGCGACGTCATCCGCGACCAGGACCCCGCCGACGACACCGTCCAGTCGCCGATGAACCAGGACCCCATCGTGTTGCTTCCGCAGGAACAGCGCGACAGAGTCATCGAGCGACTGAACGAGAACCTCGACGCGCCGTACACCATCCGCAACGAGCAGTCGCTCGACCCCGCCAGCGAGTTCTACATGGACAAACTGCTGGCGGAGTACGACGACGACCTCCAGTCGGTGTTGGAGAACCACGTCGAGATCATCAGACTCGTCGCCAGCGAGAACAAACGCCAGTGCATCGAGACGTTCGAACCGAAGGACAAGAAGAACCAGGACGAGACGGAACTGACGGGCGACGTCAACTACTCGAAGCTCGCGGTGTACGGCGAGTCCGACCCGCGCGCGTTCGACTACTCGGGTGCGTTCTGTAACGCCAACAGGGGTCTGTTCTCCGGCGAGGAGCTGCTGAAACTCCAGCGGGAGTTCCTCTACGACTTCCTGCACGCGAGTCAGGAACAGACCATCAAGCCGAAGAACAACCCCCGAATCGACATCGACCAGGTCATCGTCGGGCGGACGAACATGCCCGAGTACCGCGACAAGAAGGGCGACGAGAAGATGGAGGCGTTCAACGACCGGACGAAACGCATCGACTTCCCGTACGTCCTCGAGTACACCCAGGAGGCCGAAATCTACCGCAAGATGCTGCGGAACGCCGACGTGCCGCACATGCACATCGAGCCGCACGCGATGGAGATGGCGGGACTGTTCGGCGTGCTGACGCGCATCACCGAACCCGACGGCGAGCGCATCTCGCTGACGCAGAAGGCGAAAGCGTACAACGGCGAGATAGACGACGGCGACGACGTGGACGTGAAGAAGCTCCGCGAGGAGGGAGAGTCGAAAGCCGACATCGCCGAGGGGATGGAGGGCGTCTCCGCGCGCTTCATCGGCGACGAGATTGCCGAGGCCATCATGGACTCGACGCACCGCGGCCGCGACTACCTCAGCCCGCTCTCTATCTTCACGCACTTCGAGGAGAACCTCGAGAACCACGGCTCCATCCCCGAGGAGAACGTCGAGCGCTACCACCGCTACCTGGAGATGGTGCGCGACGAGTACAAGGAGCGCGCCATCGAGGACGTGCGCCACGCGCTCGCGTACGACTTAGACGAGATTCAGCGGCAGGGCGAGAAGTACATGGACCACGTGATGGCGTACATCGACGACGCCACCGTCCGCGACGAACTCACCGGCCGCGAGCAAGACCCCGACGAGAAGTTCCTCCGCTCCGTCGAGGAGAAACTGGAGATTCCGAGCGACCGCAAGGACGACTTCCGACAGGAAGTGAGCAACTGGGTCTCGCGGCGCGCCCGCGAGGGCACGTCGTTCAACCCGCAGGACAACGACCGCCTCCGCCGCGCGCTGGAGCGCAAACTGTGGGAGGACAAGAAGCACAACATCAACTTCTCCGCGCTGGTGTCGGCGAACGAACTGGACGACGACGAGCGCAACGCCTGGATAGACGCGCTCGAAGAACAGGGCTACTCCCGCGAGGGGGCGCGCGAAGTGCTCGAGTTCGCCGGCGCGGAGGTGGCCAAAGCCGAACTTGAGACGTAAACCCATGCGCGAAGATTACATTCGCGCCGCCGACGCCGAGTTGCGCGGCGCGTACGAGGAGCCGATGAGCCTCGAAACGTACGTCGACGCGGCGTTCGAGTCGCCCTCCATCGCCTCGCACGCCTCGAAGTACCTCTTAGAGGCCATCGAGTCGATGGGGACGCGGACCGTCGTCGAAGAGGGCGAGGAGCGTCGGCGCTACCGTTTCTTCGACGACCCCCACAACGACGGCGAGCACGCCATCCTCGGCAACACCGAGGTTCTCAACGGCTTCGTCGCCGACCTCAGAACCATCGCCGCCGACCGCGGCAAGAGCGAGAAGATCCTCTGGTTCGACGGGCCGACGGCGACCGGGAAATCGGAGCTAAAGCGGTGTCTCATCAACGGGCTTCGGGAGTACTCGAAGACTCCCGAAGGACGGCGCTACACCGTCGAGTGGAACGTCTCGACGGCCTCCGACACCCGGGGACTGAGCTACGGCGGCGACGAGTCGGGCGAGAACGAGGACAACTGGTACGAGAGTCCGGTGCAGGTCCACCCGCTGACGGTGTTCCCGCCGGACGTGCGCGAAGCGCTCCTGACGGACCTGAACGACTCGTCGGGCGACCACATCCCGACGGTCGTCGACGAGGAACTCGACCCGTTCTCGCGGGAGGCGTACTCCTACCTCGAAGAGCAGTACCGCCGCAACGGGAAGGTCGACCTGTTCTCGGCGGTGGCCGACACGCGCCACCTCCGCGTGAAGAACTACGTCGTCGACGTGGGCAAGGGCATCGGCGTGCTGCACTCCGAGGACGACGGCAGTCCGAAGGAGCGACTCGTCGGCAGTTGGATGCCGGGGATGCTCCGCGAACTCGACTCGCGGGGGCGAAAGAACCCGCAGGCGTTCAGCTACGACGGGGTGCTCTCGCAGGGCAACGGCCTCCTCACCATCGTCGAGGACGCCACCCAGCACTCCGATCTGCTCCAGAAACTGCTGAACGTCCCCGACGAGGGGCGCGTGAAGTTGGACAAGGGCATCGGGATGGACCTCGACACGCAGTTGCTCATCATCTCCAACCCCGACCTGGGCGTCGAACTCGACAAGTTCGCCGACCGGAACGGGCGCGACCCGCTGAAGGCGCTGAAGCGCCGCCTCGACAAACACGAGTTCCGCTACCTCACGAACCTGAGTCTCGAAAGCCAGCTCATCCACCGGGAGCTGACGAGCGAGACGGCGGTGTGGGAGGACGTCGACTACAGCGAAATCGAAGCGCGCATCCGCGAACCGGTCACCGTCTCGGTGCGCGACGAGGGCGGCACCGTCGTCGACCGCGAACTCGCGCCCCACGCCGTCGAGGCGGCGGCGCTGTACAGCGTCGTCACCCGCCTCGACGGCGAGGACCTCCCCTCGGGACTGACGCTGGTCGACAAGGCGCTGCTGTTCGACCGCGGCTACCTCCAGGAGGGCGACGAGCGGCGGACCGTCGACGACTTCGAGTTCGACCGCGACGGCGAGGAGGGGACTCACGGTATCCCCGTGACGTACACCCGAGACACCGTCGCCGACCTGCTCCAACGCGAGAGCGAGCGCGCCCACGCCGACCTCCCGGTCGAACGGGTCGTCATGCCGGACGACGTGCTCGACGCGATGGCCGACGGACTCCGAGCCGCACCGGTGTTCTCTCGCGGCGAGGTCGCCGAGTACGAGTCGCGCCTCGCGAGCGTCAAGGGCTACATCTTCGACCAGCAGGAGCGCGACGTGCTCGACGCCATCCTCGCGGAGAAACACGTCGAACAGGAGACGGTCGCCGAGTACGTCGAACACGTGTACGCGTGGGCGGGCGACGAGGAGATAGAGACCGAACGCGGCCCCGTCGAAGCCGACGCGCTGCTGATGAAACTGTTCGAGACCGAACACCTCGGCCGGTTCGACGACGACGCGTACACCGGCAACGACCCGTCGCCCCAGGTGGCGCAGTTCCGCCGCGAGAAGGTCATCTCCGCGCTGAACCGCTACGCGTGGGAGAACCGCGACGAGGGGTTCGCGGTCCACAAGGTCGACTTCACCGAGATTCCGGTCATCCGGGCCGTCCTAGAGAACCACGAGTGGAGCGACGTGCAGCGCCTGTTCGAGGACTTCGACCCGCGCCAGTGGGAGGACCCGCCGGCGAACACCGAGACGGCGCGGCTGAAGGAGAAGACCGTAGAGCGGATGGTGAAGGCGGGCTACTCGGCGGCCAGCGCCGAGCTGACCAGCCGGAAGGTGATGCGAGAGGTGAGCTACAGATGGGACTGAGAGACGACCTCGAACGGTTCCGCGAAGTGGGCGAAGAGCGCCGCGAAGACCTCGAAGAGTTCATCAGCTACGGTGACCTCGGCGGGTCGGGCGCGAACAGCATCAACATCCCCATCAAGGTGGTGGACCTCCCGGAGTTCGCCTACGACGTCCGCGACCGCGGCGGCGTCGGACAGGGACAGGGAGGGACGCCTGACGTGGGCCAGCCCGTCGGCCCGCCGCAACCCGGCGACGGCGACGGCGACGAGGAGGGCGACCCCGGCGAGGAGGGTGCAGACCACGAGTACTACCAGATGGACCCCGAGGAGTTCGCCCAAGAGCTCGACGAGCAGCTCGGATTAGACCTCGAACCCAAAGGCAAGGAGGTCATCGAGGAGATAGAGGGCGACTTCACCGACGTGACGCGAAGCGGCCCGAACAGCACGCTCGACTTCGAGCGCCTGTTCAAGGAGGGGCTGAAGCGCAAGCTCTCGATGGACTTCGACGAGGAGTACGTCAGAGAGGCGCTGAAAGTCGAGGGCAAGGACGCCGAAGACGTGTTCCGCTGGGCCCGAGAGAACAACATCCTCGTCTCGTGGGCGTGGGTCGACGACGCCTACGGCGACGTCCCCGACGACGAGCGCGACAAGTGGTCGAGCTTCGAGGAGATGGAGGAGAACGTCGAACGGACGACCACGCTCCAGCGCATCCGCCGCGAGGGCCTGCGCGAAGTGCCGTTCCGCCGCGAGGACGAGCGCTACCGCCACCCCGAGATAATCGAGAAGAAGGAGAAGAACGTCGTCGTCGTCAACATCCGCGACGTGTCGGGGTCGATGCGCGAGAAGAAGCGCGAACTCGTCGAGCGGACGTTCACGCCGCTCGACTGGTATCTGACCGGCAAGTACGACAACGCCGAGTTCGTCTACATCGCCCACGACGCCGAGGCGTGGCAGGTCGAGCGCGAGGAGTTCTTCGGCATCCGCTCGGGCGGCGGCACGAAGATTTCCTCTGCGTACGAACTCGCCGCGGCGATTCTCGAAGAGGAGTACCCGTGGCACGAGTGGAACCGCTACGTGTTCGCGGCGGGCGACAGCGAGAACTCCTCGAACGACACGACCGAGAACGTCGTGCCGCTGATGGAGGATATTCCGGCGAACCTGCACGCGTACGTCGAGACGCAACCCGGCGGCAACGCCATCAACGCGACGCACGCCGAGGAGGTCGAACGGGCGCTCGGCGGCAGCGGAAACGTCGTCGTCGCGCGCGTCTCGCGCCCCGAGGACGTGATCGACGCCATCTACGACATCCTGAGCACGGAGGACGACGACCAATGAGACCGAACCGACTGACGGCGAGAAAGGAAGCGACGAAACTCGAAGAACCGACGCGCGAGGCGGCGGCGCTCGCGCGAAAACTCGGCCTCGAACCGTACCCGGTGAACTACTGGGTCGTCAGCTACGACGAGATGAACGCGCTCATCGCCTACGGCGGCTTCCAGACCCGGTACCCGCACTGGCGCTGGGGGATGACGTACGACCGCCAGCAGAAACAGGACCAGTTCGGGATGGGCAAGGCGTTCGAGATCGTCAACAACGACGACCCGAGCCACGCGTTCCTCCAGGAGTCGAACACGCTGGCCGACCAGAAGGCGGTCATCACCCACGTCGAGGCCCACGCCGACTTCTTCGCCAACAACAGTTGGTTCGGACTGTTCGGCGGCGACCTCGACGCCGCGGCGATGCTCGAACGCCACTCCGAGGCCATCGCGAACTACATGGAGGACCCCGAAATCGACCGCGCGGAGGTCGAGAAGTTCATCGACGCGGTGCTCTGCTTGGAGGACTGTATCGACCAGCACCGCCCGTTCGACGAGGCGGCCGACCCCCGCGAGCGGACGACGCCCGAGGACCTCCGCGAGCGACTGGAGGGGATGAACATCTCCGACGAGGTGCGCAGACAGGTGTTCGACGAGGAGTGGCTCGACCGACTGGCCGAGGCCGAGGAGGCCGCCGCCGACCTCACCGACCCGCAGAAGGACGTGCTCGGCTACCTCCAGCAGCACGGGATGCAGTACGACGAGGAGGAGGGGAGAGCCGCCGAGATGGAGCCGTGGCAGCGCGACGTGCTCGACATGCTGCGGACGGAGGCGTACTACTTCGCCCCGCAGAAGATGACGAAGGTGATGAACGAGGGGTGGGCCGCCTACTGGGAGTCGCTGATGATGGGCGAAGAGCGGTTCGCGGGCGAAAACGAGTTCCTGCTGTACGCCGACCACCAGGCGAAGGTGCTCGGGTCGCCGGGGCTGAACCCGTACAAACTCGGCAAGGAACTGTGGGAGTACATCGAGAACACGACGAACCGCCGGGAGGTGGCCGACAAACTCCTCCGCGTCGAGGGCGTCTCGTGGCGCAACTTCCACGAAGTCGTCGACTTCGACGAGGTGCAGGGGCTCCTGCAACCGAACCCCGCGCTCGACGGCATCCGTCCGGACACGCTGGACGAACTCGTCGCCCTGGGCGACGACCCGCGCGTCGACGCCGAGACACTCGACCGAGCGGTTTCCGAGTACGCCGCCGACGAACTCGACGAGGACGAGCGAACCGTCGACGTCGACAAGTACCCGTGGAAGGTGCTCACCTACGAGGGACTCGCCGAGCGGCATTTCTCGCTGGTCAAACCCCAAAACCGGGGCTTCCTCGGCCGCATCCGGCGCTCGGAACTCGAACAGCTCTCGCGCTACATGTTCGACGACGAGCAGTACGCGACGGTCGAGGAGGCGCTCGCGGCTATCGACCACGCCGCCGGGTGGGACCGGATGCGCGAGATCCGCGAGAGTCACAACGACGTGACGTTCCTCGACGCGTTCCTCACGCAGGAGTTCGTCACGACCAACCACTACTTCACCTACGAGTTCACCCGCGCCAGCGGTGACTTCCGCGTGACGAGCACCGACTACCAGGACGTGAAGAAGAAACTGCTGCTGCAGTTCACGAACTTCGGCAAACCCACCGTCGCCGTCTACGACGGCAACTACGGCAACCGGAACGAACTGCTCTTGGGCCACCAGTACAACGGCATCATGCTCGATTTGGGCGAGGCCAAGCAGGTGCTGAAGCGGACGTACGACCTGTGGGGCCACCCGGTGAATCTGATGACGATCATCAAAGAGTACGACGACCACGACGTCGAGGTGGCCCGCCGGCGTAACCGCGAACCGACGCCCGTCGAGAACGGTATCCGTATCCGCTACGACGGCGAGACGTTCGAGCACCACGACCTCGAACCGGAGCTGAGAGAGCGGATCGCCGCCGGCGACATCGACTACGACACGAAACCCGACGAGTGGCTCTCGTAGGGACCTCTTCGGCGTACTGTCCCCGAACTCTCGGCCGTCGTTCCCCCCTTCCCGTATTTTTCTTCCCGGAGAAAAGCACAAAGAAATCCGATAGCTTCTTGTTATTTCAGTGGAGACGAATGGCTATCATGGGAGCAGCGCTCCGACGGCGACAGAGGGGGAGCGACCGGCAGAAGTCGCTCGCGGAGACGGACATCTACGACGTGTTGAAAAACGAGCGTAGACAGCACGTCGTCGAACTGCTCGCGGACCGAGCAGAGACGCAGTCGGTCAGAGCGCTCTCCGAGCACATCGCTTCGATCGAGACGGACAGCGACACTCCCCCACGCAACGTCCGTCACAGCGTCTACGTCTCGCTCTGCCAGACGCACATCCCGAAACTCGACGACCTCGGTATCGTCGACTACGACGCCGACGCGAAAGACGTCGCTCCCGGACAGCACACCCAGACCGTCGCCGCGTATCTGCTGGACACGCCCGCCGACCGGTCTCGACACGACGAGTACTATCTCGGTTTCGGCGTCCTCGGGTCCGCGCTCGTCGCCGCCGGCGTACTCGGCGCACCCGTCCTGTCGGCCGCTCCGGCAGTCGTCGGGTTGGCGTTTCTGGTGCTGACGGCGCTCGCGGCCGGCTTTTTCGTCGCCCGTAGTCGCTTTCCGGCGCTCCGACGCTGAGACGGGACGTTCGTCACCTCCCGAACGTGGTCTCGGGGTACAGTCGTATCGCCTCGCCCCCTGCCAGACGGCGTAACGCACCAACACGGTTCGCGGTTCCGACACTCCAGACAGCATGACAATCCCCCGATGACGCGAACGGAGACCGAGAAGCCACCGGCCGACCAACTCTCCGAAGCCGACGTTCACGACGTCCTTCGGAACGACCGGCGACGGCTGACGCTCGAACGACTCGCCGAGACCGGCGAGGAGACCGTTCGGGACCTCTCCGAGCACATCGGCGCGATAGAGTCCGGCGAGGACCCGCCGCCGCGGAACGTGAGACAGAGCGTCTACATCTCCTTGCACCAGACGCACCTGCCGAAACTCGACGACCTCGGCGTCGTCGACTACGACGACAACTCGAAGAACGTCTCGCTGGAGGGCAACGCCGACCGAGTGCTCGCCTACATGCGATTTTCCGGCACCGACGACCCCGACGCGCCGCCGTACGCGTTGGGCATCGGTGTGTTGGGCTTACTGTTTATCGCTCTCTGGATGTCTCTCCCCGATACCGTCGGTCCCGTCGTCGCCGCGGGATGTGCACTGCTCTTCGCCGTTCTCACGGCGTACGAAGCGCATACGTATCTCTCTCGGGACGAGTAATACCGACGCGGGAGTACGGAGTGCTGCGCCGAACCGGACCCACTCAGCGCGTATCGAGAAGTCGTCTCAAGCGTCCCTCGCGCTCGGGAGCGGTCGATGCGAGTTCGGCCGGGAGCTCGGTCGCGCCGAGTCGCGTCCGCCGCATCCGGTAGGCGTGGACGCTCGCCGAGACCAGCAGTGTCCCCGCGATGAGTGCCGCGTACGTGAGGTCCGAGACCTGTGTGAACGGCGGCACTCCGGCACCGGTCGCCGCGAGCGCGGCCAACGAGACGCTCGCCAACCCGAGGTAGTACTGGCTCCACGAAACGTCGTCGCGCTCGACGACTTCGAGGTACGCGTCGAGTTCCGTCGCTCGCTCGGTGAGCGTCGCCACCCCCCGACCCTGTTCGTAGTCGATGATGCCGTAGCTGTCGAGCTTCGGTAGATGCGTCTGGTGCAACGAGGTGTAGACGCGCTTTCGCTGCTTGTACGTCAACTCCTCGATGCGACAGTCGTTCTCCCACGCGGCGACCTGCTCGGCCAACTCGCGGATAGTGAGCGGTTCGCCGACCCGCTTGAGGTGGTGCAACACGTACCGGCGCCGGTGGTTCGATAGTATCGAAAAAGAGACGTCTCTCGACAGTCGCTCCTCGGAAGGCTGCTCGGTTGGACGACCCGTTAGTAGCTCCGTGTTCGCCATTGTACTCCCCTATCGACAGTTCTATTCGGTGACCGAGTATTATCTGTTTGGGAGAATTTCAATATAGTTATAGTATACTACAAAACAGAAGATACCGGAGAGAATCGACGCCGTAGCTCCGAGTGCGGCGTCGGAAGAAGTGCTCGGTAGGGGATTTGAACTACCGGAACGTCGCTACACTCGTTCCGTAATTCAAATCCCTACACTCGCATTTCACTCATCGAATCCGTGAAAATGCTCGGTAGGGGATTTGAACCCCTGTCCTCGGCTCGAAAGGCCAAGATGATTGGCCGGACTACACCAACCGAGCGACGTTCTCAACTGTCGCCCAGAGAAGTTTAAAGATTCCGTTACGCCGTCGGTGTGCGTGTTATTTCCCCTCGAACTCCGGTTCGCGGTCGCTGGAGAAGGCCATGACTCCCTCCATCAGGTCGTCGGTCGTAAACAGGATGCCGAACGCCTGCGCTTCGACCTCCAGTCCGGCCTCGGTGTCCTCCCAGCCGCGGTGCATCGCGCGCTTCGTGTAGCGCTGGGCGATGGGCGGACCGCCGGCGAGCGACTGCGCGAGTTCCATCGCCTCGGCTTCGAGTTCGTCGTTGTCGACGACGCGGTTGAGGAAGCCGTAGTCGGCCATCGTCTCGGCGTCGTAGCGCTCCGCCGTAAAGATTATCTCCTTCGCGCGGCCGGTGCCGACGATGCGCTGGAGGCGGACGGTGCCGCCCCACCCCGGTAGAAGGCCGAGGTCGTGTTCCGGTTGGCCGAGTTCGGAGCGCTCGGTGGCGATGCGGAGGTCCGCGCACGCGGCGAGTTCCATTCCGCCGCCGAGACAGTAGCCGTCGATGCCGACGACGACGGGCTTGTCGCACTCTTCGAGTTTGCCGAACGTCTGCTGACCCTTCCGCGAGAGTTCGACGGCCGGAATCGGGTCCGCGCCGCCGGCGGCCATGCTCGTCACGTCGGCTCCAGCGGAGAACGCTCGGTCGCCGGCGCCGGTCAGGAGGATGGCGCGCACCTCGTCGTCCTCGCTCAGCGCGTCGATGGCGTCGGAGAGGTCGTCCATCAGGTCGCCGCTGATGGTGTTGAGGCGGTGCGGTCGGTCGAGGACGACGTGAGCGACGGCCCCTTCCATCTCGACGCGGACGTTGTCGAACTCCAGGGAACCCTCCTCGCCGTCGTCGCCGCCGTGGAACCCTTCGCCCGATTCGGCGAGTTCGCGGAGGTGGTCGACCACCTCGTAGCGTTCCGCGTCGGTCTCCTCGCGCAGTTCGTCGAGCGTCTCGACGAGCGTCGAGAGACCCGCGTCGTCGGCCATCTTCGCCGGACCGTCCGGGAAGCCGCCGCCGAGCATCACCGCGCGGTCGATGGCGTCGGCGTCGGCGACGTCGTTCTCGACGAGCGCCGCGACTTCGTTGGCCATCACGGCGAGCAGTCGGTGCTTCACGTCGTCGCGGGCGGCGTCCGTCGGCACGTCGACGCCGCCGTTCTCGTAGTCGTAGAAGCCCTTGCCGGTCTTCTTGCCGAGGTTCTCGTTTTCGACTTTCTCCGCGAGGAGGGGACACGGTTCGTAGGCGTCACCGAGCACCTCGTGCATGTACTCGAGGACGTGGTAGCCCACGTCGATACCGACCTGGTCTGCGAGTTCGAAGCTGCCCATCGGCAGGCCGATGTCGAACTTCGTCGTGCTGTCGACCTCCTCGACGGTGGCGACGTCGTCGTGGACGATCCACGCCGCCTCGTTCATCAGCGGGACGAGGATGCGGTTGACGATGAACCCGGGACTGTCCTTTCGGACGCGGACCGGCGATTTCCCCATCGACTCGGCGAGACCTTCCACGAGGTCCATCGTCTCCTCGTCGGTGTGCGCGCCGGAGATGACTTCGACCAGCGGCATCCGGACGGGGGGATTGAAGAAGTGCATCCCGCAGAACCGCTCGGGTCGTTCGGTCACCTCCGAGAGTTCGGTGATGGAGAGACTCGACGTGTTCGTCGCGAAGACGGTGTGGTCGGGGGCGTTCGCCTCCAGTTCCCCGTAGACGTCCTTCTTTATCTCCATCTTCTCGGGGACGGCCTCGATGACCACGTCGGCGTCGGCGACGGCGTCGCCGAGGTCGACGACGGGCGTGACCCGTTCGAGCGCGGCGTCGGCTTCCTCCTCGGTTAGCTGGTCTTTCTCGGCCAGCTTCCCGAGACTCCACTCGATCTGGTCGTAGCCGTTCCGGACGAACTCCTCGTTGATGTCGCGCAGCACCACGTCGTAGCCGGCGAGCGCCGCGACCTCCGCGATGCCGTGGCCCATGTTCCCCGCACCGAGAACGGTGATACTGTTGACGTCATCCAGTTCCATGGCCGAATCCTCGGTTGCCGTCAGTTTCAACGTTTCCCTCGTGGATTCGGACAACTCCGTTTCAGTTTACGCAAATGGTTCGTGGAGATTCTGCCGGTCGGCCGGTAGAGCGGGGGAAAACGCGGCGGACGGCGACGCACTGTCCGACCGGCCGAGCGAGTCGAGGGTGATGCGGCGCGAGTCGGAAACGATGCGGCGAGAATCCGAGGCGATTCGGTGGAAGCCGAGAGCGACGCAGCAGGAGTCGGGAGCGACGCGGCGCGAACGCTCAGGAGTCGGATTCGTACTCGGCCCAGATGTACTTCGTCGCGACCGAACGGAACGGCCGCCACGCTTCGGCGACTTCTCGCATCTCCGCGCGCGTTATCTCCTCGCCGTCGCCGTACAGCAGTTCGATACCTCGTCGGACGGCGAGGTCGCCCAGCGGCAGGACGTCCTCTCGCTCGAGGACGAACAGGAGGTACATACGCGCGGTCCACTCGCCGACGCCTTTGATTTCGGTGAGTCGGTCGACGACCTCGTCGTCGGTGTGTGCGGCCAACCCCTCCTTCGTGTAGTCGTTTCGCCGGAACGCCCGGGCGGCGTTGCGCAGATACTCGGTCTTCATCCGCGAGAGCCCCGCGTCGCGCAGCGCCGCCTCGTCGGCGTCCAGCACCGCCTCCGGCGTCACGTCGCCCTCCAGCAGCTCGAAGACGCGCTCTCTGACGGCGGCGGCGCTCGCGGTGGAGAGCTGTTGGTTGATGATGGAGATGCAGAGTCGCTCGTACTCGCTCCAGTTCGGTTCGGAGTAGGGGTCGTGTCTGTCGATGAGTTCCGCCATCACGGGGTCTCGGCGGAGCACGGTTTCGGCCTCGTCGGTCATACTGTGGATGGTCGAATCACGGGGTGCGGAGGCAAATGCGTCCCGATTCCGACACTCGCGAGGGGAGACGCAGCGAAACGGCAGTAGAGAGAAGGAGAGACAGCAGCGGGTGAGAGACGGGGCTCGTGACGACCGAGTCTGTTACTCGAGGTACTCCTCTTCGCGTTCGTCGTCGTCCTTGGCGTCGGCGTCTGCGCGGCGACGGACGTCGACGCGGTAGTGTTCGAGGATGTCGCGGCCCAAGAGGAGCGGGAAATCCATGTGGCTGCGGTCCTCGACGCTCGCGGTCACCGTGTGCTGGTTGCCGCCGATACCGATGACGAGGTCGACGACCGGGCGGGCCTTCCCGCGCTTCATGCTACCGGATTTGACGCGCGTCATGCTCTTGATTGGACCCGCGCCGATTTCGGCGGCGAGCGACGTATCGATGCTCGTCCGGGTCGCGCCCGTGTCGGATTTAGCGAGCGCCTGCGTCGACCCGCTGGTACCGCTGACGACCACGTCCTCGATGTAGCCAATCATCGGCACCTCCTCGTTCTCCGGGGGTTCGATGCGCGGCATGCACGACGGCCGCGAGTCGTCGAGCGTGCTCGACAACTCCTCGACGCGCACGTCGTCGACGTCGCCGCCGGCGCGCTCGATGGCCAACTGCGCGATGTACGGCGCGGGGCTCTTGCCGGTCGCTTTGTACAGCCCCTTGAACCCGGCCGTCGGGTTCACTTCGAGGACGTACCAGCCGTCGTTGCCCTCCACGAGGTCGACGCCGGCGTAGTCGAGGCCGATGACCTCTGACGCGTAGAGCGCGGTTTCGGCCGCCTCGTCGGGCATCGTCTCGGTGGCGTTCTGGACGTCGCCGCCGAGGGCGACGTTCGTCCGCCAGTCGCCCTCGGGGGCGTAGCGGTGCATCGCGCCGACGATCTCCTCGCCGACGACGTAGACGCGCAGGTCCCGGTGTCGGTCGCTGTCGCGTTCGATGAGCTCCTGCAGGAACGCCTGGCGGTTGCCGACCTTCGGGTTGACGGGTTCGGTGAGGTCGACCTTCCACGTCCCGCCGCCGTGGGTGCCGATGGCGGTCTTGTAGACGCCCACGTCGCCGAACTGCTGTCGGCCCTGGTTCAGTCGGTCGTTCGAGAGCGCCAGCAGCGCGTCCGGAACCTGGATGTTCCAGTCGGCCAGCGTCGCCGCCGTCGCGAACTTGTGGATAGCCGTCAGCACCGCGCCGGGTTCGTTCAGCATCGGCCGTACGCGGTTGAACGTCGTCGCGAGACCGAGTCCCTCGGCGGGTTCTTCGGTGTTCGAGAGGAGCAGTCGGTTCGCGATGACGTCGACACTGGGTTCGATGGACACCTCGCTGTCCTCGATGCTCATCGCGGTGTTCTCGCGGCGAAGCCACACGGGCTCGTGACCGAGTTCCTCGACGGCGTTGAGGATCGCCTTCGTCTCTTTGCTGTTGTGCAGCGAGAGAACCCCGACGCGCACCGTCTCGTCGTCTGAAAGTGCCATGTGAGAAGATATACCCGACCCAGTTTCAAAGATATGCCGGTCTGACCCCTGTTGGGGCCATCGAAAGGGAGTACGACTCGGGCATCTCGTCGCGACGGTGCGCGGCGGAGTGTAATCGAACCGCTGGCAATTTGAACACGTTCTCGCCGTCGACGTTCATATTGGTGTTTATATACGACCCCGCCCGAGGGAGCCCATGAGCGACGACTCGTCCTTCACCTACAACGGGGGGAGGGTCGACCCGGGCGAGACGCAGAACCTCCGGTACAGCGTGAGTGAGACGTACCTCGGCGACCCGGTTCGGATTCCGGTCACCATCGTCAACGGCGAGCGCGACGGGCCCACGGTGTTTCTCTCGGCGGCGGCGCACGGCGACGAACTGAACGGCATCGAAGTGGTTCGGACCGTCGCCCACGGGTGGGACCACGACGAGCTCCGCGGGACGCTCGTCTGCATGCCCGTCCTGAACGTGCCGGGGTTTCTCGCCCAGCAGCGGTATCTCCCGATTCTCGACCGCGACCTGAACCGCTCGTTTCCGGGGTCGGAGAGTTCGACGAGCGCGAAGCGGATGGCGTACCAGATCTTCCAGAACTTCATCGAGCCGTGCGACGTCGGCCTCGACTTCCACACCTCCACCCGCGGTCGGACGAACATGCTCCACGTCCGCGGTAACCTCGCCGACGAGGGCGTGAACCGACTCGCGCGCGCCTTCGGTTCGAACGTCATCCTCGACGGCGAGGGGCCGGACGGGTCGCTCCGCGGGGAGGCGACGCGCGCGGGCGTCCCGACCATCACGCTGGAGATGGGCGAGGCGCACCGCTTCCAGCGGGGGCTCATCGACGAGGCGCTCGACGGCGTCCGAAGCGTCTTCGCCGAGTACGGCCTCACCGAGACCGACAGCGTCCGCTGGCCGGGGTGGCGGACGGTCATCACGGGCGACCGCGAGAAGACGTGGATTCGCGCCGACGCCGGCGGCATCGTCGACATGCACTACTCGCGGGGGGCGCTCGTCCACGAGGGCGACCGCATCTGCACCATCACGAACCCGTTTCTCGACGACAACATCGCCGTCGAAGCGCCGTTCACGGGGCTGCTCGTCGGTATCTTGGAGAACCCGGTCGTCTACCCGGGCAACCCCATCTGCCACCTCGTCGAGCTGAGCACGTCGACGCGGCGGGTGCTCGAACGCGAGCAGTCGCCGGCCGCAGAGGCCGAGACCTGACGTGTCGGCGGGCGTCTCGTCGTCGCTGGAAACGTTCTTCAGTTCGAGATAGAAAGCGGCAAAACAGGACGACCGCCCCGGTTCGGCGCGCGGATACACGTAACTTCTATAGCACCCCGGTTCCGAGACTCACGGGAGTATGAGTCAATCGTACAATCGAGGCCTCGTGGAGGACTTCGGCCGCTGGCGGGAGTTCTCGGCCGGCATGTGGGCCTGGATTTTCCACAAGTTCACCGGATGGGTGCTGGTGGGCTACTTGTTCACCCACATCGCCGTCCTCTCGACGGCGCTGACGGGCGCGAGCGCCTACACCAACACCATCCAAGGGCTGGAAGCACTCGCTGTCGTGCGCATCCTCGAAGTGGGGCTGCTCGCGGTGGCCGTGTTCCACATCCTCAACGGGCTCCGACTGCTGTTCGTCGACCTCGGCGTCGGACTGGAGGCACAGGACAAGAGTTTCTACGCGTCGCTGGTACTGACGGGCGCGATCGTCGTCGCCAGTATCCCGACGTTCGTCTCGGGGGCGTTCTGAGATGGCCGAACGCTACTCCTCGTTCGAGCGCGGCGGACGCCGGTGGCTCTGGCAGCGCATCACGGCGGCGTTCCTCGTCGTCGTGCTCGCGTTCCACTTCTTCCTGCTCCACTTCGTCAACCACGCCGACGAGGTGACGTTCGCGATGAGTCAGGCGAGAATGGAGTCGCTGACGTACTTCTCGTTGATGATTCTGTTCCTCGTCACCGCGACGTTCCACGGCGTCAACGGCGTCTACAACGCACTCGTCAACCAAGGGCTGACCGGCACGAAACTGAGCGTCGTGAAGTGGACGCTCGTCGTCGCCAGCGCGGTTCTCATCATCCAGGGCGTTCGGACCGCACTCGCGTGGTCCGGAGGCATTCCACTCTAACATGAGCACGCAAGTACCCGAAACACAGGAAGCGGACGAATCGGAGGCGGAGACCGAGGCGGAGTCGGTCCCCGTCGCACAGCAGCGACGCCAACAGCGGAAGGCCGAGCGCCGCGAGCACGTCGCCGAGCGCGAACGCGAGCGGACCGAAGAGGAAGCCGCGAGCGACGAGAGTCGCTACCACCTGAAGGTGTTCCGCTACGACCCCGAAGTCGAGGGGAAGCAGGAACCGCGGTTCGACGAGTTCCACGTCCCCTACCACAAGGGGATGACCGTCCTCGACGCGCTCATCTACGCGCGGGACCACTTCGACTCCTCGCTGACGTTCCGACACTCGTGTCGACAGGCCATCTGCGGCTCCGACGCAATGTTCGTCAACGGCCGCCAGCGGCTCTGCTGTAAGACGCAGCTGTCGGACCTCGAAGAGCCCGTCCGCGTCGAACCGCTGCCGCACCAGGAGGTCGTCAAGGACCTGGTCGTCGACATGGAGCACTTCTACGACCAGATGGAGGCGGTCGAGCCGTTCTTCCAGACGAACGACCTGCCCGACGGCGAACTCGAAGAGCAGCGCCAGACCCGAGAGAACCGCGAGAAAGTGAAGATGTCGACGCGCTGCATCTGGTGCGGCGCGTGCATGTCCTCCTGCAACATCGCGGCCGGCGACAACCAGTATCTCGGCCCGGCGGCCATCAACAAGGCGTACCGCTTCGCGATGGACGAACGCGAGGGCTCGGACATGAAGGAGCATCGCATGCGCATCCTCGAACAGGAACACGGCGTCTGGCGCTGTCAGACGCAGTTCTCCTGCACCGAGGTGTGCCCGAAAGACATCCCGCTGACGGCCCACATCCAGGAACTCAAGCGAGAGGCCGTCAAGAACAACCTGAAGTTCTGGTAGTGAACCTCAAGTTCACCCAGTCCTAACAACGCTCAGAAATTAGATATGTACGAACACGACGTAATCGTAGTCGGCGCGGGCGGCGCCGGCTTGCGCGCCGCTATCGCGGCGCAGGAAGAGGGGGCGGACGTAGCCATCGTCTCGAAACTCCACCCCGTACGCAGTCACACTGGCGCGGCCGAGGGCGGTATCAACGCCGCGCTCCGCGAGGGCGACTCGTGGGAGGACCACGCGTACGACACGATGAAGGGGTCGGACTACCTCGGCGACGCCCCGGCCATCGAAACGCTCTGCCAGGACAGCCCGAAAGAGACCATCCAACTCGAACACTGGGGGATGGCGTTCTCCCGCGACGACGACGGCCGCGTCAGCCAGCGGCCGTTCGGCGGCCTCTCGTTCCCGCGGACGACGTACGCGGGCGCGGAGACGGGCCACCAGTTGCTCCACACGATGTACGAGCAACTCGTCAAGCGCGGCATCAAGGTGTACGACGAGTGGTACGTGCTCAACCTCGCCATCTCCGACGAGGAGGTCCCCGAGGACCGCACCTGCCACGGCATCGTCGCCTACGACATCCAGTCCGGCGAGGTGTCGGGCTTCCGCGCCCGCAACGGGGTCATCCTCGCGACGGGCGGACCCGGTCAGGTGTACGACCACACGACCAACGCCGTCGCCAACACCGGCGACGGGGTGGCGATGGCGTACCGCGCGGGCGTCCCGATGGAGGATATGGAGTTCATCCAGTTCCACCCGACGACGCTGCCGTCG
The DNA here is from genome assembly GCF_003439925.1 of Haloprofundus halophilus. Taxonomy (NCBI): domain Archaea; kingdom Methanobacteriati; phylum Methanobacteriota; class Halobacteria; order Halobacteriales; family Haloferacaceae; genus Haloprofundus; species Haloprofundus halophilus. Next base: position 850,553 of record NZ_QQRR01000002.1, read on the forward strand.
ACGGGGGTCCTCATCACCGAGGGCGTCCGCGGCGAGGGGGGCATCCTCTACAACGAGAACGGCGAGCGCCTGATGTTCGAGTACGGCTACGCGAACAACGCCGGCGAACTCGCCTCCCGCGACGTGGTGTCGCGCGCCGAGTTGACCGAGATCAACGCCGGCCGCGGCATCGACGACGAGTACGTCCACCTCGACATGCGCCACCTCGGCGAGGAGCGCATCATCGACCGACTGGAGAACATCGTCCACCTCTCGGAGGACTTCGAGGGCGTCGACCCGCTCGAAGAGCCGATGCCGGTCAAACCCGGTCAGCACTACGCGATGGGCGGCGTCGAGACCGACGAGAACGGCGAGACGTGCATCACCGGCCTCTACGCCGCCGGCGAGTGCGCCTGCGCCTCGGTCCACGGCTCGAACCGGCTCGGCGGCAACGCGCTGCCGGAACTCATCGTCTTCGGGCGGCGCGCCGGCGCACACGCCGCGGGCAAGGACCTGGGCACGGCCGAGATCACGACCGGCAAGCGCGGCGAGTGGGAGGCAGGCGAAGTCGACACGCCCGTCGCACCCGGTTCGGTTCGGTCGCCGGACGACAGCGCCGTCGCCGACGGCGGTGAGAAGGCCGCCGACGGTGGAGCGGTTGCTGCGACGGGCGACGAAATCGTCACCCGCGCCGTCGACGCCGAGAACCGACGCATCGAGCACCTCATGACTAAAGAGGACGGGGTCCAGCACGCCGAGATTCGTTCCGAGGTCCAGAAATCGATGACGCGACACGTCAACGTCTTCCGCGAGAAGGAGGGCCTGAAACAGGCGCTGCGCGACCTCAGGGAGGCCCGCGAGCGCTACACCGACGTGTACGTCAACGACCCCTCGCGGACGTACAACACCGACCTCATCCAGACCATCGAGACGCGGAACATCCTCGACCTCGCGGAGGCGATCACGCTCGGCGCGCTCGCACGAGAGGAGTTCCGCGGCGCGCACTGGCGCAAGGAGCACCAGGAGCGCGACGACGAGAACTGGCTGAAGCACACGATGCTGTCGTGGAACGACGGCGCGCCCGAACTGTGGTACAAGCCGGTCATCCTCGAAGGCGAGGAGAAGACGTACGAACCGAAGATCCGTAGCTACTGAAACGCGGCAGCCCGTTTTTTCGGGCGAACCGACCAACGGCTATTAGTTCGCACCGGTTGTAGTATCGTCCGGAAGGGTGGCTCAGTGGTAGAGCAACCGCCGTTCGGGTGCGCACGCATCCACGGTGGATTACTTAGGCTTCGCGTGGTTCGACTCCCGCCCCTTCCGCTCGCGCCGACGAACGGCAACGAGTCGGCGACGAATCGGCGACGAACGCTCGGACAGATCGCGTCGATTCACGACGACAGTCGAAAACTCACCGCCCGAAGGCGGAGCCTACCGGCGGGGTGAAAGGTTACTCGAATCCACAGTAATCCTTCGAGACGCCCCGAGGCGCTCGAAATCGACCGCTCCGGGCGGGTTCGACGACTGTCGTAGAGGGATTTTATTATTGTCGAACCCATCGGGTCGAACAAGATGATGTCGCAGTCCAGCCAACGGGCGACCGTTCCCGATACGCTCCGTTCACCGCGCGCAAAACTCGTGTACCTGTACCTCTCGACGCACGGCGAGGCCACCGTCGCAGAACTGCAAGAGAGCCTCGCGATGACGAAGCTCACACTCTACAGCATCCTTCGAACGCTTCAGGGGGAGGGACTCGTCGGCCGCGACGCCAGTTCCGACCGCTACTCGCTGGTCTGACGGACTATCGGTTTCTCGGAGCGCGCGCTTTTCTGACGGTCGCTCCGTCCCTCACCATGTCGTCGCAGCGCGGGCAGACCCGCGGATTTTCCACTTCGTCGGGCGTGAAGACGCGAGCGTACGCTCGGGTGACGAACGCCCCGCAGTTCGCACATTCAGGCATGTCGATACGTTTCGATGGTAGCCATATATAAAATTTACCGCACTCAGAGCAACGCCAGCAGTACGCCGACGAGAATCAGGGCGAACAGGAACGATACGACGCCGAGGAAGAATCGGTCTGCGTTGTCCATCGTACCGAGAGTGAACTCCGTTTCGACATAAACGTTCGCCGGTCGGTGAACGTTTACGGCTCTCTGTGAAACCCGCGAACCGACGCCTCCACCGAGAGCAGGGCCGCCGACACCAGCAGACAGACGGCGGAGACGAGTGCGAGAACCGAGACGTCGACGACGGTGACGCCGAGACCCGTCTGCGCGAAGGGGTTACCGCCGCCGGCGGCGACGTATCTCTCGACCGCGTCGACGCCGCCGAACCCGAGCAGGACGAACGCGTGGACCATCGCCGTCGCGAAACTGCCGGTGAAGAATCCGAGCAGCGAGCAGACGGCTTCGGCGTTGAGCAACTCGCGCGCTTGCGTCTCGTTCATCGTCCGGCCCAGTCGAAGCCGCCAGACGCCGACCGCAGCGTGGCCGACGCCGGTCAGCGCGACGAGCGAGACGGCGACCAGACCCACGAACGCGACCTTCGGAGCCGCGAAACCGATGCGTTCGGGGAGATACGCCCGCCGAACCGCCTCCGGGAGGACCGCGAGCGCCGGATACAACCCCGCCAGCGAGAACAGCAGATAGCTCTGCCAGGTGAGTTTTCGGGTGAGCGATTGCTGAAAGAGGCTGTGTCGCTCCGCTTGCAGTCGCTCGTAGGCGGATTCGCCCAAGAGCGCGTCGGCAATCGGATCCTCGACGGACACGCTGGTGGGTCTCTGTTCTCACTATTTATATCTATCGACTGTGTGAACGAATGTCGTTCGCCGTCTCGCCGAACCGACGGCGAGCGAACAGCGCACGAGTGTCGTGCGTCCGTCTGACGTAGGTATATAACGTTGCTTCGCCCACGTATCACTCAGCAGTACTGTACTGCTCGACAAAGAGTCGCGGGCGCACCGCGACACCTGACACACCTTCTCGAAACCGTCGTCGGCGCAGAGCGCCCGCCATCGGCGTAGTCCGGGTTATCGGACGTCGGCTGAGCGCCGGAACAGTCGAAGCGTGTCGTTGTCGAGCCGTTCCGACGCCGTTTCGGTGAATCCGCGGGCGGAGAAGATCCGGCTCCAGCGGCGGTGGTACAGCGGAACCGCGTCGTCGACGTAGTTCACCTCGGGCGTCTCCGCGTCCGCGTCGCCTTCGATCTCGACGGTGAGGAGGCAGTCGGCCGCGACGCGCGCGAGTTCGTCGAACACCCACTCGTTGTCGGGGTGGATGTGCTGGAGCGTCTCCACCGAGTAGACGACGTCGAACGCGTCGTCGTCGAACGCCGAGACGACGCTCTCGATGGCGTCGATGTAGAACGTTCCCGCGGCGGCGAGCTCGGGGTACGCCTGTCGCATCACCGTCATCGCCTCCTCGTTGACATCGATGCCGTGGAGGTTTCGGTACCCGTTGTCGTGCAGGTGCGCGAGATGTCGACCCGAGCTACAGCCGAGCTCCAGAATCGACGGCTCCGGCTCGGAGTCGGCGGTGCGCTCGATGTGTCGACGAATCGCCTCGCTGGTCTCGTCGGGACCGTAGTGGGCGTAGTAGTCCGGGGAGAACTCGCCGGAACGCTCGGCCCATCGCTGACGGAGTTCGTCGGGGGTCATAGCTAATCGAGCACGGCCGCGCGGTTAAGTAGCCGGTTTCGACGGGCGGTGACCGGTGTCGCTCGAAGCGAGGCGCTCCGGAGTCGTCGTCAAAAATGAAAACGGTGGTCGAGAATCGATGCTGCCGCGGCTTCGAGATTACAGTCGGGTGACGTTCGTCGCGCGCGGGCCTTTCGGGGCCTGCTCGATGTCGAACTCCACTTCCTGTCCCTCTTCGAGGTCCGGGCCGCCGACGTCTTCCATGTGGAAGAAAACGTCTTCGTCCGCGTCTTCAGTCTCGATGAATCCGTAACCGCCGGTGTCGTTGAAAAAGTCGACCGTACCTTTCGCCATTGCATCTAGTCTGAGTCGCTACCCACTCATAACCCTTTTGAGCGAATCGGGGGGTGCGGACCCGCACCTGGAGTCGTCGGGAGCGGTTCTCCGCGGCCGCGTGTCGGCGATAGACGCGGCCACACCGCCCGCTAATGGTCGACAACCGCTCCGACCGGGTCGCGGCGAACGCGACGCCGAAGACGATTCGAGCGCGGTACCGATAGCCGACTGGTCCATCGCAACGCCGATGGCGACACCGAGTGTCATCTCTGCACCGGCGTTCTGCTGTGAACTGTCCTCGCTGCGCTCCGAAAAGGGAGAGCCAGGAGTGGGATTTGAACCGCGGTCGTTCCGCTCACGGTGCTCGCGTCACTCCCTGATTCGAATCCCACCGTCTCGCTCGTGCGTCCTCGTTACGGTCGGACAGAAGAGCCAGGAGTGGGATTCGAACCCACGAAGTCTCGATTACAAGTCGAGTGCATGAACCGCCCATGCTCTCCTGGCGCGCCGTCAGTTATCGGTCCGCCGGGTCGTTATTATCGTTTTCGACACGCTTCTCCAGCTCGACGCGGTGGAGGCGGTAGCCGCGGCGTTCGTACAGTCTGCGGGCGGCGTCGTTGCCGGCCATCGCTTCGAGTCGGATCACGTCCGCGCCGGCGCCGGCGAGCGCGCTCTCGGCGGCATCCAACAGGGCGCTTCCCACGCCGTCGTTGCGGTACTCGGGGTCGACGTAGACGTTCTGAATCGTGCCGCGGGAGATGTCCTGTTCGTAGCCGTCGACCTCCGGTTCGAACATGACGAAACCGACGATGTCGGAGTCGCGAGCGACGAGCAAACCACCGACGATGATGTGGCGCGTGATGGCGTCGTAGATCTGCTCGCGGTTCTCCTCGGCGCGGAGGTGCGACCCGAACTCGCGCTGTCCGTCCGCGAGCGCCACCCAGAGATCCGCGATACGGCCCGCCTCGGTCATCTCGGGAGGTTCTATCTGGACGCTCACGTGGCCTCGTCTCCGTCCCGACGTGCGAAACCGTCTCTGTTCGACTCGATAATATATTTTCAGTATCACACACCATAGAGTTTTCTGCAATCGGCATCCGTGAGCGCCTTCCGGCGTCGGAATGAAGAAATACTTATAAGTGTTCCACGTCCGCACACATCATGGTGATAGTTAACAATGGGTATTGGTGAAACCTACTCCCGGAGCCGTCGGTTCGTCGACAGACGGCCGCTGACGCACACGGTCGGCGCCGCGGCGGGGGTCGTTCTCGTGTTGTATCTTCTGTGGGTGCTCGTCGCGCAGTTGGCGAGCGGAGAGTTGCGAATCTACGAGCTCGGCGCACTGATGTGGGACGGGCTGATGCGCGGACTCGTCATCGGTCTCGCGGGCGTCGGCCTGTCGATGACGTACAGCATCCTGAACTTCGCGAACTTCTCGCACGGCGATTACATCTCCGCCGGCGCGTTCTCGGGGTGGGCGACGACGTACCTCGTCGCCGGTCTCGGCCGCGCCGACGTCGGGTCGCTGTTGCTCGTCGGGGCGGGCGGGTCGGTGTTCGGCGGCGCGCTCGGCGTCGGTATCTCGACGACGCCGCTGGCGGTCGTCCTCGGCGTCGTCGTCGCCGGCGTCGGCGGGGTTCTGCTCTCGCTGTTCGTCGACCGAACCGTGTTCAAACCGCTCCGCGACGAGGACGGTATCACGCTGCTCATCGCGAGCATCGGCGTCGCCTTCGCGCTTCGCTACCTCATGCAGTTCGTCTTCGGCTCCGACGTTCGAGGGACGACCTCGCAGCCGCCGGCGTACTCGTTCTACGTCGTCGACGGGTGGGTCCGCGTCAACTACCACGACATGACGCTCCTCGTCGTCGCCGGCGGCCTGATGGTCGGCGTTCACCTGCTCCTCCAGCGCAGCAAACTCGGCAAGGCGATGCGAGCGATGTCTGACAACGGTGACCTCGCCCGCATCACGGGCATCCCGACCGAACACGTCGTCCGCTGGACGTGGATCATCGGCGGCGCGCTCACCGGCGTCGCGGGCTACATCTTCGTGCTCTGGAAGGGGACGCTCGCCTTCGACGACGGGTGGCTGCTCCTGCTTCTCATCTTCGCGGCGGTCATCCTCGGCGGCATCGGCTCGGTGTACGGCGCTATCGCCGGCGGCATCGTCATCGGCCTCACCGCGTCGATGGCCGTCATCTGGATTCCGTCGGCGTTCGCCCGCGCGGCCGCGTTCGCCGTGATGATTCTCATCCTGTTGGTGCGCCCGCAGGGCATCTTCGCCGGGAGGACGACGGCATGAGCGCCGACGGCGAGAACGAGGGCGCGACGAAGAGTCGCGTCGACGACGTACTCGGGAGGCTCCGCGACGGCGACGCGGGACTGATTCTGCTCGTCCTCGGCGGCATCTATCTCGCGTACATCCTCAGCGGCGTCGTCCTCGGCTACCAGCTCCGCGGACAGCTGAACTCGATCGCCGCGCTGACGTTCTACATCGGCGTCTTCGCGCTGTTGGCGCTGGCGCTGAACCTCCACTGGGGGTACACCGGTCTGTTCAACATCGGCGTCGTCGGTTTCATGGCCGTTGGTATCTACGTGATGGCGCTCGTCTCGAAGCCGGTGTACACCCCGGGCGGGGCCGCGCAGGTCGGCGGACTCGGACTCCCGCTGTGGGTCGGCGTTCTGGCCGGGATGCTCGCGGCGGCGGTGTTCGGGTTCGTCGTCGCGTTACCGGCGTTACGGTTGCGGGCGGACTACCTCGCCATCGTCACCATCGCGATGTCCGAAATCGTCCGTTTCTCGTTTCTCTCCAGCGAGTTCCAGCGCTTCGAACTGTTCGGCAACCCGGTCGGCTTCGGCGGCGGTTCGGGGCTCATCCTCGACTACACCGCGCCGCTGGAGGCGTTCTTCCGGACATTCGGGCTCTGGGACGCCTACCTCGGCGTCGTGCGGGCGTTCGGTACGTTCGGGCCACTGAACCTGAACAACCCGAAACCCATCGTCGACAATCTCGTCTACGGCGGCGTGTTGCTGCTGTTCGTCGCGGGCTACTACTGGCTCCTGAAGCGGACCGGCGAGTCGCCGTTCGGCCGCGTGCTGAAGGCGATTCGAGAGGACGAGGACGTGGCGAACGCGCTCGGCAAGAACACCAACCAGTTCAAGGTGAAATCGTTCATGCTCGGCTGTGCGCTCATGGGTCTCGCCGGCATCCTCTGGTTGGCCGGACAGGGCGCGGTGACGCCGAACTTCTTCCGCCCGCGCATCACCTTCTTCGTCTGGATCGCGCTCATCATCGGCGGCGCGGGGTCGAACACGGGCAGCGTCCTCGGCGGTGCTATCTTCGCGGGCGTTCTGTACCAGGGACCGCTGTACCTCAAGAACGTGCTGGAGGCGGTGCTCCCGCAGACGAACGCGCCGAACAGTTTCGGCCCGGCGGTGGCACCCATCTTCCAGTCGTTCGACGTGCTCCCGTTCGTCTGGTACACCCTCGACAGCATCCGACAGCTCCAGTTGGTCATCATGGGCCTCGTGCTCATCTGGCTGATGCACAACCGGCCCGAAGGGTTGCTCGGCCACCGTAAGGAGATCGCCGCGAGTATCGACCTCTCGCGGCCGACGCGGTCGTCGACGCCGGCGACGGCCGCGGACGGAGGTGAGCGCGATGAGTGAGACGACCGGACCGAACGAATCGACGAACGAGGCGGTACCGAACGAATCGACGAACGAGGCGGTACCGAACGAATCGACGAACGAGGCGGAGACCGACGAGATGAGCGAGACCACGAAGACGACTGAGACGACGCAGTCGACGGCCGCACAGCAACCGACGGAGGCGGTCGACGACCCGACGTCGACGGACCCTGCCGAGTACCCGCTACGCGTCGAGAACCTCCGCAAGACGTTCGGGGGCATCGTCGCCGTCGACGACGCGAGTTTCGAGGTCGAACGCGGGACGCTCACCGGCCTCATCGGTCCGAACGGCGCGGGGAAGTCGACGACGTTCAACCTCATCACCGGGATGTACACGCCCGACCGGGGACGCGTCGTCTTCAACGGCGAGGAGATCACCGGACTGCCGCCGCACCGCGTCGCCGACCGAGGATTGGTCCGAACGTTCCAGATCGCCCGAGAGCTCTCCGAGATGACGGTACTGGAGAACATGATGCTCGCGCCGAAGCACCAGCGCGGCGAGGCGCTGTGGCGGTCGGTGACTCCGGGCGTCCGCAACGACGTGGTCGAACAGGAGGGAGAGTTGCTCGACAGGGCGTGGGAGATGCTCGACTTCTTCGAGATAGACCACCTCGCCGAGGAGTACGCGGGCAACCTCTCGGGCGGCCAGCGAAAACTGCTGGAGATGGCGCGCGCGCTGCTGACCGACCCCGACATGCTCCTGCTGGACGAACCGTTCGCGGGCGTCAACCCCTCGCTGGAACACCGTCTACTCGAACACGTCCACGAGTTGCGCGAACAGGGCTACACGTTCCTGTTGGTCGAACACGACATGGACCTCATCATGGAGAACTGCGAGCACGTCATCGTCATGCACCAGGGGAAGGTGCTCACCGAAGGGACACCGGCCGACATCAAGCAGAACGAACAGGTCGTCGAGGCCTACCTCGGGGGGACCGTATGACGCTCCTCAAGGTGCGCGACCTCGACGCCGGCTACGGCGACTTACAGATTCTCACCGACGTCGACCTGAACGTCGAAGACGGCGAGTACGTCACCATCGTCGGCCCCAACGGCGCGGGAAAGTCGACGGTGATGAAATCCGTCTTCGGGCTGACGACCCACATGGGCGGCACCGTCAGCTTCGACGACACCGACATCACGGGTGCGAACCCCGAGGACATCATTCGACTCGGCTTGGGCTACGTCCCGCAGAACGACAACGTGTTCGGGGCGCTCACCGTCCAAGAGAACCTCGAGATGGGCGCGTACATCCTCGACGACGTCCCACAGAACTCGCTCGACATGGTGTACGAGCGGTTCCCCATCCTCCGAGAGCGACGCGAGCAGAAGGCCGGAACGATGAGCGGCGGTCAGCAGCAGATGCTGGCGATGGGCCGCGCGCTGATGCTCGACCCAGACCTGCTCCTCCTCGACGAACCGAGCGCCGGACTCGCGCCGGACCTCGTCGACGAGATGTTCGACAAGATCGACGAGATAAACGAGGCCGGGACGGCTATCCTGATGGTCGAACAGAACGCGAAGGAGGCGCTCAGACGCTGCGACCGCGGCTACGTCCTCGTCAACGGACGGAACCGCTACATGGACACCGGAGAGGCGCTGTTGAACGACGACGAGGTCAGACGGGACTTCCTCGGCGGGTAGTCGGTCGCCTCAACCCCTTGTCGTCACCGAGACGAGGACACTCCGAAACGGCTTTTTTCGACGCGTGAACGTGTAGACTCCATGCGAGAGAACCACCGTTCGATGCCCGAGCAACAGCAGGTCGCCGCGTTTCTCGACGAGTACGAGATGCACGCCGACCCGGCGTACCAACTGCTCGACCTGACGTCCGAAGTCGGCGAACTCGCCGCCGACGCGACGAAATCCTCGCAGTGGGGCGCGTCGCCCGAGGAACTCGACGTGGAGAGCGACGAACTCGGCGACGCGCTCTTTTCGCTTCTGACGGTCGCCGAGTCGCTCGACATCGACGCGGGCGACGCGCTCCGCGAGTCGCTCGAGAAGTATCAGCGGCGAATCGTCGACACTGGAAGCGCGTCGTCGGGCGAATAAAATCGGAGTCGAACCTGTCGTCGGGCTCAGCTACTGAGCGCCGCGTCGATGACCGACGAGTACGACGACTCGCCGATGTTGAACGACACCTGGTTCGTCACCGTGCCGTCGAACTCGCTCTCGAACACTTCGGCGAAGCGCTCGGAGAGCTGTTGGCCGTAGTCGTTGTTGACGTACAGCGTCGCCGCGGATTCGGCGTCGAGGCGCTCGGAGGCGACCTGCGCCATCACGCGGCCCTGCAGGAAGTCCGAGGGTGCGGTCCGGAAGATGAAGTCGTTGTCGTCGAGGTTCGAAACCGACAGCGCCGTACTCGACGGCGAGCAGCCGACGACCTCGTTCGGGATGAACGCCTCCTGGGAGACGGGGACGTTGACGCCCGAGGACGCCGACCCGCACACCGCGGGGACGCCCGCGCTGACGAGCGAGTTCGCCGCCGAGACGCCGGCGTCCGGCGAGGTCTGCGAGTCTTCGATCTGCGCGTTAACCGTGAGGTCGACGTTCGCGTCGTTGACCTGCATCACGGGGAGTCGCGCCGCGCGAATCATCGGCTGACCGACCGACGCGAGGTCGCCCGTCTCCGGGAGGAGGATGCCGACCGACACCTCGCGCCCGAGGCCGCCGGGTCCGCTGTCGGCGGAGTCGCCCGCGCCGTCGGGGTTGTCGCCCTCGAACGACTGCGTCTCGATCGTCGGCGTCTCCTGAGAACTCTGACCGGCGAACTCCCAGATGGCGTACGCCGCGGACGCGGGGTCGCCCTTCTCGTTGAAGTTCGTCGAACTCGACGCACCCTGGTAGTTGATGTCGTCGCCGTTGGCCGCCGCCTCGACGGCTTCGACGAAGTTCTGCGGTCCGAACTCCTCGCCGCCGGGGTTGGCGATGCGGCGGAGCTGGTCGCGAATCGCCGGACCGCTGTTCTCGCCGGCGGCGACGTTCGCGAGGATGAGAAGCGCCACCGAGTCGTACGACTGAGAGGTGAAGACGCTGGGAGCGGCGTCGTACTCGTCCTGGAACAGTTGGTTGAACGCGTCCTGGTTCGGCCCACCCGCCGCCGGCGCGGTGCCGGTGACGTTCGCCATATCGTTGCCGACCTGACCGGGCATATTTCCGTCCTGCAACCCGTCGGGGACGAGAATCGATTCGCCCCCGTCGCTGGCGCTGTAGTAATCGCGGAACAGTTGGATGCCGCTCTCGGGGTAGCCGATGACGACGAGAGAGTCGGGACCGTCTCCGCCCCCGTTGTCGCCGCCGCCACCGCCGCTACCGTTGCCACCACCGCCGCCGTTACCCCCGTCACCGCCGTTTCCGCCGTCGTCACCGGGGCCTTGTACACAGCCGGCGAGGCCGACCGCGCCGGATACGCCGACCGCTTTCAGGAAGTTGCGTCGTTGGATACCACGTGCCATGTTACCGCATGGTAAGGACAATTTATAAAGTTACGCCTTCTTAGCTGACATTTCCCGCCGCGCGCCATGCCGCAGTCCCGCGGTTCCTGTACGAACGACGGAGAGCGGTTCCTCCGCTACACGTCTCGGCAGTCCGAACAGACGAGTTGCCCGTTGACGTTCGAGAGCGTTCGTGCCAGCGACCCGCACACTTCACAGATGCTCTGCGAGGAGTACGTCTCCGAGTCGATGCCGCCGTTGGTCTCGGCGTTCGGCGGGCCGTCGGCGTCGCCGAACTCGGGGTGATCCGCGGGAGTCCGCTCCTGTCCCTCCGTTCGCATCTCCTCTTGAGTCAGCGTCGCCGCCATCAACACGTCGCGTTCGGTGAGCAGGCCGACGAGTTCGCCCTCGTCGACGACGAGCGCCCACGGCGTCGCTTCCGAGCGCATCCGGTCCTCGGCGACGACGAGCGCGGTCTCCGACTCGACCGTCGGCTCCGGGTCGACCATCACCTCGGAGACGGACGTGTCGTCGGCGTCGTCCAACACGACGCCGAGCGCCGTCCGCGAGGGGACGACACCGACCGGTTCGTTCCCTCGGAGGACGACGATGCAGTCGGCGTCCTCCTCGAACATCAACTCCGCGGCCGCCCGCACCGAGTCCGACTCGCTCACCCCGACGAACTCCCGCTCCATGGCATCGCGTACCGTGACATCGGTGTTCATGGTACAGTGTTCGCCCGAATCGGGCTAAAATCTACCTCCAGTAGAGTTAATCCGCCGGGCGTGCTATCTTTCTGGCCCGCGAATTCGAACTTCCGCGGTCCCTCGCGCCGAACGGCGGAAACAGTAAGTTCAAACCGCTCGGCGCACGCCTACCGAGTAATGACTATCCCCTCGTTCGTCATCGGCATCGCGGGCGGTACGGGGGCGGGGAAGACGACCGTCTCGCGGCTCATCACCGAGAGCGTCGGCGAGTCGGTGACGCGAATCCCGCTCGACAACTACTACGAGGACCTCGGTCACCTCGACTTCGAGGCGCGGACCGAGGTCAACTACGACCACCCCTCGGCGTTCGAGTGGGGGCTGTTGCGCGAACAGCTACGCTTGCTCACGGAGGGCCAGTCCGTCGAGATGCCGCAGTACGACTTCGAGGCCCACGACCGAAAGGACGAACGCGTGACCGTCGACCCGACGGACGTCATCATCCTCGAAGGGATTCTCTCGCTGTACGACGAGGAGGTGAACGAGATGATGGACCTGCGTCTGTACGTCGAGACGGACGCCGACGTCCGCATTCTCCGACGAATCGACCGCGACGTAGTCGAACGCGGCCGGGACCTGGAGGGCGTCATCGACCAGTATCTCTCGACGGTCAAACCGATGCACGAGCAGTTCATCGAACCCACGAAGAAGCACGCCGACCTCATCATCCCGGAGGGGGCAAACAGCGTCGCTGTCAACCTCCTAGAGGAGAAGGTGCGCGCGGAGGTCGCCGGGGACGTCGCGCGCGACTGGGAGCGGGAGACGTTCGACCGCGAGGTGTCGGACGCGGTGACGCTGAGCGAGTCCGAACCTTAGCTCACGACCGGGTGCGGGTGAAGTTCTCCGCGCCCTCGTAGAACCAGAATCCGTTGTCGCGCATGGCTCGACCGACCGCCTTGTGGAAGTCGACGAAGTCCGAGAACTCCTCCTGGTCGACGTGCTCGAAGATGTCGCGGAGCGCGACGACGCGTTCGTAGTCGAGACGAATCGGGTCGTCGCCGTACTCGGAGACGAACTCGTCGCGGTTCAGCGGGAAATCCTCCTCTTCGTCTATCTTCTTGGCGATGACGGCGTGGCCGTACTTGCGACGTCCTTCGCTGCCCTGTTCGCCGTCGGGGTCGTGTGGCCAGTCCATACCCGGCAGTTGGGCGGTGGTCGCAAAACCGTTACCCTTCTCAGCCCACCGTCACTGCGTGTGCGGATACGGTCGACCGTCACTGCGTGTGCGGGTACGCGTCGAGTTCGACGAACGACGTCGACCCGCAGGCGGCGCACTCGGTCGGCGGTTCGTAGTGGCGGTCGGTACCCTCGCCGCCGGTAGTCGTACCGACGTAGATGAGGTGACAGTTCTCGCAGACGAACTCCCGCGGGCGTTCGGGTACGTGTGACATACGATTTCGTCGTCGGCCGACGGTTTGTAACTTCGTTGTGGTTTTTCTGAGTGTTCGCGCGAAAATGCGGTGGGACTGGGATTCGAACTCGCCGAGACGGTCGCTCCCTTCGGTCGCGCTGCGACTCGTCCGCTCGAATCCGGGTCGTTTCCAGTTGTCGTACCGCGAGCGAGGCCGAAAGGCCGAGAGAGTGGCCTCTTTGGTTCACCGTCAGAGCAAAGCTCTGACGAGCCTTCGCTCACTCCGTTCGCGAAGACAGATTTTTGCGCCGAGTGGTCGCGCGGAGCGCGACCCGAGGCGGAAAAAGGTGGAGCGGTGGGACTGGGATTCGAACCCAGGAGGCCGAAGGCCACCTGCTTTCAAGGCAGGCGCAATAGTCCACTCTGCCATCCCACCAGCATCGGTACTACCGGCGGTCTCCTCTAAGTCCTGTCGGTCCTCAGTTACGGACGACCCGCGGTTCCCCGTCCTCGGCGACGACTCGAAGCCCGTGTTCCGCGACGAACTCCGCGGTGTGTTTGGGCACGATGCGGCCCGCCTCGCGTCGGGCGTGCAGCATCGGCAGGACGGTGAGAAGGTCCTCGCCCGTCCCGACGGTCGGCTGCATCGGGACGAAGTCGACGTCGAGCCCCGCGTCGTGACCGTGCGCGGCGAGCGTCTCTATCTCGGGGTGGGTGAACGCCCCGGCGAAGTCGATCGGTTCCGTGAACGCCGCGTAGTAGCTCCGACCGTTCGTCGAGGGGCCGAGCACGACGGGCGTGGTACGGAGCTTCATCGCCGCCGAGTCGACGAGCGTCCGGGTCAGAAACGGGGCGTTCCCGCGGACGACGGCGACGGACCGCGCGTCCTCGGCGTTCAGGAGGTGCGAGACGGTGTTGCCCGCGCGGGCGTCGAACGTCGAGCCGACCTGTTTTTCGACGCGGACGTCCGAGAGGTCGCCGAGCGTGTCGGCGGCGAGCGCGCGAACCGCCGCGGCCGCCGGTTCGTCGGTGACGAACTCGTCGGGGAGCAGGTCGTCGGGGCGGTAGTTGACGAGCAGTTCGCCGCCAGAGCGGGCGGCGGCGAGAAACGCGTCTCTCAGCATCGCGGCGTAGAACTCCGCGGCTTCGTCCTCGGTGAGCGGGCTCGTCTCGGCGAGCTCGGGGAGCACGAGTCCGGGTCGCGGCGGGTCGGCGAACACGGCGACGACGGTCATACGCAGTCCTCGTCGCGGCGGCGCCTTGAACCCGCTGGTGTGCGTCGCCGGACCTGGTGCGTCCGGCGACCGCATCGTCGCCGACCGTCGTCACTGGTCGGCGTCGAATCGGGAGGAAGCCGAATCGAGAGCAAGAGTTCGCGGCTGCGCGCGCCCGTCGCAGCGCGAACCGTTATCGGTGTCGAGGGAGCTCGTAGACGTCGACTTCGCCGGTGCTGAAGACGACGACCTCGTACTCGTCGTAGGTGAACCCGACGTAGCGCATCGGCGTCGCTTCCGGCGTCGCGTTACTCGACAACACCGCCTCCGCGAACCCGAGGTCGATGACGTTTCCGATCGGCGGCTGTAGCTGGAGCGGTTCGGTGTTCTTCGCCCGTGCGAGTGCTTTTGCGACCGCGAACGTCAACGTGTCCGGGTCGTCCGGGTCGTACGTTGCGTTTGCGACCTCCGTGCGGCGTGCGGTGACGAACTCGTCCACCGACGCACTCGACTCCGAGAAGTCAGAATCGGTCGAACGCTCGGGGCTCGACGTCCGACTCGGTTCATCAGTTGAATCTCCCTTCGAGTTGCCCGGTCCATCCATGTCCGTCAGTTGTGCCGGCGTACCAATTTAAATGCTTTATGGATTATTTCCTAGAGTTGTGAATGACAATTTTACTAGTGAACGTCGTTCGCTGAACAGAGTCCGATCTTTCGTTGATACTGATTCGATTGTATCAAAATAGATGAGTGACAGGAAATGCTCTTTGTCCCTACTCCCGATGCGTTCCGTATGGAACCCCTCGGACAGGTCACACGACTCGCCGTCGGCGGCGTCGCGGCGGTCGGCCTCGGCGCGGCGCTGACGTTTCTGGCAACCGGACTCACCGCCGCGACGGTCGTCACGGTAATCCTCGTCGCGGTGTTCGTCGCCGCGGCGGTTCGGTTTGCGGTCCGACGCGCGGGGAGGACGGAGACGCCGTACTGGTAGTCTCGGGCGGCGGTGTCGGAGCGCGCGGGTCGGGCCGCGCTATCGGAGCGTGCGGTCGGGCCGCGCTATCGGAGCGTGCGGTCGGGCCGCGCTATCGGCCGCGTCGACCCTTCGTCTGGCGGTAGTCGCGGCCGAAGACGTTCTCCGTGACGTGTTCGACGAACGCCTCGGTCTGCTCGTCGGTCTGTCTGTCGAGTTCGACCATCGGCACGAGTTCGAAACCGCGGCCGCGAATCGTCGTCGCGTGTTCCTCGTCGACGTCGAAGCTCTCGACGCGCCGGGTGGTGTAGTCGAACGCCAGCGCTTCGAGCGCCCGCTGGCCGACGGGGACGATAATCTGGGGGTTTATCATCCGTATCTCGGCGTTGAGATACGGCTCGCACGTCTCTATCTCAACGTCCGTCGGCCCGCGTTCGGGGTGGCGACAGCGCGTCAGATTCGTCAGAAAGACGTTCTGGAGGTCCGGCTCGGTCGACTCCGGCGTCGACCGCGAGAAGCCGAGTTCGCCGAGCACGTACTGGAGTCGCTCGCCCGCCGCGTCGCCGACGAAGGGAATCCCCGCCTCGTCGGCCCCCGCGCTCGGCATCTCGCCGACGAACACGAACTCCGCGCCCACGTCGCCGTAGCCGTGGACGATGCTCTCGCGCGTCTCGCAGAGCGCCGGACAGTTCGTACAGTTCTCGTCCATGCTGAAGGGGTTCTCCAGCGTGTGCTGGTGGGCGTCCACGGCGGGTGTTGGTGAGGACGAGATAAAACGGTGCGGGGGCGAGGGCGTCAAGCGGGACCGCCGAGCGGTCGACGACTACCGCCGCAGCCCGCCCTGTTCTTTGATGTTCATGATGTGGCGGACGTTCAGGTAGATCTCCTCGGGCGAGGTGTCGCCGTCGGGGTCGTAGAGGTCGCTCACGCGGTAGAGAATCGCCGACAACTGCCGACTCTCGGAGCTGTCGCCGTACACGTCCTCGGCGACCTCGCGGAGCACCCGAACGCGCTCGTCGTCGGCGGGGAACTCGGCGTCGGAGTCCGGAGCCATCTGCCAGTCCGGTTCGTCGTCTCCGGCGTTCTCGGCGTCCACGGACTCCTCCGTCATTTCTGCGACCGGAGCTTCATCCGGTTGACGACGCCGACGTTGTTGGCGACGTTCTCGGTCAGCACGCGGAACGCGTCGGCCGTCTCGTCGTCTTCCTCCAGCACGATGGGTTCGCCGCCGTCGCCGCCGGTTCGCACGTCGGGGTCGAGCGGAATCCCGCCGAGATACGGGAGGTCCGTCTCCTCGGCGAGCGCTTTCCCGCCGCCGGAGCCGAAGATGTCGTGGCTGCTGCCGCAGTCGGGGCAGACGAAACTCGACATGTTCTCGACCACACCGAGGACGCTCGTGTCGTGGGTGCCGAACATCCGCAGTCCCTTCCGGGCGTCGTCGAGCGCCACGTCCTGCGGCGTCGTGACGATGACCGCGCCGGTGAGGGGGAGCGTCTGCAGGATGGTCAGCTGCGTGTCGCCGGTTCCGGGGGGGAGGTCGAGCACGAGGTAGTCGAGCTCGCCCCACTCGACGTCCTCGACCAACTGCGTCAGAATCTTGTGGACCATCGGGCCGCGCCAGATGACGGGGTCGTCGTCGCCGACGAGAAATGCCATCGACATCAGTTTCATCCCGTACTTCTCGGGCGGGACGATGGTCTCCTCGGCCGTCGCCTGCGGGTGGTCGTCGGCGGCGACCATCCGCGGGACGTTCGGGCCGTAGACGTCGGCGTCGAACAGGCCGACGCGCGCGCCGAGTTGCGACAGTCCGGCCGCGAGGTTGACCGCGACGGTCGATTTGCCGACGCCGCCCTTACCGGAGGCGACGGCGATGACGTTCTTCACGCCGGGAAGCACCTGCTCGCTCTGCGAGAGCGACGAGGGCGTCTTCGCCGAGAGGTCGGCTTCGAGTCCCGCCTCCGAGAGCACTTCGCGGACGCGAGTCGCGATGTGCGTCTCGTTCGGGGCGTAGGGCGCACCGAGCGCGAGCGATACGCGAGCGACGCCGTCGTCGACGTCGACGGCGTTGACCAACCCGAGCGAGACGATGTCCTCGCCGAGGTCGGGGTCTTCGACCTCCCGAAGGAGGTCTCGTACGTCGGCTTCGTCCATGCCCTCATGGTGGGTCCGTCGCTCGAATAAGGGTTATGTAAGCGGCGGCAGGCCGCGGCGGCCGAGAAACCTCCATCGCGCTACCGGGGCCGTCACCACGCTATCGAAAGTCGTCGCGTCGTCGAAGTCGTCACCACGCACCGAGAAGTCCGTCACACCGCGGGCTACTAGTACTCACTCTGCGTCACAGTGAACCATGCGATTCACTCTCACGAACGAGCAGCGAGCACTCAGAGACGACGCCCGGGAGTTCGTGGAAACGAACGTCGTTCCGCGGGCCGCCGACCTCGACCGGGACGGTGCGTATCCCGCCTCGATTCTCGACGAACTCGGCGAGCGGGGCTACGCGGGGCTGACCGTCTCCGAATCGTACGGCGGCCGCGGCGAGGGGATGGTCGAACTGGCGCTCGTCACCGAGGAGCTGTCGGCCGGGCTGATGGCCGTCGCGAGCGCAGTCGCGCTGCACCTCGGCGTCGCCGAAATCGTCGAACGGTTCGGGACCGACGCCCAGAAGGACCGCCTGCTCCCCGACATGGCGAGCTACGACCGCGTCGGCGCGCTCGGTCTCAGCGAGGAGAACGCCGGCAGCGACAAGCGAGGGATAGAGACGACGGCGACGCGGGAGGGCGACGAGTGGGTGCTCGACGGCCACAAGCGGTGGGTGACGAACTACGACGACGCCGATGTCGTGCTGACCTACGCGCGAACCGGCCCCCCCGAGAACGCCCCCCGGAACGTCACCGCGTTTCTCGTCCCTGCCGACGAGTTCGAGGTCGACACCGTCTGGGAGACGCTCGGCGCGAGAAGCGTGAAATCGCCGAAGGTGGCGCTCTCGAACGTCCGGGTCCCGGACGAGCGACGAATCGGCGAGGTGGATGAGGCGCTCGTCCAGCGCGGGAGCGCGACGACCGGCGTCAACGTCCCCGCCCGCGCCGTGGGTCTGGCCCGCGCGGCGCTCGAAGACGCCGTCGCGTACACGAGCGGGCGCGAGCAGTTCGGCGGGCGAATCGGTGACTACCAGGGCGTCCGGTGGCGCGTCGCCGAGATGGCTCGCCGCGTCGACACCGCGCGCCTGCTCACGCTCCGGGCCGCGGACTACGCCGACCGCGGCCGCGACGCGACTCGCGAGTTCGGGATGGCGAAGGTGTACGCCACGGAGGCCGCCGTCGACGTGACGAACGACGCGCTCCAACTCCACGGCGGCGTCGGGTACACGACGGACCGGTCGGTCGAACGGTACCTGCGCGACGCGCGCCTCCTGACTATCGCCGGCGGCCCGAACGAGGGGCACCGCGACACGGTCGCAGACGCGGTGTACGAGCGCGAAACGTAACGGTGTACGAGCGCGAAACGTAACGGTGTACGAACGCGAAACGTAATTCGGTGAGCACCGACTTCTGCAACCGGCGACGACACTACCCCGCGGCCGAGGGCGGCGAGCGTCCGCGGCCGCGCAGTAACCGAATGTAGTTACATCCGCGCCGAACGTTCCCGCTCATTTAAGCGCGTTCGGACGAACACCACGACACATGCTCACGGACGACTTCGGCAGGGACGTCACCGGCGTCCGCATCTCGCTCACGGACCGGTGTAACTTCGACTGCGTCTACTGCCACAACGAGGGGTTGGGCGACACCCGCGGCCCGATGGACCCCCAGGACGACGAGATGAGCGCCGACGACGTGGTTCGGTTCCTCGAAGTCGTCGAGGAGTTCGGCGTCCGGAAGGTGAAGTTCACCGGCGGCGAACCGATGCTGCGACAGGACCTCGAAGAGATCATCGAGCGCACGCCCGACTCGATGGAGACGTCGTTGACGACGAACGGGACGTTCCTCCCCGGCCGCGCGGAGGACCTGAAGGCGGCCGGACTCGAACGCGTCAACGTCTCCCAGGACGCGCTCGACCCGCAGGCGTTCGCCGATATCACCAAATCCGGCGCGTACGACCGCGTGATGGAGGGCGTCGAGGCCGCGCTCGACGCCGGTCTCGACCCGGTGAAACTGAACATGGTCGTGTTCGAGCACACCGCCGGCTACGTCGAGGGGATGGTCGACCACGTCGCCGAGAACGACGGCCTCCAGCTCCAGCTCATCGAGTACATGCCCGAACTGACGGGGAAACCCGAGTGGAGCATCGACATCCAGCGCGTCCACGACTGGCTCGCCGACATCTCCGACCGAGTCGAACACCGCGAGATGCACGACAGAAAGCGCTACTTCGTCGGGGGAGGGATGGTCGAAATCGTCGACCCCGTCGGCAACGAGAACTTCTGTGCGAACTGCCACCGCGTGCGCGTCACCCACGAGGGCTACCTGAAGGGCTGTCTCAACCGCAACGACGACCTGCGACCGATGGGCGACATGACGAAACCCGAGATCCGCGAGACGTTCCGCGAGGTCGTCGCAAACCGGGTTCCGTACTACGGCGAGTATCTCGTCCGCGACGAGAGCGACGAGTGGGTGCTCAACGAGAAGTATCTGTCCGCCTGAACGGTCGGCTTCCGGTCTCGCCGTTTTCCGATTCTCCGTCTCTGGACGACCGAGGCGACGCGCTACCGTTCGCTTCTTCTTCCGATAGCTAATTT
The DNA here is from genome assembly GCF_003439925.1 of Haloprofundus halophilus. Taxonomy (NCBI): domain Archaea; kingdom Methanobacteriati; phylum Methanobacteriota; class Halobacteria; order Halobacteriales; family Haloferacaceae; genus Haloprofundus; species Haloprofundus halophilus. The sequence goes on from NZ_QQRR01000002.1 coordinate 870,657, forward strand.
CAATTTCGGTGACCAGTCAGCCGCATAGAAACGGCTAAGGTCTGTGTGTAGAATACTGCAACATCGTGAATCTCCGCAGCAACTCGATGGCGACTATCGTCGCCGTCGCCCTCCTGACGAGCGTTCTCGCGGGCCCGCTTCTGGCCGCCCCCGCGGCCGCAGACGGGACGTTCGTCTCCGTCACCGTGGACAGTTCGACCGACCAACCGGTTCCAGAGAGCGAGTTCGCCGTCACTCCGACGCTCCGAAACGCCGACGACAGCGACGAATCGTACGTCGTCGACAGCGTTCGACTGCGAAAGACGGCCGCCCGGTCGAGCAAGCAGTACGCCGAACGCACCTCGCTCGGCCGACTCGACCCCGGTGAGACAATCCGTCCGAATCTGAACGTCACACTGAACGAGACGGGCGCGCAGACGCTGTACGTCCACGCCGAACTCCGTGGCTTCGACGGCGACACCCGGCGAATCGTCCACCCGCTCGACATCACTGTCCAGCAGCCGCATCCGCAGTTGGAAGTGAGCACCGAGGAGGCGGTGACCGGTGCCGAACGCCGTATGAACGTCACCGTCGCCAACGGACTGAACGACAGCGTTCGGCAGGTCAAGCTCTCGCTCGCGAGCGAGAGTATCGAGTTCCGCGAGGCCGACCGCGTCGCCGCGACGCTCGGAGCGGGCGAGACGAGAACGTTCACCTTCGCCGCCACCGCCGACACCGGCGAGAAGACGCCGATGCGCGCAGTGCTCACCTACACCGACCCCGACGGCGAACGTCGCCGCAGCGCCGAGACGTTCGACGCCGACTTCCGTCCGCCGGAGAACCCCGGCAGCATCGACCTCACCGGCGTGAGCGTCGAATCCGACGAGTCGGGAGCGACCGGCGACCGCGTCTCTATCTCGGGCAGTGCGGCTAACCTCGGCGGCGAACGTGTCGACAGCGTCGTCGTCAGCGTCGTGGACGAGGAGAACGTCGCGCCCGCGCAGCCCCAACCGGAGTACTTCGTCGGCACCGTCGAGTCGAGCGACTTCGTCTCCTTCGACCTCGACGCGCGGCTGACGAACAACCGGACTGAGATACCGGTGCGGGTGCGCTACAGCGTCGACGGCGTGACCCAAGAGACGACGACGACGGTGAGTTACGAACCGGAGACGGCCGGCGACAGCGACCGACCGAACCGGAGTGGAACGTCGCTGCCGCTCTTCGGTGGCCTCGTCGTCGTTCTCGCCGTCGTTGTCGGAGCCGTCCTCTGGCGACGACGGGAGTAGTCGTCGATGAACACAGATTCGACGACGGACGCGGCGGACGAAGGGAGGACGACGGTGGACGCGAGGGGCGCGACGGTGGACGTGAGGGACGCGGCGATGGACGCGACAGCGCGCGTCATCGACGGCAGCGACGTAGTCAAAGAGTATCGGACGGGTGCCGAGACGCTCCGCGCGCTGAAGGGAATCGACTTTCACATCGACCGCGGGGAGTTCGTCTCCATCGTCGGGCCCAGCGGGAGCGGGAAGTCGACACTCCTGAACGTTCTCGGACTGCTCGACGTGCCTACGTCTGGCACCGTGACGGTCGACGGTAACGACGTGTCGACGCTGTCGGAGACGGCCGCGACGCGCCTGCGAAAGCGCGTCATCGGATTCGTTTTCCAGAGTTTCTACCTCATCCCGACGCTCACCGCCGTGGAGAACGTCGAGGTCCCCCGACTCTTGGACCGTAAACCGAAGGAGACCGCCGCGCGAGCGACGGACCTCCTCGAACGAGTGGGTCTCGGCGACAGACTCGACCACTACCCGAACGAACTCTCCGGCGGGCAGAAACAGCGCGTCGCCATCGCCCGGTCGCTCGTCAACGACCCGGCTATCGTCCTCGCCGACGAACCCACCGGAAATCTCGACAGGGAGACCGGCGACCAGATTCTCGACGAGTTCGACCGCATCACCGACGAGGGCGTCGCCGTCGTCACCGTCACCCACGACGACTACGTCAGCGAGTTCGCCGACCGGACGGTCGAACTCGTCGACGGGAGGCTCTCAGATGTTTGAGTCGCTGTGGCGGCGGTTCCCGGTCGTCCTGATGGCGCGACGGAATCTGACGCGAGCGCGGACGCGCTCGGCGCTGGCCATCGCCGCCATCGTCATCGGCGTCGTCGCCATCGCAACCCTGGGAATCGCGGGCGTCGCGTTCAAAGACGCCCAGTTCGAGACGCTCGGCTCCATCGGCAGCGACCTCCAAGTGTTCGCCGGCGAGGACGACGACGACGGCTACCTCACCGACGCCGACCTACGCCAGATGGAGCGCGCGACCGGCGACGCCGAACTCGTCCCGATGAAACAGCGCAACGCGAACCTCGCGGTCGGACGGTCCGACGGGTCGGTGACGGTGTACGGGGTGGCCGACCCCGACGAGTTGTACACGGTCCGCGACGGGGCGATTCCGGGCAACTGGCGACGCGGGGCGCTCGTCGGCGCGACGCTCGCCGACCGCTACGGCCTCGAACCCGGAAACAAACTCGAACTCGACGGCGAGACGTATCGTGTCGCCGCCGTACTCGAAGACGAGGGCCAAGCGGCGGTCGCCAGTCCGAACGAGGCAGTGGTTCTCCCGCGGGCTACCTTCGACTCCGAAGGCTACGCACAGGTCGTCGTCCGCTCCGACGACGTCGAGGCGGCGAACGAGTCGGCGATGGCCATCCGCGACGCGTTCAACGGGCGCGAACAGCAGGTCAGCGTCTTCGAGCGCGGCGAGGTCTCCGAGCAGATCGACCAGGCGTTCGCGCAGGTCAACCTCTTTCTCGTGGGGTTGGGTGCGATCTCGCTGGTCGTCGCCGGGGTGAGCATCGCCAACGTGATGCTGATGAGCGCCATCGAGCGACGCGAGGAGATCGGCGTGCTCCGCGCCGTCGGCTACGAGCGAGGCGACGTGCTACGCATCATGCTGACCGAGGCGACGCTGCTCGGCGTCGTCGGGGCACTGCTCGGCGTGCTCGTCAGTCTCGGGTTGGGATTAGTCATCAACGATGCGCTGCTCGGCGACCCGCTGGCGTTTACGGCCGAGGGACTTCGTTACGCGCTCTCGGGGTTCGTCTTCGGCGTCGCCGCCAGCGCGCTGGGCGGTCTCTACCCCGCGTGGAAAGCGTCGCGGCAGCGACCCGTCGACGCGCTCCGCGGGTAGTTTTGCGTCGGTTTCCCGTCTTCGATACGGCCGACAGAACCAGTCGTCCGCCCGTAAACCCGTTGCACCTCACTGACTCTCGACGAGCGTCTGGAGCGACTCCTCGGGGACCGCACCCTGGGCGGTCCGTCCCCGGTAGAGGAAGGAGGGGATACCGGTGACGTTCTCGCGTTCGGACTCTTCGAGCGCTTCCTCGAGGTGTCGTCGGTGCGCCGAGTCGTCGAACACCGACCGGACCGACGCCGGGTCGATACCGGCGGCACCGGCGATGTCGACGAGTGTCTCTTCGTCGCCGATATCCTCGCTGTCGCGCCACAACGCCGAAAACAGCCACCGGTGAACGGTCCCGAAGCGGTCGGGGTGCTCGTCCTGAACGTACAGGGCCAACTGCTGTGCTTTCTTCGAGTCGACGGTTCGATATCTCGGCGAGGAGAGATTCATCTCGACGCCGTAGCGGCCCGCCAACTCTTCGACGGCCGACCACGGCGCGCCCAGCGACTCCTCGACGTCCACCTCCCGGCGGAGCGTCCCGTCGGAGTCGCGATACGGTTCGCGGAGGTCGAACGGCCGCCACTCCACCGAGAGCGACGGGAGCCCTCTGTTCTCGCGGCCGGTCAGATAGTTGGACAGAACTTCAGTGCCGAGATAACTGAACGGACAGACGTAGTCGGCGTACACGACGAGCGAATCGTCGGTTCGAACACTAGTCGGGGGACCTACACCGTTCTCACTACCCTCGATATCTCGCATGTTGCCATCCAGGTACTACCTTCGTAAGTACCCACGCCCCAATCAGCGCCGAAATCGAACAGTATCGTCCGGTTCGAGCGAACAAACGTGGGTGAGAACGCCACCCAGTTGTGGAGTTGCCAATCGGGCACGACGGTTCGGTCGAAAGATGGTCTGTGACCGCCTCCGAAGCTATAGTCCACACAGAAATCGAACATGTCAGGGAACAGTTCGGCGGTCGGAGCTCGAACGTTGGGCGTCCATCGCTCGGGCGGGCCTCCGGGTCCCGAAACTACAGGCCGAGGCGGTAAGACGTATAGGCGACAGTTTAATGGGGCGGTCCCCCGAGAATGGGAGTTGGTAGCTACCACCGCACTCGCTCGTCAGACGACCGACCGTCGTCCGCTCCCCCGATTACGCCGGCGAGTCCGGGCGGGCGGGCGGACGCCGCGTTCACGCGACGCGGTGTGTCACCGAAACCCACGTTCCCGACCCTTTCGTGACGTTTAAGTACCGTCCACGGGTTACTCCGAGTGCAGTCACTGTAGGGGCGCGAAGTCCCGAGTCCGGAAGGGCGACGATACGACAAACAGGGTTGCGGTAGCCAAGTGGCCCAAGGCGCTGGGTTGCTAACTCAGTGGCGTCATGCCTCCGGGGTTCGAATCCCCGCCGCAACGCTCATCCACATTCCACTATGAGTGCAGAAGAACCACAGGACGGCTCGACCGAAGAGGAGGAGGAGAACCTCCGATACTTCGTCCGCATCGGGCAGACGGACCTCGACGGGACGAAGACGGTCGAGCGGAGCCTGACAGAGATGAACGGTATCGGCAAGCGCACCGCGCGCATCGTCGCCGAGACCGCGGGTGTCGACCGAACCGCGACGTTCGGTCGCCTCGACGAGGAGGACATCGACGCCGTCGTTTCGGCCGTCGAAAACCTCGCAAACGAGGTTCCCCCGTGGCTCACTAACCGGCAGAACGATTTCTACACCGGTGAGACGACGCACCGAATCGGTAACGACCTACAGCAGAAACGCCGCCACGACATCAACCGGATGCAGATGATAAACTCCTACAAGGGTATCCGGCACCAGCGCGGCCAGAAGGTCCGCGGCCAGCGGACGAAGTCCACCGGCCGCACCGAGGGAACCATCGGCGTCAACGTCGAAGCCATCCGCGAGGAAGCGGAAGCAGAGGAAGGCGGTGACGACGAATGAGTACCGGCAAGAACACCAAGTCCTACGAGACGCCGAACCACCCGTACCAGGGCGAACGCATCGCCCGCGAGGGCGACCTGCTCGGCCGCTACGGACTGAAGAACAAGGAAGAACTGTGGCGCGCGCAGTCGGAACTGCGCTCGTTCCGCCGCGAGGCCCGACGCCTCCTCGGCGACGCACAGGGCGACATCGACGAGGCCGGCATCGAGGGCGCGGAGTTCCTCGACCGCCTGCGCCGACTCGGCATCCTGAACGACTCCGACGACATCAGCGAGATCCTCTCGCTGGACGTCACCGACCTGCTCGAACGCCGTCTCCAGACGGTCGCCTACCGAAAAGGCCTCGGCAACACGCCGAAGCAGGCGCGACAGTTCATCACCCACGGCCACGTCACCGTCGAGGGCGCACGGGTCACCGTCCCCTCGAAGAAGGTCGAGGTCGGCGAAGAGTCCACCGTGAGCTTCGAGGAGAACTCGCCGCTCGCGGACGAACTACATCCTGAGCGCGCAGAGGGACAAGAATGAGCGAAACCAGTGAAGAGACGTGGGGCATCGCCCACGTGTACGCATCGTTCAACAACACGCTCATCACCATCACCGACCAGACCGGTGCCGAGACCATCGCTAAGTCCAGCGGTGGGACCGTGGTGAAGCAGAATCGTGACGAAGCGTCGCCGTACGCGGCGATGCAGATGGCCGAAGTCGTGGCCGAGGAGGTCAGGGCGGCGGGCATCGACGGCGTTCACGTCCGCGTTCGCGGTCCCGGCGGGAACCTCAACAAGTCCCCCGGCCCCGGCGCGCAGGCAACTATCCGAGCGCTCGCCCGTGCCGGACTCGAAATCGGCCGCATCGAAGACGTGACGCCGATTCCGCACGACGGCACGCGCGCTCCCAAAAACCGTAGGTTCTGAAAACGATGGCAGACGAGTTCGAGGTCGAGTTCATCGAACGCGAAGAACGGTCGGCGCGGTTCGTCGTCCGTGGGCTGACGCCCGCGATAGCCAACGGCATCCGCCGCGCGATGATCACCGACGTCCCGACGCTGTCCATCGACACCGTCCGGTTCGTCGAAAACTCGTCGGTGATGTTCGACGAGATGATCGGACTTCGACTGGGCCTCGTGCCGCTGACGACGCCCCTCGACGACTTCGAGGTCGGCGACGAAGTGACGCTGGCGCTCGACGTCGAAGGACCGGCGACGGCGTACTCCGGCGACATCGAGACCAGCGACGAGCTGGTCCAGCCCGCCGACGAGAACATCCCCATCATCGAACTGAAAGAGGGCCAGCGCCTCGAGTTCGAGGCCGACGCGGTCCTCGAAACCGGCAAGTCCCACGCCAAACACCAGGGCGGCGTGGCCGTCGGCTACCGACACCTGCAGAAGGTCGAGGTCGTCGGCGACGCCGGCGAGTTCGACGAGGAGGAGCCGAACATCCTCCGGGGCGTCATCGAGACGGAGGAGGGCGAACTCGTCGCAACCGACGAGTTCGACAACGACCTCACGAACCGTTACCCCGGCAAGGAAGTCGAGGTGACGGACGTCCCCGGCGCGTTCGTCTTCCACGTGGAGACGGACGGCTCGTTCAGCGCCGACGAACTGCTGCTGCGCGCCATCGACTCCATTGACGCGCGCGCGGCGGAACTCGAAGACGCGGTCGCGGTCTAAGCAACTAGTACAGATGACCCCCTCAACCACGCACCGACGTTCGCTTCGGTCGCTTCAGCGGCGCCACTGCTCCGGTGGCGCCTCCGAGGCCCGACGAGCGACGGTGCTGTCGGCAGACGCGGCGACGACCCTCGGGTCGGCGGCGCGTCGGACCGAAAGTGGTTTGAAGGGGCGGAGAGAACACCAAATCGCGTGCAGGGATAGCCAAGTTTGGCCAACGGCGCAGCGTTCAGGGCGCTGTCTCATAGGAGTCCGCAGGTTCAAATCCTGCTCCCTGCACTCCCCTTCTCAGGAGGTTACTTCATCATGAGTAGCAAGACGAACCCGAGACTCACGAGTCTCATCGCCGAGCTAAAGGCGGTTTCGCGCGACGCTGACGCCGCAGTCTGGCGTGACGTCGCAGACCGCCTCGAAAAGCCACGGCGCACCCACGCGGAAGTCAACCTCGGCCGCATCGAGCGGTACGCGCAGGAAGACGAAACCGTAGTCGTCCCCGGCAAGGTGCTGGGGAGTGGTGTGCTGCAGAAGAACGTCACGGTCGCAGCCGTCGACTTCTCGGGCACCGCCCGCAAGAAGATCGAACAGGTCGGTGACGTGCTGACGCTCGAACAGGTCGCAGAACAGAACCCCGAAGGATCCAACGTCCGGGTGATTCGATGAGCTACGCCGAATTCGAAGCCGACGTCATCGTCGACGCGCGCGACTGCATCATGGGTCGCGTCGCCAGCGAGGTAGCCCAGCGCGCGCTCGACGGCGAGCGCGTCGCGGTCGTCAACGCCGAGCGCGCGGTCATCACCGGACGCGACGAGGACGTGATGAGCGTCTACCGGAAGCGCGCGGAGGTCGGCTCCGACCGCGGTCCGTACTACCCGAAGCGTCCCGACCGGATCTTCAAGCGCGGCATCCGCGGCATGCTTCCGTACAAGACGCCGCGCGGCCGCGAGGCGTTCGAGAACGTCCGCGTCTACCTCGACAACCCGTACGACGAGGACGGCGAAGTGCTCGACGGCACGTCGCTGGACCGACTCTCGAACATCAAGTTCATCTCCCTCGGAGAGATCTCCGAAAAACTAGGTGCTAACGTCACATGGTAACCAACACGAGCGGTAAGAAGAAGACGGCCGTCGCCCGCGCCACCGTGCGCGAGGGCGAGGGTCGCGTACGAATCAACTCCCGGCCCGTCGAGCTGGTCGACCCGGAAATCGCTCGCCTGAAGATGCTGGAGCCGTTCCGCATCGCCGGCGACGAACTCCGCGACGACGTCGACATCGACGTGCGCGTCAACGGCGGCGGCTTCAGCGGGCAGGCGGACGCCACCCGCACGGCCATCGCCCGCGGACTGGTGCAGTACTTCAACGACGCCGAACTCCGCGACGCGTACATGGAGTTCGACCGGTCGCTTCTGGTCAACGACGTTCGCCAGTCCGAATCCAAAAAGTGGGGCGGCCCAGGCGCTCGCGCCCGCTACCAGAAGTCCTACCGCTGAGGTGACCCAACCATGATGATACCCGTCCGGTGTTTCACGTGCGGCAACGTCGTCGCCGAACACTGGGAAGAGTTCAAAGCGCGCGCCCGCGAGGGTGACGAAGACCCCGCCGAAGTTCTCGACGAACTCGGCATCGAGCGGGCGTGCTGCCGGCGGATGATGGTGTCGCACAAAGACCTCGTCGACGTGGTGGCCCCGTACCAATGATGCAACAGTACAATCGGTACGAGAAGGCGCGAATCCTCGGCGCACGAGCGCTGCAGATCAGCTACGGTGCGCCGGTGCTCGTCGAATCGAAACAGAGCGAACCGATCCTCATCGCGGCCGAGGAGTACGACGCCGGCGTGCTGCCGTTCACCGTCCGGCGGGGAGAGACGTAGATGACGCTCGTCACCGACGTTCGGCTCCGCCGCGTGCTCGACTCGCGGGGCAACCCGACCGTCGAGGCCGACGTGCTCACCGAGTCCGGCGGCTTCGGCCGCGCGGCCGCGCCCAGCGGCGCGTCGACCGGCGAGTACGAAGCCATCGAACTGCCCCCGAGCGAGGCGATCGCGTCGGCGCGCGACCGCGCGCTCCCGCGACTCGTCGGCGAGGTGTACGCCGGCAACCAGCGCGAAGTCGACAACGCGCTCCGCGCCGCCGACGGCACCGACAACTTCTCCGAGATCGGTGCCAACAGCGCCGTCGCCATCTCGATGGCGGCCGCGAAAGCCGGCGCCGACGTGCTCGGTGCGCCGCTGTACCAGCACCTCGGCGGCGCGTTCCGCGGCGAGGAGTTCCCGACGCCGCTCGGGAACGTCGTCGGCGGCGGCGAACACGCCGCCAAAGCGACGCACATCCAGGAGTTCCTCTCCGCGCCCGTCGGCGCGCCGAGCATCGACGAGGCCGTCTTCGCCAACGCCGCGGTCCACGCGCGCGTCGCCGAGATTCTCGACGACCGAGACATCGCCGCCGCGAAAGGCGACGAGGGCGCGTGGGCACCCGCCGTCGACGACAGCGAAGCGTTCGAAATCGTCGACGAGGCCGTCTCCGACGTCGAAGACGACCTCGGCTTCGAGATTCGGTTCGGCCTCGACGTCGCCGCCGCGGAGCTGTACGACGAGGACGACGACGTCTACCGCTACGGCGACGAGGAGCGCTCGACCGACGAGCAGATAGATTACATCGCCGACCTCGTGAACGAGTACGACCTCGTCTACGTCGAGGACCCCCTCGACGAGAACGACTACGAGGGCTTCGCCGAGCTCACCGACAGAGTCGGCGACCGGACGCTCGTCTGCGGCGACGACCTGTTCGTCACCAACGTCGAGCGCCTGCAGACGGGTATCGACGAGGGCGCGGCCAACAGCATCCTCATCAAGCCGAACCAGATAGGAACGCTGTCGGACGCCTTCGACGCCATCGAACTGGCGACGAAGCACGGCTACGACTCCGTCATCTCGCACCGCTCCGGTGAGACGGAGGACACGACCATCGCACACCTCGCCGTGGCGACGGCCGCCCCGTTCATCAAGACGGGCGCGGTCGGCGGCGAGCGAACTGCCAAACTCAACGAACTCATCCGCATCGCGGACGACGCAGTATGACCGAAAACGACAACGAAGCACTCGAGACCGCCGAGGAGGAGATCGAGGAGGAAGCCACCGGCGAGGCCGGTGCCGAACCCGAGGTCGACCCCGACATCGAGGCGGACGACGACTTGCCCGCCGAGGGAGCCGACGAGGCCCCCGAGGCCGAAGAAGAAACAGACGACGGTCCGATGTTCGACGAGGATGTCATGCCCGACGACGAGGCGGACCTCCTCATCCCCGTGGAGGACTACCTCCAGGCGGGCGTCCACATCGGGACCCAGCAGAAGACCAAGGACATGGAGCGGTTCATCCACCGCGTCCGCGACGACGGTCTCTACGTCCTCGACGTCAGCCAGACCGACAAGCGCATCCGCACGGCCGCGGACTTCCTCGCCAACTACGACCCCGAGCAGGTGCTCGTCACCTCCTCGCGTCAGTACGGTCGGTTCCCGGCCGAGAAGTTCGCCGACGCCATCGGGGCGCGCGCCCGCACGGGCCGCTTCATCCCCGGCACGCTGACGAACCCCGACTACCGCGGCTACATCGAACCGGACGTCGTCGTCGTCACCGACCCCATCGGCGACGCTCAGGCCGTCAAGGAGGCCATCACGGTCGGCATCCCGGTCATTGCGATGTGCGACTCGAACAACCAGCTGTCGAACGTCGACCTCGTCATCCCGACGAACAACAAAGGTCGCCGCGCGCTGTCGGTCGTCTACTGGCTGCTCGCCAACGAGACGCTCGACCGCCGCGGCACCGACACCGTCTACGCCCTCGAAGACTTCGAGGAAGGCATCTGAGCGGCCCGATTTCGACGACGAGATTCCCGTTCCATTTTCCGACGATTCTAAGCCGATAGCGGCACCTATCGAACGCATGGACGATCCGCCGCCCGGCCGGACGACCGAAACAGCCGAGAGCCGACAGCGGTGGGGCTGGTCCGGCCACGGCGAGGGCGTGAAAGTCGAGAAAGACGCGGTCGGACTGTTCCTCGACGACGTGGCCTACGCGTTCGCGGACATTTCGGTGTCGGCGCTCCCGGCGATACTCGCGGTGTACATGCTGGGCGACATCCGCCCGTTCGGCGCGAGAACCGCCACGCTGGTCGCGTGGCTGACGATGGTCGTCGTCGCGGCGGTCATCCGCGGCGGCTGGGTGACGCCGCTCGGCTCCGACGTTCCGGGGTGGGTGACGCTCGCGCCGTCGCTCGTCCTCCTTCGTTTCCTCTACTTCAACGCCGCGCTCGCGCTCGCGGGGTACGGCGGCGCGGCGATATCCGGCGAACTCGGACTCCCGCTCGAATCCGTCGGCTTCGCGTTCGTGGTCGGTGTTCTCTCCGCGGCGCTGTTCCCGCGTCTCGCCGAGGACGTTTCGCGGCGGCTCGCCGACTCGTAGGGAGTTAGTCGATGACGCCGACCGACCCGTCGAGACGCGGCGCGTCGAACCAGGCGACCGACGAGTCGCCCCAGTTCTCCGAATCCGTCAGCGCGTACGTCGCCGCCGCCTCCTCCAGGCTCTCGGTCCCGAGGAGATACGCGCACGGTCCCGGTCCGAGCTCGGCGAGTCGACGCGCCAGCGACGACGTTTCGCCACTCGGTTCGGCGAAGAACACCGGCTGACCGGGGACGCGCGACAGCGACCACTCCCTCGGGCTGCCGTCCAGGGGTTCGGCCGACGGAAATCGGTAGAGTTGACGGAATAACTCGCTCGCCTCGCCCACGTCGTGAACGCCGAGGACGACGGCCGCGACGCCGGTGAGCGGGCCATCGGCGACACTCGGCGTCGGGGTCACCCGCCGAGATTTCGGCGTCCGGTCGGCGATGGCGAACGGCAGGAGTTCCCGCTCTCGCCCGTCGCCGGCGAACAGCATGTCCCACTCGACGACTGTGCCGTCGTCGCGCTCTCGACTCGCCGTCTTCGGCCCGTCGACCGACGCGCCGGCGTCGATGAGACGCTTGGCCTCCGTCGCGGGGTTCTCGACTTCGATACACCACGCCGTCGGCCCCCCGTCGGCGGCGATGTACTCGGGCCAGAAGCCCGCCGCTTCGGCACTGGTACCGGGCGTCGTCGAGATGAGTTCGAGGTAGGAGTCGTCGTCGAAGCCGAGCACCGACATGTGTGTCGTGCCGGTGCCGTGGACGCCGCCGTACTCCGGCGTGAGGCCCACCGAGTCGAACGCCGCGACGAGCGAATCGAGATCGGTGCCGGCGAACGGGACGTGGTCGAGCGTGAGTCGCATGGGCCACGTGAGTTCCGTGCCGGGAAATACGTTCGTGCGGCCCGCGAGACGGCGAACGCTCAAGCGTGCGGCGTCCCTCCGTGAACGTATGCGTGGATACGAGGAGGCGGCGACGCTTTCGACCGGTCACACCGTCTCGCTGCCGTTGCGGTGCGAGGCAGACGTCGCGGGGGCGACGTTCACCGCGCGATGGGAGCGACTCCGCTCCGTGGTTCCCGACGGACTGAGCCCGGTTCGCGTCGCGCCGCGGTCGGGTCTCGTCGTTCTCGCCGGCGTTCGCTACCGGTCGGTGGAGGGGTTCGACCCCTACGAGGAGTTCGCCGTCGTCGTGCCGGTCGTCCGGCGGACGGGCAGTCGCCGGAGAGCGACGCGTCTCGGGGTCGGAGCCGTAACCGAAATCGGCGGCTACGTCCACGCGCTGCCCGTGACGACCGAGGCGTCGAAGGTGCTCGGGAGAGAGGTGTGGGGCTACCCGAAGACGGTGGCCGATATCTCGGTCGTCGACGCCGACGGCGGGATGCGAGTGAGCGTCGAGACAGAGGGAGCGACGGCGACGACCCTGGTGGTTCGAGAGGGGCGGACGGTTCCGGTCCCCCTCGACGCTCGGGCGACGAGTTACAGCGTCCACGACGGCGTCCTCTCGCGAGCGTCGGTCGACCTGCTCGGGGAGGGACGCGCCGGCGTCGGCGGCGCGCGACTCGAAATCGGAAACGGCCCGCTGGGGACGACGCTCGGCGGGTTAGGAGTCGGGCGAGCGGTCGCCCGGTTCGTCGTACCTCGCCTGAAGGCACACGTCCACGCGCCGACGCCCTCGCCCGAACGAGAGCGAGTCGCTGACGACGCCTGACTCGATTCGCATACCCTTAAGCGGACTCTCTCTCTCTGTTCGCCCATGACCGTTTCGAGCGCCCCGGGCAAGGTGTATCTCTTCGGGGAGCACGCCGTCGTCTACGGCGAACCCGCGGTGCCCTGCGCCATCGAACGCCGGGCGACCGTCACCGTCGAACCGCGAGACGACGACCGGATTCGCGTCGAGGCGCAGGACTTGAGCCTCGACGGCTTCACCGTCGAGTACGGACAGTCGCCGGGTGAACGCCCGGACGTCGACGTGCCGACGCCGCTCGTCGAGGCGGCGACCGGCTACGTCGACGCCGCCGTCGAGCAGGCGCGCGACGCCGTCTCCGACTCCGGCGCGGGGTTCGACGTCACCATCGAGAGCGAGATTCCGCTCGGTGCTGGGCTCGGCTCCTCGGCGGCGGTGGTGGTCGCGAGTATCGACGCCGCGACGCGCTCTCTCGGCGTCGAACTCGACTCACGGGAGATAGCCGAACGGGCCTACAGAGCCGAGTACGAGGTCCAGGACGGACAGGCGTCGCGGGCGGACACGTTCTGCTCGGCGATGGGCGGCGCGGTCCGCGTCGAGGGCGACGACTGCCGGACGATAGACACCCCGAACCTCCCGTTCGTCGTCGGCTTCGACGGCGGCGCGGGCGACACCGGCGCGCTGGTCGCGGGCGTCCGCGAACTGAAGGAGCGCTACGGCTTCGCCGCCGACACCGTCGAGACTGTCGGCGACATCGTCCGTCACGGCGAGTCGCTGCTCACGGACGCCGAGGGCACGGAGGCCGACGAGGAGCTCCTGGAAGAACTGGGCGAGCTGATGAACTTCAACCACGGGTTGCTGGAGGCGCTCGGCGTCTCCTCGCGGTCGCTCGACAACATGGTGTGGGCGGCGCGGAGCGCGGGCGCACACGGTGCGAAACTGACCGGCGCGGGCGGCGGCGGCTGCATCGTCGCGCTCGACCCGACGCCGGAGACGGAGACGGGTCTCCGCTTCACACCCGGCTGCGAGGACGTGTTCCGCGCGGAGTTGGCGACCGAAGGCGTCCGTCTAGAGGCCGAGAACGGCGGCGACGCGCCCGCCGAGGGGACGGCCGAATGACGACCGTCCTCAAACTCGGCGGGAGCGTCGTCACCGACAAGGACACGCCCGAAACCGTCGACGACGAGGCGCTCGCCGCCGCCGTCGACGCCATCGCGGAGTCGGGTGTCGAACGGCTCGTCGTCGTCCACGGCGGCGGGAGTTTCGGCCACCACCACGCCGCCAACTACGGCGTCAGCACGACCGAGGGAACGGCCGACGCGACGGGCGCGCTCGCCATCCACGCCGCGATGAAGCGTCTGAACGACGCCGTCGTCTCCCGGTTGCAGTCGCGGGGCGTCCCGGCGCTGCCGGTCCACCCGCTGTCGGTCGCGGCGCGGCGAGACACCGACGAACCCGACCGGAACGGCGCGTCGCTCTCGCTCCCGCTGGACTCGACGGAGACGCTGCTCGGCGAGGGGTTCGTCCCGGTACTCCACGGCGACGTGGTCGCGCACGCGGGCCGCGGCGTCACCGTCGTCTCCGGCGACGAACTCGTCGTTCGACTCGCCGACGGCCTCGGGGCCGGCCGGGTCGGCCTCTGTTCGACGGTGCCCGGGGTCTACGACGAGAACGGAGTCGTCGTCGACGAGATTCGGTCGTTCGCAGATGTCGAATCGGCGCTCGGCGGGAGCGAGTCGACGGACGTCACTGGCGGGATGGCCGCCAAAGTCCGGGCGCTGTTGGCGCTGGACGCCCCGTCGCACGTGTTCGGTCCGGACGGTGTCGGACCCTTCCTGGCGGGAGAGTCGCCGGGGACGAAAATCGACGGTCGGTGAGCGGTTTTCCGAGTCAGTAGCTGCGACGCTATTGGCGGGTACAGGCGGAAAAAGCAGGGTTTCGAGCGAGCGTCCGACGTGTCTCCGCTCAGGCTTCGAGACCGAGTTTCGTCAACTCCTCGTCGGTGTGTTCCTCGCGGAGTTCGTCCTCGTCGTGTTCTGCCAGCAACTCGCGGCGCTCGTTCTCGCTCAGTTCGTCGATGGTAGTGAAGTGGTGGCACATAGCACGAGAAGGTTGGTCGGTGACGGGTAAGTGGGTTTCGTGCTCCGAGCGGCGTGACACTCACCGTCGGCAATCAATCGGACCGCGAGTCGGCCGACCCCGCCCGGTCCCGGCGTCGGTCGAGCGCCGCCGCGATACTGTCGGACTTCACCAGCAGGAACGCGACGAAGACGCCGAGAAAGCCCACGACCGTCGTCCCGTCGAGCGTCTCCTGCAGCACGAAAAAGCCGAACAACGCCGCGAAGGGCGGTATCGCGTACTCCAACAGCCCGGCCTGAATCGGCCCGATGCGGTCGAGCAGGCGGAAGTAGGCGAAGAACCCGGCCGCGCCGGGAATCAGCGCGAGGTAGACGAGCCATCCGAGCGCGTCGGTCGTCGCTGAGGAGAGTGCGGCCGGGGCGAGTGACTCGCCCGGGAGCGCGACGGTCGCGAGCGAGAGGAGCGCGGCACCGACGAGGAGCGTCCACGCCTGCAGCGAGACGGGCGAGAGCGTCGCGTCGTCCTCGCGGGTGAGGACGGCCCCGAGCACCCACGCGACGGCGGAGGCGAGCACCAGCCCTGCACCGACGCTCGCCGACAGGTCGTTCGGGTCCAACTGGGCCATGAGGACGACGCTGAGAAAGCCGACGAGAATACCGACCGCACCCGTCACCGAGAGGCTGTCGTCGTGCCGTGTGAGGCGTGCGAACGCCGGCGTTGCGACCGGAACCAGCCCGAGGAGCGTCGCGGCGAGCGCGGCGGAGACGTACTGCTGACCGGCGAAGAGCAGGGCGTGGTGGAGGCCGATGTTGAACGCGCCGCCGGTGAGAATCGGGAGCCAGTCGCCGCGTCCGTTCGGCACCCAGCTCTTTCGGGCGGCGAAGACGACGACGAAGAGGGCGAGCGCCGCCAGCGAGAACCGGAGCGCCGCCAGCGTCACCGGGGGAAACGAGTCGAGCGCCGCCTTGGTGGCGACGAACGCGGTCCCCCAGACGGCGGCGATGCCGACGAACAGCGCGGCGTCGTTGCGGCTCACTACCTGCGGTTTCGGCGGGGTCTATTCAGGGATTTCGAATCGCAGACCGTCGCGGGCGATTCGCACGTCGCCGTCGAACTGCGCCTCGACGCTGTCGAGCATCTCCCGGTGCTTTCCTTCGGTGTGCGGGTAGAGGTGAGTGAGGTAGAGACGGTCGACGTCGCGGCCGGCGAGCGCCTCGCCCAACTGCGTCGGCGTCGGGTGGTTCGACACGTCGACCTCGTCGGGGAAGGAGCAGTCGTGCGCGAGCACCCGGGAGCCGTCGGCGAAGTTCGCGAGCCCTTCGAACGCCTCCGAGTCGCCCGAGAAGGTGAACGCGTCGCCGAACCGGTAGGCGAGACACGGTACCGAGTGGCGGGTCTCGTGCGCTTCGACCGAGTACCCGGCGACCTCGAACGGTTCGTCGGCGGCGACCTCGCGGACGGCGAGGTCGACTCGGCCCTCCAGGTAGTCGAAGGCGGTCAGCAGGTCGTCGACGAGCGATTTCGTCCCCGGCGGACCGACGACCTCGAGGTGTTCCTCGCCGGCGAGCCAGCGGGCTTTCAGGAGCGCCAGGAGGTCCGAGACGTGGTCGAGGTGGTGGTGGGTGAGGAGCACGGTGGCGACGCCCTCGTAGCCCACGTCGGTCTGACTGAGGCGGTGGAGGACGCCCGCGCCGCAGTCGACGAGCAGGGGTCGTCCGTCGGGTTCGCCGCCGTCGGCTCCGCTCCCGTCGGCGCCGTCGCCGTCGCTATCCCCGTCGACGCTCGGTTCGAGCAGCAGTCCGGTCTGAACGCGGTCCGGAAGCGGCATCGCGCTCCCGGTGCCGAGGAAGGTGACGCGCATACCGAGACGGTCGCGCTACACCCCGAAAGTGGTTCGGGCGGAGAGCCGGAGAACGGACCGTCAGTTCTCGGGCAGCAAGTCGTCGAGAGTCGCCCGCGGGTTGCGGTAGCGGCCGAGGACCGACCCGTGGAGTTCGCCGTTCGTGGCGAGCACGTTCCCCCGCAGGACGGTCTGGACGTCGTCGTCGCCGCGGAAGTCGGTGACGCGGCCGCCCGCCTCCCGGACGATGAGCGTCCCGGCGGCGACGTCGACCGGTTTCAGCGCCCAGCAGGAGAACGTGTCGAACGCGCCCTCCGCGAGCAGCACCATGTCGACCGCGGCGGCACCGAGCTGCCGGATGCCGAGCGACTCCGCGACGAACTCTCTGAACAGGAGCAGGTAGCGCGGGTCGATGGCGCTCGCGCCGCTGTAGAAGCCGACCGAGTTGAGCGACTCCTCGATGGTGGAGACGTTCGTCACCGACAGCGGAACCACCGACTCGACCTGCGTCGGGTTCCCGCCGGTGTCCTCGAACTTTATCGCCCCCTCGCCGGCGACGGCGGCGTACACCTCGTCGCGCGGCGAGTAGTAGACGAGGCCCGCGTGGAGTTCGCCCTCCCTGACGACGGCGATGGAGACGCAGAAGTGCGGGATGCCGCGGACGTAGTTGGTCGTCCCGTCGAGCGGGTCGATTATCCAGACGAAGTCGCCCGAGCGCGTGCCGCCCTGTTCCTCGCCGAACAGCGCGTGGTTGTCGTCCTCGAACTCGTCGCCGAGTTCCTCGCGTATCCGCTGTCGGATGGCCCGCTCGGCGTTTCTGTCGACCTCCGTGACGAGTTGCTGGGGGGCCTTCGTCTCGGCGGTCTTTATCTGTCCGAACTGTTCGTCGTGGATCGCCGCCGCCTCGCGGGCGGCCAGCAGCGCGATTCGGAGGTAACGGTCCTCCAGTACCGCGCCGTCGGTCTGCTGTCTGGGAACCGCCGACTGGCCTCCGCGGCGGCCGAGCGCGCTCGCGACGTCGCTCCATCCCGCCGCGCCGCCGACGCCGGCGGTCGCGCCGGCCGCACCGAGCGCTTTCAGCGTGCGTCGTCGGTTCCTGTCGAGTTCGCCGTCGGTTCCGTGGTCTCGATTCGGTTCGCGCATGACACGCGGAAACGTACCGCGCCGAGCACTGTAATTAACGTCCATGATAGTACGTGCAGCGCCGCGGCGCGGCGACGGCTGGAGGCGTCGGAGACGTACGGCACAACCCACTTACCCCCTCGGTTCTCAGAAGAATCAATGAGTGGTCGGGAGCTGTTGGCGGCGTCGGGTGTCGATTTCGACGCCGAGGCGGTGACCATCGAGGACGAGTCGGTGCTCGACCTGTTGGAGCCGGCGGTCCGAGAGTGGTGGGTCGACCAGTTCGGCGAGTACGTCCCCGGCAACGGCGGTTTCTTCACCCCGCCGCAGCGCGAGGCGGTGCCGCTCATCCACGAGCGGGAGAACGCGCTCATCTGCGCGCCGACGGGTTCCGGCAAGACGCTGGCTTCCTTCACCGCCATCATCGACGAACTGTTCCGGCGGGACAGAGAGGAGGAAGCGGGGCTAAAGAACTCGGTGTACTGTCTGTACGTCTCGCCGCTGAAGTCGCTCGCGAACGACATCCACCGGAATCTGGAGGTCCCGCTGGAGGGAATCACCGAGCGGATGGCCGACCGCGGCGTCGACGCCGAACTCCGCCACGCCATCCGCCACGGCGACACCGACTCCGCCGACCGGCAGAGGATGCTCGAAGAGACGCCGCACATCCTCAACACGACGCCGGAGACGCTCGCCATCCTGCTGAACTCGCCGAAGTTCAAGGAGAAACTCCGGACGGTGGAGTACGTCGTCGTCGACGAGATTCACAGCCTCGCGGAGAACAAGCGCGGGACGCACCTGTCGGTGTCGCTCGAACGGCTCGAAAACATGACCGAGTCGTCGCCGACGCGCATCGGCTGTTCGGCCACCGTCGAACCGCTGTCGACGATGGCGGAGTTCCTCGTCGGCGAGGAGGACGGCGAGCCCCGAGAGTACGAGATCGTCGACACGCGGTTCGTCCGCGAGTTCGACGTTCGACTGGAGTGTCCGACCGACGACCTCGTCGACACGCCGCGGCAGGAGGTCCAGGAGCGGTTCTACGACCGCCTGCACGAACTCGTCACGTCGCACACGAACACGCTCGTGTTCACGAACACCCGGTCGGGCGCGGAGCGAGTACTGCGGAATCTCCGAGAGAGGTCTCCGAAGACCTTCGACGAGTCGAACTCCGGGTGTCACCACGGGTCGCTCTCGAAGGACCGGAGACAGGAGATAGAGCGACAGCTGAAAGCCGGCGAACTGGACGTGGTGACGACGTCGACGAGCCTCGAACTCGGTATCGACATGCCGCACGTCGACCTCGTCGTGCAGGTCGGGTCGCCGAAGTCAGTCGCCTCGCTGCTCCAGCGCGTCGGCCGCGCGGGCCACCGCCTCGGACAGACGGTTCGAGGGCGCGTCGTCGCGCTGGACCGCGACGAACTCGTCGAGTGCGCGGTGATGCTCAAGAAGGCCGAGGAGGGGTTCGTCGACCGGGTGTTCGTCCCCGAGAACGCCTACGACGTGGCGAGCCAGCACGTGTACGGGATGGCGATAAACGGGGTGAAGCGCGAGGCGGAGGTGAAGGCGACGCTCCGGCGGGCGTACCCGTACCGCGACTTCTCCGAGGCGGAGTGGGAGCGGTTGATGGCGTATCTCACCGCCGACTACGCGGGGCTCGAGGAGAAGAACGTCTACGCGAAAATCTGGCGCGACACCAACGACGCGCCCGACGGAGGTGAGCGATCCGACGGATCGCGAACGTCGTCGGACGATCCGTCCGACGAAAATCACCACTACGAGGAGTTCGACGTGGGCGAACCGCTAATCGGCAAACGCGGGCGGTTGGCCCGCGTCATCTACATGACGAACATCGGCACGATTCCGGACTCCTTCACCTGCGACGTGTACGTCCGCGGGTCGAAGGAGTGGGTCGGCAATCTGGACGAGAACTACCTCGACACCCTCGAGAAGGGCGACGTGTTCGTCCTCGGCGGGTCGAACTTCGAGTTCAGCTACCGCCGCGGCTCGAAAGTGTACGTCGACCCCACGTCGTCGCGGCCGACGGTCCCCTCGTGGTTCTCCGAGCGCCTGCCGCTGTCGTACGACCTCGGCCGCGAGATTCTGGCGTTCCAGGGCGAACTGCTCGCGCGGTTGGCCAGCGGCGGCCGCCCCGGCGTCCGCACGTGGCTCCGCGAGTTCCCGATGGACGAGAACAGCGTCCGCGCCGTCGCCCGGACGTTCGACGAACAGGTCCGCTACGGCGGCCCGGAGACGGTGAGCACCGGCTCTCGGCTCGCCGTCGAGGAGGTGCTCGACAGGGACGAGTACCGCCGCAACTTCTACGTCCACTCGAACTACGGCCGGAGGTTCAACGACGGCCTCTCGCGTCTCGTCGCCGCCCGCTGCGCCCGGCGCTCGAACGCGAACGTCAAAGTCGCCGTCGCCGACAACGGCTTCACCGTCTCGATGCCGCTGAATCGGAAGGTGGACGTAGCGGACGCGATTCGGTCGTTGGACCCCGAGACCGTCCGCGAGGAGCTCCGACGGGCGCTCACGGGGACGGACCTCCTGAAGCGCTACTTCCGAATCAACGCGACGCGCTCGCTGATGATTCTGAAGCGGTACAAGGGGTACGAGAAGACCGCCGCCCAACAGCAGGTGTCCTCGGAGATGCTGCTGTCCTTCGCGCAGGACCTCGACGCCTTCGCCGTGATGGAGGAGACCTACCGGGAGATAATCGAGGACAAACTCAACGTCGCCGGAATCGCCGAGGTGCTTCGGGGGGTACGGGCGGGCGACGTGAGCGTGACCCACCGAGAACTGTCCTCGCCGTCGCCGCGGGCGTTTGGCCTCGCCACGCTGATGGCCAGCGACGTGGTGCTCGCCGAGGACGAGTCGGCGGTCCTCAGGGAGTTCCACGCGCGCGTCCTCGACGAACTGGGCGAGGACGACGAACTCGAGCGACTCCGCTCGGACGCCACCGGAACCGACGACTGAGACGCGAAAAAGAGCGTACTCGGCGAACCGCGGGGTACCGTCTCAGACCTCGTACTGCGGAATCGCCGCGTAGCGGTTGTAGAGATAGCCGAGGACGTAGCCGTACACCCAGTGGGCGACGAGCGTGAGCACGAGGTAGCCCGCCAGCGTCGCGCCCGTCTGCTCGGAGTAGAACGCGATGGCGAACCCCGTCCAGACGATGGTCGCGTAGGAGACGCCGCGGCGCGCGAGCGTCTTTCCGGGCAGGAACACCGCCAGCGAGACGAACAGCAGCGGGAGCGTCGTCATCCCGCCCCCGACGAAGATGAACGACCCGATGAGGAAGCTATCGCCGAGCATCACGATCTCGGCCAGCCCCGCGAACGCCGCCGGTTCGAGCACGCCCAAGAGGATGCCGACGACGAGTATCGGCGTCATCGCGACCATCCCGCCGAATCCGGCTCCGGCGGCGACGGTCACCATGTCGAGACTCAGTCCCGCCTCCTGGTCAGGGGTCTCCTGGGTTACGCCGGTGTCTGTCATCGCCGGATTATCCGAGCCGTTCGACATACTCCGATAGTAGGATGCGCGGAGCAAAAGCGTTCGCGCGAATTCGAGTACGAGAGACTGTCGTGAGCGGATTACACTCTCGTGCGGGACACGAACGAGACGCCGTTCTCACCGCGCCCAGTCGAGCATCCGGGCGTAGAAGGCGTCGGAGCCCAGCGCCTCGGCGTCGCCGACGAGCACGAGCGACTTCTTCGCCCGCGTGAGCGCGACGTTCACCCGGCGGTAGTCCTCGAACAGCGGCCCGTCCAACTCGCCGGTGGCGACGAAGGAGACGACGATGACCTCCTCGCTGGAGCCCTGGAATCGGTCGACGGTGTCGACGGTCACGTCGAGGCGCTTCGTGAGTTCGGCGACCTGCGCGCGGAACGGCGCGATGACGCCGATATCGTCGGGGTCGACGCCCGCCGCGACGAACGACTCGACGACTTCCGCGACCCGATCGGCTTCCGTCGGGTTGGCGTTGCCCTCCCTTCGACCGTCGGGGTCGACGAACGAGACGCCGCCGCGGAGTTCCTCGGGGAGCCTCGACTCGTCGACGCCCGGCAGGTCCGAGAGCCGCTGGGCTGCCACCTCGCCCGTCGCCGGGCGGAGTTGACCGTCGTAGAACTCGGTCGAGGAGAACGCCTGAATCCGCTGGGCCATCCGGTACTGGCGGTCGAGCATCACCGACGCCTCCGGGTAGGCGTCGATGAGGCGCTCGAACAGCGACTTTTGGAGGTCGTTCTCTGCGCGGACGACGGGCGGCAGTTGCTCGTGGTCGCCGACGAGGACGAACCGCTCGGCGAGGTTGAGCGCCGCGAGCGTCCCCGGTTCGGTCAGTTGCGACGCCTCGTCGACGAGCGCCGCGTCGAACGCCTGCTCACGGAGGATGCGCGACCCGCAGGAGGCGGTGGTGGCGGCGACGACGCTCGCTCCGTCGAGTTCCGCCGCACGCTCGTTCGGGTCGCCGTCGCGCACGAGGCGGAGGTCCTGCATGTCGTCGCGGACGCCGTTCTCGGTACCGACCCTGACTATATCCTCGAACCCTTGCTCGCGCAGCGCTTCGAGCGCGTTGTCGACGGCGCGGTTCGTGAAGGCGGTGAGCAGCACTCGGTCGCCTCGCTCGACCAGCGCGCGAATCGTCCGGGCGATGGTGTACGTCTTCCCGGTTCCCGGCGGTCCGTGGACGAGCGCGCAGTCCTCGGCGTTCACCGCTACGTTGACCGCCGCGTTCTGCGCCTCGTTGTTGTCGATGTACGTCGTCTCGTCGTCTCGGAACTCGGGTTCTCGGCGGCCGAACAGGACGTCTTTTCGCTCTTCGTCGCCCTTCAACAGCGCGTCGTGCAGTGCCGTGAGCATCCGGTCGACCGAGAGGTCCGAGGGGTACACGTCGAGTCGGCAGAGGTCGACGGGTTCGTCGGCGGTGACGACGACTTCGTCGCCGAGCGTCCGGATTCGGCACAGTTCGGCGTGACCCGCTACGGGGTCGCCGTCGGAGGCCAGCGCCACGTCGCCCTCGCGGAGTTTCGAGACGGCGTCGTCGGTCTTCCTCGCGCGGAGTTCCCAGCGTCCGCCCGGCAGTTCTCGGCGGTCGAGCGGTTCGAGACCGATAACCGCCCTGTCGTCGTCCGCGCGTTCTTCGGCCGTCTGCTCCCACAGCTTCCGGTACTCCTCGTGCGTCTCGCGGCGCTCCTCCTCGATGGCGTCGTAGAATCGCCGGAAGTAGTCGAGTTCGTCGTCGGGGAGCGCCGTGCCGATCTGCCCGGCTTTCGAGCGCTGGTTCAGGCGGCCGGAGACGACCATGCAGGTGTCCTGCTCGAAGCAGTACTGACACTTCGCGTCGGCCTCGAACCCGGTCGGCACGTCGCCGTGGTACTCCATCGCCGCGATTTCGTTGCGGGTGCGGACGACGAAGTCGAGCAGGCCTTTGCCGATGGAGAAGTCCTTCGCGGGCGAGAGGTCGCCCGTCTCCTCGGAGCGGTCCAGCGCCGTGTTCTTCGTGTAGAGAAGCGTGCCAGTATCGACGGGGACGCCGCGTTCTTCGAGCAACAGCGCGTAGCAGGCCGCCTGAATCTTGTCCTGGAATCTGGGGTCGCGCTTGAGGTTCTTGCCCGTCTTGAGTTCGACGGGCGACCCGCGTCGGAGCGCGTCGGCGCGACCCTTCACGCCGAAGGTGGGGCTGATGAGGGTGTACTCCGAGCGCCACTCGTCCTCCATGGGACTACCGTCCCACTCCGGTGAGACGTCTGCCGACGTCTCGCCGTCAGTGAGCGTCCCCTGCGCCAGCCAGCCCTCGATGGCGGCGGCGTTTCTCCGGACTTCGTCCTCCACCTCTTTTCGCTCGCGGCCGAGCAAGCCGAGCTGGAGCCCCGCCTCGGCGACTCTGTCCGAGATGGCGTCGTCGAGGTCGCAGCCCCGGAGCAGATCGCCGAACACCTCGTGGACGATGGTCCCCTTCACCACGGGGTAGTTCAGTGGAATGCCCGAGAGCTTGTTCAGGTAGTACATCCGCGGACACTGCACCCACGAGCGGATGTCGGTCACGTTGACGAGGAAGCCGGGTTCGAGGACGACGTAAGAGTCAGAGCCGGTCGTGTAGCTCACCTCGCCTTGGTACTCGTTCGGCTCCGCCTCCGTCAGCAGCAGTTCCATCCCTTCGTCGGCGTGCTCGGCGGTGTGGGTCCACTTCCCCCACAGCGTCACCGTCACCGACTCGTCGCCGTCGAGGAGCGTCTCGGCGTTCTCGTCCGTCGGTCGGACCGAGAGGTCGGCGACGTTGCGCTCGCCGTACTTCGTCTCGACCGTCCGGGGACCGTCGACGGCGACGATGTGGCCGCGTACGTTCACTACGAGGCTCTGTGCCCCGTGTCTGAAAAACCCTGTCGGTCGCCGGGAAAAACCGGAGTACCGAAGGGGTCGCCGAACCGAGAGTCGGGTATGTGCGACGCGAGCGAAGGTAACGACGGGTACGAGGCGGACGACACCGATGAGTGAACCGGAGCGCACCGACCGGAGCGCAGATGCCGGCGAAGCGAGAGCGGATTCGGACGCTCGAACGGCCGGCGACGACGAGACGGCCCCGCAGTTCGGCCGGAAGTGGCGACTGCTGCTCCTGGGGATGCTCGGCTTCGTCGCCGTGACGACGGTGCTACAGTTCCAAGTCGAGGGTACGAGCGCGCTCCCCGAGATAGTGGTGAGCCTCTACGTCGTCGCCGTCGTCGCCTACGGTGTCGTCGCGGACGCGATGCAGACCCGCCGGTTTCGCATCGCCCTCTACGCCGGGGCCGTCGCGTGGGGCGCGGTCAGACTCGTAGAGGGCGACACGTCTCTCGTCACCTACGCGCTCCTGGGAATCGGCGCGTTCCTCCTGACGAGGGAACTGACGTTCGCGGACTGATACCGAACCGGACTGTCCGACCGACACACTCATTCGAGCGGCACGCCAACGCGACCCATGCGCGTCAGAGCGTGGCGGGACATCCTCGAAGAGGTGACCGCCGACGGTAGCGACGGCGAGGACTGGCGAGCGGTCGCCGGACGTCGCCGCGAGGGCGTCGGCGAGGACCTCGTGCTCGGACACCCGAACCGGGGCGTCTACTTTCTGAAGACGTACGCGAAGAACCCCTACGAGCTCCGCGGCGTCGGCGCGCGGGTCGCCCGCCGCGTCGACGACGGCCTCGAACCGCTGCTGCCGAACCGCGAGAGCGCGGGACGGTTCGCCGTCCAGAACCCGCCGGAGGACGACGAGCACGCGAAGACGATGGCCAAGCGCGTCCGGGAGACGGTCCGGGTCCACGGCGACGCGCCGACGACGCCGGACGACTTCTTCACCGACCTGATGGAGGCGCTCGACAGCCCCGCGTTCGGCCCGATGGAGTTCGACCCCGAGGAGCGCCCCGACTCGCTGGACGCCTTCGGCGACGAGTTCGAGGAGGCCGAGCGCCTGCTCGACGCCGAACTCGACGACCTCGTGGACGAAGACGAGGTCGGCCGCGGGTTCCAGTGAGCGGTACGCCGGAGGGGCGCGGCCGGCGACAGTGAGTAGCGTTAAAACGCCTCCGCGCCCTGGCATCCGTATGAACCGTTTCGACGCGAGGCGTTCGACCGGCGACTGCGGAGGCGGACGCGACTGATGGTCGGTCCGAGCCTCTCGGACGACGAGCGCGACGCCGCCTCCTTTCGACTGAAACTGTTCTTCGTCCTCCTCGTCGGCGCGTCCGGCGGCCTCATCGCCCTCCAGGTCGACCCGACCCCGGTGGAGCTCGCGCTCTCGATTCTCGGCGGGCTTCTCCTCGGCTGGCTGTTGCTGGTGTTTCTCGTCCGCTCGTTCCGACAAGAGCCGCGGTGACGGCAGTCGTCGTCCCCGTTCGTTCTCGCCTCTCTCGCTCTCACGGTTCCGCTTACTTCCGCCTCTCTCGTCTACTCTCGTCTCCGCGAGGTCGATTACGCACCGGGGGGCGAGTTACGACTACCGACCGAGTACGTTATTTTGAAACCGCGTCAACCTGCAAAACATTAATGAGGTAGCATTTCCTCACGAATGTTAGTCATGCAACGGAGACAGTTCCTGCAGGGTGTCGCTGCGACCGGTACCGTCTCGCTGGCAGGCGTTCCGCGGGCTACGGCGGCGGGCACCGCCCCGGGTGCGCCGGGGTCGGACTCGTTCTGGACGACCGGCGAGAAGTACGGCGTCGGCACCGTCGCCGACCACGGCGACTCCGACGCTTCCCACGTGTGGTTCACGCTGACCGAGGGCGCGCTGACCGAACCGCGCTTCCCCCGCGTCGACCTGATGTGCCTGCGCTCGGTCGACGTGGTCGTCGCCGACGGCGACGGCTACGTCGCGCGGACGTACAACGTCGACCGCACCGACGACGACACCGGCGCGGACCCCGTCGAACGGCGAACCGAACGCGTCGAGGACGACGCGCTGTTGTTTCGGCAGACGGTTTCGGCCGTCGACCGCGACTGGACCGTCGAACTGGAGTACGCCGCCGCCGCCGAGAACGACGCCATCCTCGCCGACGTGTCGTTCGAGTCGAGCGCCGAGTACGACGTGTATCTGCTCGTCGACGCCGCGCTCTCGAACAGCGGGGTGGCCGACACGGCGCTGGTCACCGACTCGGACGCGCTCGCCGGCTTCGACACCGACGACAACGACGACGAGGCGGTCATCCTCGACGAGGACGGCGACCCGTACAACGTCGCTTCGGCGGTCGTCTCCGACTCGGGCTTCGACTGGACCACCGTCGACTTCGTCGGCGGCGACAGCCTCTCGCCGCTTCTGACCGACGGCGACGACGCGACGCGCTACGACCGCGCCGAGGACGGCAACGTCGCGCTCGTCGGTCGCCTCGGGACGGGCGTCGACTCGCTCTCGGAGACGGTGGCGCTCGGCTTCGCGGAGGGCGGCGAGGAGGGCGTCGCCGACGCCGAGTCCGTCGCCCGAGCGTCGCTCGCCCGCGGCTACGACGCGGTCCGCGCGGACTACGTCGCCTCGTGGCGCGACTACGTGCCCGACCCGCCGGCGTGGCTCGACGCCGACCTCGCCTCGCAGTATCGCGCGGCGGCGATGGAGCTGAAAGCCGTCGACGACAAGACGTTCGCCGGTGCGGGGCTGGCGAGCCCCTCGGTGCCGTGGGGCGTGGCGGTGAACGCGAACGAACCGCGGGACTACGGCTACAACTACGTCTGGGCGCGCGACCTCTACCAGGTGTTCACCGCGTATCTCGCCGCCGGCGACGTCGACAGCGCCCTCGAAGCGACCGAGTACATCTACGAGTACCAGCAGGACGAGCGGGGGTTCATCCCGCAGAACACCTACATCGACGGGCGGACCCGCTGGGGCGGCGAGCAGATGGACAACATCTCCTTCCCGCAGGTGATGGCGTACCAGCTCGCGGAGCGCCACGGCATCGACTTCTCGGCGGCGAACTACGACTACGAGAACGTCCGCCGCTCGGCGAACTACGTCGCCGACAACGGTCCCGAGAGCGCCCAGGAGCGCTGGGAGGAGGAGTCGGGCTACTCGCCGTCGACCATCGCCGCCGAGATCGCGGGGCTGGCCTGCGCCGCGAGCCTCGCCGACGACGAGGGGCGAGCGGCCGACGCGCTCGTCTGGCTGGCGCTGGCCGACGACTGGACCGCGAACGTCGAGGCGTGGACCGCCACAGAGACCGGGACGGACGAACACACGCGGACGCCGTACTACTTCCGCGTCAACGACGACCGCGACCCCGAGGACGGCGCCGACCGCGGCCTCGCCAACGGCGGCCCGACGCTCGACGAGCGCAACGTCGTCGACGCGGGCTTCCTCGAACTCACGCGACTGGGAATCAAACCGTGGGACGACGAGGTGATTCGCAACTCGCTGGCCGTCGTCGACGACACCATCCGCGTCGAGACGCCGAACGGCCCCGGTTTCTACCGGTACAACGGCGATGGCTACGGCGAGCAGGGACCGAACGACGAGAACTATCCGCGCGGCGCGCCGTGGTCGCTCGACAACGCCGGCAAAGGTCGGCTGTGGCCCATCTTCACCGGCGAGCGCGCCGAGTACGAACTGCTCGCGGGCGACGAAGACCCCGCTGCGCTGCTCGACACGATGCGGGGGTTCGCCAACGACGCTGACATGATTCCCGAGCAGGTGTGGGACGTGCCCGAACCCACCGACTACAACTGGGAGTTCGGCGAGGGCACCGGGTCGGCGACGCCGCTGTCGTGGAGCATGGCGCAGTTCGTCCGCCTCGCGCACGGCGTCGACGCGGGCGAACCCGTCGAGACGCCCGCGTTCGTCCGGCAGCGGTACGTCGAGGGTGAGACCCCCGAATCGCCGTCGCTGTCGGCGTCGATTCCCTCGACGACCGACGGGGAGACGGTCCGCGTCGAGGGCGACACCGACGGCGCGACGGTCGTCGTCCGGACGCCGGTCGAGAGCGTCGTCGCCGACGGCGGGTCGTTCGCCGTCGACGTGGCGGTCGACGACGGCCAGAACGCCGTCACCGTCGTCGCCGGCAGCGACGCAGACTCGCTGGTCGACACCGGGACGGCGGTCGTCCGCGAGACGGTGACGCGCGTCGCCGTCGGCGACCCGGTGGCGAGCTTCGACGACCCCGAAGGCGACGACGACGGTCCGGGCGGCTACGTCTACCCGACGAACGAGGCGTTCGTCGACGGCGCGTTCGACCTCCGGCGCGTGGAACTGTTCGAGACCGACGACCGCTACCAGTTCCTCGTCACGCTCGACGAGCTGACGGACCCCTTCGGCGGCGACGCCGGCTTCTCGCTGCAGACGTTCCACGTCTACCTGCGCGCGACCGGCGAGGGAGCCGACGGCGGTTCGACGGAGACGCGCGAAGGCGTCGACGCGGCGCTCGAAGCGCCGCACGACGCGCGCATCGTCGTCGAGGGGTTCACCGGGGAGTTCTCCCCGCGCGTCGAAGCCGCCGACGGCAGCGTCGTCACCGAGGACGTCGACGTCGTCGCCTACGCCGACGCGGACGCCGTGAAGTTCGAGGTGCCCAAGTCGGCGGTCGGCGACCTCGCGGAGCGGGAGTTCGCGCCGGTCGTGCTCGGTCAGGACGGGTTCAGCGTCGGTCGAATCCGCCCCGTCGTCGCCGAGGCGGGCGGCTACGTCTTCGGCGGCGGCGAGAACGACGACAGCAACCCGAACGTTCTCGACCTGCTGACGCCCGAGGGCGTCTCCCAGTCGGCGGCGCTGGCCTACGACGACGGCCCGGCGGAGATTCCGTACGTCGCCGTCGAGTCGGGACTCGTCGCCGAGCGCGTCGCAGTCGAGGTCGAGTCGACCGTCGCCCCCGAGTCGAGGGGCGTGATTCCGGTGTCGGTCGAGAGCGACGCGACGCTCGACCCGGAGACCGTCAGGTTCGGCACGTC